>JAEXCG010000060.1 GCA_023402355.1 Bacillota bacterium | reverse complement strand
GCCCCAGCATGTTCGCGGAGGAGATCGCGATGGGCTCGCCGATGCCGAGTCCGTAAAAGTCGTAGAGGTTGTCGTTCATGTCGGGCGTGTCCATCTTGTTGACCACGAGCAGCACCGGCTTTTTGGTGCGCCGCAGCATGTTGGCCACGTCCATGTCGTCGGCGGTCATGCCGGTGCGTCCATCGACGAAGAAGAGGATGACGTCGCAGGTTTCCATGGCGATTTCCGCCTGCTCGCGCATCTGCGAGAGCAGCACGTCGTCCGTGCGCGGGTCGATGCCGCCGGTGTCGATCAGCGTAAACTTATGGGTCAGCCATTCCACGTCCGCGTAGATGCGGTCGCGCGTGACGCCGGGCGTGTCCTCGACGATGGAAATGCGCCTTCCGGCGATGCGGTTAAAGAACGTCGATTTGCCGACGTTGGGGCGTCCCACGACGGCGACCAGGGGTTTTGCCATGATTTTTATCCCTCCAAGCCGCGCAGCGCATAGAGCAGCTCGGCGCCGTCGTTTGGCACCGGGCGAATCGGTATGCGAAGCGCCTGTTCAACCTGCTCGAGCGTCATGTCGTCCAAAAAGACGTTCTCGCCCGCGCGCAGCATAGATTGTGTGATGAAGATTTCGTCGGCCCTAGCGCCCGCGAGCTGCCCCGCGAGGTCCTGCCCGGTCAGAAGGCCGGAGACGGTGACCGTTTCCCCGAAAAAACGGTTGAGCACGGGCTGCACCGTCACCTCTACGCCCGGAATCGGGTGCGAGGCGACGAGGCTGCGCATGAACGGCGCGACGGAGGTGCCGGTCGCCATCAAGACGCGGCGGGGTCTTGCGCCCGTGTCGTCGGGGTCGAGGCGCAGAGCGGTCTCGAACTCGTCCGCGAACTGCCGCAGCAGCCCGACGCCGTTTTCGATTTGCGGAAAGTCCTCATAGGCCTCGTAGGGCGGGATGGGCTCCTCCGCGATTTGATAAAACTCGTCCGAGGGGAACACAAAGCGCGTTCCGTGCGCGCGTAGCATTTGTTCCTGCCAGCGGTGCGCCTGCGATACGACGGCTTTCGCTTCCTCTTTTGTATACGGCCGGAGGGGATAGAGCCCCTCGCGATACTTCGTGAGGCCGACGGGCACGAGCGCCGCCGTCAGCGCCGCCGGGCACAGGCTCGTCAGATCGGCAAGCGTTCGCTCCAGGGCGTCGCCGTCGTTGATGCCGGGGCACAGGACGATCTGGCAGTGGAAGTGAATGCCAGCGTCCGCGAAGCGGCGCAGGTGTTCCATGATGCGGCCCGCCTGGTTGTGGTGCAGCATGCGCTTTCGCAGTTCCGGATCGGTCGTGTGCACGGAAATATAGATGGGGCTGGCCTTGCGGTCGATGATGCGCTGCATTTCGGCGGGCGGCAGGTTGGTCAGCGTCACGAAATTGCCCGCGATCAGGGAAAGCCGCCAATCGTCGTCGCGCACGTAGAGCGAAGGCCGCATGCCCGGGGGCATCTGCTCGATGAAGCAGAACATGCAGTGGTTCGCGCAGGTCTTCGGGTACGTCATCAGCGTCGATTCCAGCGTCAGGCCCAAGGTGTCCGCGTCGCTCTTGTCGATCGAAAAGGAGTACTCCGTACCGTCTTCGCGGGACAGGAGCAGCGTCAGATGCTTTCGGGCCGTCAGATATTGGTAGTCCACCTGATCGAGCACCGGCGTTCGGTTGATGGAGATGAGCGTATCGCCCTTTTGGACGCCGTGGCGCGCAGAAATGGAGTGCGGCGCGACATCGACAATGCGTTGCGGCAAATCGGACAGCCTCCTTGGTTCAGCGTAGATTGCGATGTAAACCCAACATATTATCGGGTATTTGGGAATCAAAGTCAAGCCTTCGGCGGAATCGAGGGCAAAAAAGGGACTGTAAGCGGCGCTTACAGTCCCGGCTGTCCCGTCATTTCGGCGGGTTGTCCTTGTCCGGTCGCTTGCCGAACAGCCCGCCCGTGATTTCGCTCGTGTTTCTTCGGAGTTTTTCCCCCATGCCCTTGCCGCTGCCCGTGGCGAGAAAGGCGAAGACCAGCACCGCGACGCCCGCGATGACCAGCATCCACACGATGCCGCTGCCGGAGCCCGCGTCGGACTGCGCGGCATCCGCGCCGCTGCCGCCGGATGCGCCGGCCTGCGTGCCGCCGGAGGAAGCGCTTTTCTGCGTGGTATTTCCCGCGCTGCCGGAGGTGCTGCCGCTGACCTCGCCGTACAGCGTCTTGGAAAGGACGTTCGCCATCAGGTCCGCGGAGGCGATGGCGCGCTCCTTGGAAATGGTATGCGTTCCGAATTCCAGCAAAATGGCGTGGGGCATGATCTCCTGGTTGTAGTTGCCCTTGCCGATGAAGATGTCCTTGATGAGACCGGGATACATCTTGTCGGCCACGGCCTTGATCTGCTTGGCGAACGCCCGGTTCGCGTCGCTGTTCTGGTTCGCCTTGCCCACCAGCAGGCGGACCTTGGAGACGTTTTCGCCCTTGACCGTGTGCGTATACTCCTCGGGCGCGGGGATGCCGTCGCGGTGGATGTCGATCAGCGCGTCGGGCCCTTTTTCCGCCAGGCGCGTGGCCGTCTGGCGCGAGCGGCGGTATGCGCCGCCGTCGTGCGGCAGGTGCGTGGAGGTATCCAGCGCGACCGTGATGCCGCGCTTTTCTAGCGCGGCCTTGAGCTCCTCGGCCACGTCGTAAATGCCGCCGCGCGTCTCCTTGCTCTCCGTGCCGTCCGTCGGGATGTACGATTCGTCGCTGTGGGTCACGTACATGGCGATGAGCTTCTGCTGCTCCTGCGCGTAGACGGAGACGGCCTCCTGGGCGTCGAGCCACGAGACGTCCGGCATTTCCTCGTCGCCGGAGAGAATGGCCACGGCCGTCTTCTGTCCCTCGTCCGCGGACTTGATCCTGTAGAGCTTGTTGTCCGCGCTGATGTACTCGTCGTCTGCATTTACGGTCCCCGCGATTTGAAAGAGCGGATCGCCGGAATCCGTGAAGACCGTGTAGCATTCGTCCGCGGTGTCGCCGACGCTCGCCCGCGTCGTCAGCGGCATCAGCAGCAGGCAGACGGACGCGAGCATTGCAAGGCACTTTTTCATTTCTTTCGCCTCCCTGTGGCGACCGCGCCATCCTCCATCGGATCCTTTGAAGCGCCGTTCATGAGCCGTTCCAGCGCCTCGCCTACGAATTCCGCGAGCAGGACGGCAAGCAGTCCGGAAATGACCACCGCGTCCAGCGCGCCCGCGCTGCCCAGATGCAGCGTCTGGTCGATGCCGTTCGCCCAGTTGACCGCGCCGACGGCGATGTCCGCCAGCAGCACGCCGACGACGCCCGCGAAGAAGGCCGCCCGGCGCGAACGGCCGAGCAGGTAGGCGATGACGCCCGCCGCCAGACCGTAGACGTAGTTCGGGTCGATATAGGTCTGGATCGGGTCGGCCGGCATGATCCGCCCCAGCAGGTAAACGGCCGCGCCCGTCAGGACGGCGGCGACGAGGGCGCGGATGCGCTCCTTGTTCGTCCCGGCGCGCACGAGCAGGTAAATGCAGATCCCCAGCGGGATCAGCGCGCCGCCGATGTTGAGCGTCACGCGGCCGAGTTGCAGGTCGGGAAGCCATCCGCCGACAAAGATGGCCGCGACCATGAGCAGCGCCTGGCGATCCGTCAGATACATGCGGTCCAGCACGCGCTGGCCGACGCCGAACAGGATGAGCAGCGCCAAAACGGTGAGGAGTACCATCCCAATAGACATGACTGCACCTCGTTTCGGGATTTATTGACGGATGTATTATGCGGGAAAGGAAGGGAGATTATCCTTTTCGCACGGACGATTTCAAAAGATCGCGGAGCGAATGGACGGGATTGCGAAAAAAGTGGAATTATGATAGAATTAATATTTAGCGAAATCGGTTGTTTGGGATGAATCAGGAGGATGTTCAATGGCAAAGCAGTATAACGCCGGCGTGCTGAAAGTGTTGGAGGGCCTGGACGCGGTGCGCATGCGCCCCGGCATGTACATCGGCTCAACGGGTCAAAGGGGCCTTCATCATCTGGTGTGGGAGATCGTCGACAACGCGATCGACGAGGCGTCCAACGGCTTTGCAAGCGAGGTCAAGGTCGAACTGCACAAGGACGGCAGCGTCAGCGTGGAGGACAACGGGCGCGGCGTGCCGGTGGACATGCACCCGCAGCTCGGCATCACGGGCGTCGAGGTGGTCTACACCAAGCTGCACGCGGGCGGCAAGTTCGACCACGAGAACTACGGGTATTCCGGCGGCCTGCACGGGGTAGGCGCATCAGTCGTAAACGCGCTTTCAAAGTGGATGACGGTGGACGTTTACATCAACTGGACGCATTACCGCATGCAGTTCAGGAGCGAATACGACCCCAAGGAGGGAAAGGTCACGGCCGGACGCGCCGTGGGCCCGCTCGAAAAGATCGGCAATACGCGTAAAAAGGGCACGCGGGTGACGTTCATGCCGGACGACTCGATCTTCGAGGAGACGGTCTTCAACGGCGACACGGTTCGCCGCCGCCTGCGCGAGCTGGCCTACCTCAACAAGGGGCTTCGCATCGTCTACACGGACGAGCGCGTCAAGGAACCGGAAGAGCGCGAGCACGTCTTTCAGTTTGACGGCGGACTCGTCGATTACGTGCAGTTTCTGAACCGGGATAAGACCCCGCTCTTTGAACAGGTCGTCTTCTTTGAGGGCATGAAGGACGACGTCATCACCCGCGTCGCCTTCCAATACAGCGACAGCTACACGGACAACGTCTTTTCCTACGTCAACAACATCCCCACGGCGGAGGGCGGCACGCACGAAATCGGATTCAAGGCCGCTTACACCAAGGCCTTCAACGACTTTGCCCGCAAGATCGGCGCGCTCAAGGAAAAGGATAACAACCTGGCGGGCGAGGACTTCCGCGAGGGGCTCACGGTCGTGCTCTCCTGCTCGGTGCGCAACCCGCAGTTCGAGGGGCAGACCAAGGGACGGCTGGGCAACACGGAGGTGCGTCCGGCGGTCGAGGCGCTGGTGAGCGAAAAGCTGACGGCGTTTTTGGAGGATTTGAAAAATCAGGACCTGGCGCAGCGGATCGTCGAAAAGGCCATCCGCGCGGCCAAGGTGCGCGAGGCCTCGCGCAAGGCCCGCGAGGTGGCGCGTGCGAAAAACCAGCTCGACGCGGCCCCGCTGGTCGGAAAGCTCTCCAGCTGCACGGGCAGGAAGCCCGAGGAAAACGAGCTGTTCATCGTCGAGGGCGATTCCGCCGGCGGCTCCGCCAAGCAAGGGCGCGACCGGCGTTTTCAGGCGATTTTGCCGCTTCGCGGCAAGCCGCTCAACGCGGAAAAGAAGCGCATCGATCAGGTGCTCGCGAACGACGAGTTCCGTTCCATCATCACCGCGCTGGGCACGGGTATCGACGAGGATTTCACCCTCGCGCCGCTCAAGTACCACAAGGTCATCATCCTTTCCGACGCGGACCAGGACGGCGCGCACATCCGCGCCATCCTGCTGACGTTCTTTTACCGCTACATGCGCGAGCTCGTGACGGAAGGCCACGTGTACATCGGCATGCCGCCGCTTTACCGCGTGCAGCGCGGCAAGGACATCCAGTACGCCTACGACGACAAGGAGCTGCGGCGGCTCACCAAGGGCGCGGGCAGAGGCTACACCATCCAGCGCTACAAGGGCCTGGGCGAAATGGACCCGGAGCAGCTATGGGACACGACGATGAACCCGGAAAACCGCAAGCTCATGCAGGTGACCATCGAGGACGCCGCGGAGGCGGAGCGCATGGTGACCATCCTGATGGGCGACAAGGTGGAGCCCCGGCGCGACTACATCAGCGCCAACGCGAACTTTAACAAGGTCGATACATTCCTGGAGCACGAGGGGAGGGCGTAAGAGATGGGCCGGAAGAAAGACGACATGACGCCAAAGCCGATCGCCCAGAGCATCGTGCAGGCCCCGATGGAAGAGGTCATGCACCAGTCCATGATCCCGTACGCGGAGCACGTCATTTTGGAGCGCGCGCTGCCGCGCGTGGAGGACGGGCTCAAGCCTGTTCAGCGGCGCATCCTCTTTACCATGAACGAGCTGGGCATGACGCCGGACAAGCCGCACCGCAAATGCGCGCGCATCGTCGGCGACTGCCTGGGTAAATATCACCCGCACGGCGACACGTCCGTGTACGACGCGATGGTCCGCATGGCCCAGCCGTACAGCCTGCGCGGCCTGCTGGTGGACGGCCACGGCAACTTCGGCTCCATCGACGGCGACAGCGCCGCCGCCATGCGTTACACCGAGGCGCGCATGGCCCCGCTGGCGCTGGAAATGCTGCGGGACATCGACAAGGACACCGTCTCCTTCAGCTTCAACTTCGACGATACGCTCAAGGAGCCGGACATGCTGCCCGCGCGCTACCCGAACCTGCTGGTCAACGGCGCATCGGGCATCGCCGTGGGCCTGGCGACGAACATCCCGCCGCACAACCTGCGCGAGGCCATCGACGCGGTGGTGGCGCAGATGGAAGACCCGGACATCACGGTGGACGGGCTGATGAAGCACATTCCCGCGCCGGACTTTCCGACGGGCGGCTTTTTGCTGCGCACGCCGGAGATCAGGCGCGGTTACGAATGCGGACGCGCCAAGCTCACGGTTCGCGCGCGCGTCCACATCGAGGACGGCCCGTCCGGGCGAAAGCTGATCGTGATCACCGAGGTGCCCTATCAGGTGCCGAAGGCCGCGATGCTCGAAAAAATCCTGCGGCTCAGCGAAGAACGCAAGGCCCAGCTCGGCGGCATTCACGACATCCGGGACGAGTCCGACCGCACGGGCCTTCGCGCCGTCATCGAGCTCAAGCGCGACGTGGACCCGCAGAAGGTGCTCGCGGTGCTCTACAAGTACTCGGACCTGCAGGTGACGTTCGGCGTGAACATGGTCGCCATCGCGAACGGAAAGCCCAAGCAGATGGGGCTCAAGGAGATCATTCATTATTACATCGAGCACCAGAAGAGCGTCGTCACGCGCCGCACGCGCTACGAGCTTTCGCAGGCGAAGGCGCGCGAGCACATCCTGCAGGGCCTGATGATCGCGGTGGACAACCTCGACGAGGTCATCGCGCTCATTCGGAGGAGCAAGAACGCGAAGGAAGCGAAGGAAGGGCTGATGGCCCGCTTTGCCCTGACGGACGTGCAGGCACAGGCGATTTTGGACCTTCGCCTCCAGCGGCTCACGGGGCTTGAAATTCTGACGCTGCGCAAGGAATACGAGGAGGTCCTGCGCCTGATCGACAAGCTCGATGGAATCCTAAAGAACGACAAAAAGCTCCTGGGCGTCATCAAAAAGGAAATGCTAGAGATCAGGGAGCGCTTCGGCGACGAGAGAAGGACGCAGATCGTCGACGACGACACCGAGGCCATGACGGTGCCGGAGGAGCAGCCGGAGCCGGAAGACACGGTCTTTTTGCTCACGCGCGGGGGTCAGGCGCGCCGCATGGCGCCCAAAGCCTTTGAAAAGGCGGAGTTCAAGGCGCCGGAGGAGCTGCCGCGCTGCCTTTTGCGGATTCAAACGGACCATACGCTGTACTTCTTCACGGACGCGGGGAACTGCTACCCGGTGAGCGCGACGGCCGTGCCGGAAATCGTGCGCGCGAAGGATCGCGGGCTGACGCTGGGCGGGCTGCTGATGGGCCTGGAGGACGGCGAACAGGTCGTCCGGGTGCTGGCGATTCAAAACGGCGGGCTGGACAAGACGGGCGATTTGCTGTTCGTCACCTGTCAGGGCATGATCAAGCGCACCGCGGCCGCCGATTACGGCGTTCGCAAGGCGAAGTTTGCGGCCATCAACCTGAAGGGGGAGGACCGGCTGCAGGCCGTTCACGTGCTTTCGGACGAACCGAACGTGCTGCTCCTTTCGAGAAACGCCATGTCCATTCAGTTTGCGCTGCAAAGCGTTCCGGTCACCGGACGCACGACGGCGGGCGTCAAGGCGATGGCGCTCGAGCTCGGCGATGCGGTCGCCTTTTCCGCGCCAGTCTATCCGGAGGGAGAGGCCGTGCTGTTCAGCGACCGGGGCTATGCCAAGCGCGTGCTGATCGTCGACTTCGACCTCCAAAACAGAAACGGCAAGGGGCTGCGGGCGTTCACGTTCAACAAGAACAGCTCGAACGGCACGCGCATCGCGGGCGCGCTCTACGTGCGCGAGCCCTTTGACTTTACCGTGTGGCAGCAGGGAGGCATGCAGTCCACCATGAACACCGACGCCGTCATGATCGAGCCGCGCGCCTCGAAGGGCAGGCCCTACGTCATGGCGCTGATGGACGACATCGTGACGGAAGTGAGCGCAAAAATCTAAGAATAAAAAAGCACACATTTTCCGCTTTGAAGCGTCATATAATAGCAGTGGGTTGCAGCAAAAGGGGTTTCCGGCATGCATTCTTCCCGTTCTAACAAAGGCCCGTCTTTCATACAGATGGGCAGAGTAAAAACGGAGGCGATGCACATGGCGGATAAGAAGATTCACCCCGGGAGCTTGCAGCGCATTGCATTGGTCGCGTGCCTGGCCGTACTGTCTGTCGTTTATGCAGGCATGACGATATCGGGAGATGTCACGACGGCGGCGGCAAAGCGGGAATTACCGGTTTACAACGTCGACACGGAGGAAAAGGTGCTTTCCATCAGCTTCGATGCTGCCTGGGGCAGCGCGCAGACTGAAAAGATACTGGACATCCTGGACGAATACGACGTGCGCACGACCTTCTTCCTGGTGGGCTTCTGGTCTGAAAAGTATCCGGAGCTCGTGCAGGAGATCGTGCTCCGCGGGCACGAAGTTGGCAACCACAGCGCGACGCATCCACACATGTCCAAGCTGTCCGAGGCGCAGATCAAGGAAGAACTGAAGAAAGCAAGCGACCTGGTCGAACACATCACCGGAAAACCCACAACGCTCTTTCGCCCGCCTTATGGCGAATACAACGACGCCGTTGTGCGCGTCAGCCGAGACGAAGGCTATGAATGCGTGCAGTGGAACGTCGACTCGCTGGACTGGAAAAACCGCGGCGTAGACGATATGATCAAGCAATGTACAAAAAGCATCCATCCGGGTGACATCGTGCTGTTTCATAACGACTCCAAATACATCGTGGAGGCGCTTCCCACCATCCTCAAGACGTACACAGAGGCTGGATATAAGATTATCCCCATCTCCGAACTGCTGCTGAAGGGGGAGACGTGGATCGATCATCAGGGAACGCAGCACCTGCAGACCGCTACGCCGCAACCGAAACCATAAGGGGTGATACGATGGAGAACATGGTCAATACACTGCGCCTGACCGGCCAGATCGTCGACACGCCGCAGGTCGGTCACGAAGCGTTCGGCGAAAAGTTCTACTATTTGACGCTCGGCGTGCCGAGGCTGTCCGGCACGCAGGATCTTCTGCCCGTCACGATCTCGGAGCGGCTGCTCGAGGAGGGGGAGCTCGCATCGGGCACGACGCTGTCGCTGGAGGGGCAGGTGCGCTCCTACAACAAGATCATCGACGGCGCGGGCCGGCTGCTCATCACGGCCTTCGCGCAAAAGATTCTGCCGGTGGATGAAAAGGAAAACCCCAATCAGGTGCACCTGACGGGGACGCTGTGCAAGATGCCTGCCTACCGCACGACGCCGTTCGGGCGCGAAATCGCGGACCTCATGCTGGCCGTGAACCGCGCGTACGGCAAGAGCGATTACATTCCCTGCATTACCTGGGGCCGCAGCGCGCGCTTTGCCTCTAGGCTCAAGGTGGGCGACCACATCCACCTGAGCGGAAGGCTGCAGAGCCGCAGCTATCAAAAGCAGATGCCGGACGGCAGCGTGGTGGAAAAGACGGCCTACGAGGTTTCGGTCGGCCATCTGGAGGTCGTCTCCGAAGAAGCGCTGCACCCGGCGATGCCGCTCGAAAACGAAAAAGCAATTTCGGAGCATGCCTGAGCGCCTTTGCCCGCCGATGCGGGCATCTTTTTTATTTGGACTCATATTTCACCCGAAAAAGATTCTTTCCGGCTTTAACACGGTGCATTGTATCCTTTTTTTACGGGCAGATTTATGGTATAATGAATTATAGTAAGGGCGTATGCCCTTTTGTTAAATGAACGAACGAAGCGCATGGAGGGTCCGCAAGGTGTTTGAATCAAAAATTAAAAACGCCCAAACCGACCTGTTGGTAAAGGCGATCCTTTCCCTTCAGACCGATGAGGAGTGCTATCGCCTTTTTGACGACCTGTGCACGATACACGAGGTACAGGCGCTCGCGCAGCGAATCGAGGTCGCGCGCCTGCTCAGGGAGCGCATCACCTATCACGACATCGCTGAACGGACGGGCGCCAGCACGGCGACCATCAGCCGCGTCAATCGCTGCCTGACCTACGGGGCGGACGGCTACAATACGGTGCTTGACCGGATGGAGAAGGAGTAATCATGGATTTAACTGCATTGAACCGCGAACAACGTCTTGCTGCCGAAACGCTGGAGGGGCCGCTGCTCGTGCTGGCGGGCGCGGGCTCCGGAAAGACGCGCGCGCTTACATACCGCATCGCCAACCTCCTGGACAAGGGGGTGCCCGCGTGGCAGATTCTTGCGATCACGTTTACCAACAAAGCGGCGCGCGAGATGCGCGAGCGCCTTTTAAAGCTCGCCGGCGAGCAGGCGGACGAGGTGTGGGTATCCACCTTTCACGCAAGCTGCGCGAAGATCCTGCGCCGCGACATCGAAAAGCTGGGCTATACGCGCTCCTTTACGATCTACGACGACGACGACCAGATGACCGTCATCAAGGAGCTACTCAAAAAGCAGAACGTCGATGAAAAGTTCCTGCCCGCGCGCGAGGTCAAGAGCAAGATTTCCGACGCGAAGAACAAGCTGCAAAACCCGCAGGAGTGGTTCCACGCCTCCAGTCGGGATTACCGCATGCAGATGATCATGGACCTTTACACGGCCTATGAGGAGAGGCTCAAGGCCGCCAACGCGCTGGACTTCGACGACCTGCTGGTCAAGACGCTGGAGCTGTTCAGCCAGCATCCGCCGGTCCTGGAAAGCTATCAGCGCCGGTTCCACTACATTCACGTGGACGAATACCAGGATACCAACTATGCGCAGTATATGCTCGTGAAGCTGCTGGCGGGCGAGTACCGCAACCTGTGCGTGGTGGGCGACGACGACCAGTCCATCTACGGCTGGCGCGGCGCGGACGTGCGCAATATCCTGGACTTTGAAAAGGACTTTACGGACTGCAAGGTCATCAAGCTCGAGCAGAACTACCGCTCTTCCGCCAACATTCTGGACGCGGCGAACAACGTCATCGCCCACAACGCCGGGCGCAAGGAAAAGGCGCTGTGGACGGAGAAGGACGAGGGCGAAAAGATCTGCCTGTTCCACGCGGGCGACGAGCGGGAGGAAGCCGCCTGGGTCTGCGACCGTATGCAGCAGATGCACCAGACGGACGTCTCCTACAGCGCGATGGCCGTGCTGTACCGCATGAACGCGCAGTCCCGCGTGCTGGAAGAAATGCTGGTGCGCGCAGGCATTCCCTATAGAATCTACGGGGGCATGCGCTTTTACGACCGCAAGGAAGTGCGCGACATCGTGGCGTACCTGCGCGTCATCGTAAATCCGGCGGACGACGTGTCGCTGAGGCGCATCATCAACCAGCCCAAGCGCTCCATCGGCGACGCGACCATCGCGGAGCTCGTGCGCAGCGCGGCGGAGCAGGACTATTCGCTCTTCACGGCGATGCTCGAGCCGCCGCAGACGCTGGCTTCCCGCGCGCGCAAGTGCGTCGGGGAATTTGCCCAACTGATGACCCGGCTCACCATCGAGCGCGAGACGATGCCGCTCGCCGAGTTCGTGCAAAGGCTGATCGACGAGACGGGGTTGCTCGCGCAGTACGCGAAGGAGGATTCCGACGAGGCGAGAACGCGCGTGGAAAACATTCAGGAGTTCATCGGCGCGGTGCAGGAGTTCGCGGAGAAGGCGGAGACGCCGACGCTGGAGGATTTCCTCGAAAACGTCGCGCTCGTCACCGATCTGGATTCGATGACGGAGGACGCGCAGGCCGTGACGCTCATGACGCTGCACAGCGCCAAGGGCCTGGAATTTAAGAACGTCTTCCTGATCGGCATGGAGGACGGCATCTTCCCGTCCCTTCGCTCGATGAACGACGAGGAGCGCATGGAGGAGGAGCGCAGGCTCTGCTACGTGGGCATCACTCGCGCGCAGGATCGCCTCTTTCTTTCCTATGCCACGCAGCGCATGCTGTTCAACCTGATGCAGCACAACCGGCCTTCGCAGTTCCTGGATGAGATTCCCTCGCGCCTGATCGACGGCGGCATGGAGGCGCGCCAGGCGGTGCAGAGCGCATTCCGCGCGCACGACGAGCGCCAGCAGCAATCCTCGTCCACGCGCGAGCGCCCGGTGCTTCACGTCGGCCGTCAGCCGGTCAAGGACTTCGCGGGCGGGCGTTCCGGCTCTCTCAACATCCCCGGCGTACAGAAGGGGTTTGCTACGGTATCTTCTCAGGCGCAGGCTTATGTCAAGCCCGCTGTCTTCAAGCCCGGCGACCGCGTGCTTCACAAGAAGTTCGGGGAAGGCGACGTCGTCAAGGTGACCGGCAGCGGCAACGACGCGCGCATCTCCATCGAATTTGCCGCTTACGGCGTAAAGGAGTTCGCGCTGTCCATCGCGCCGATCATCAAGGTAGGAGGCTGAACATGGACGAAGTGCAGCACATGCAATCGCTCGTCGACAGACTGAACGAGACGGCGCACGCGTATTATGTGCTCGACAACCCCGTGATTTCCGACGCGCAGTGGGACGCGATGTACGACGAGCTTTTGGCTCTGGAAGAGAAGACGGGCGTCAGGCTGCCGGATTCCCCGACGCGCCGCGTGGGCGGCCAGCCCATCGCGGCGTTCGAGCCGCACAGGCACCTGGGCAGGCTTTGGAGCCTGGGCAAGGCGCAGTCCGAAGGCGAGGTTTACGACTGGTGCGCGCGGTGTGAACGCATGCTCCAGGCGATGGAAGCGGCGGATATTCCGCCGCTCGCCTTTGCCGTGGAGTACAAGCTGGACGGCCTGACCATCAACCTGACCTACGAGGGCGGGCTTCTGGTCGGCGCGGCGACGCGCGGCAACGGCGAGGTGGGCGAAGAAATTCTGGAGCAGGCGCGTACCATCCGCACCATCCCCGCGCGCATTCCGTTTACCGGACGCATGGAGGTGCAGGGCGAGGGCATCATGCGCCTGTCCGCGCTGGAGGCGTACAATAAAACCGCGGCGGAACCGCTGAAAAATGCGCGCAACGCGGCGGCGGGCGCGCTGCGAAACCTCGATCCGCAGGTGACCGCTTCCCGCAAGCTGGACGCGTTCTTTTACCAGATCGGATACATCGAAGGGCGTTCATTTGCCGATCATCGCGAGATGATCGATTTTCTTCGTGAAAACCACTTTCAGGTGACGCCGTATTTAAAGACGGCCGAGACCATAGAAGGCGCGATGGAGGCCGTGCGCGAGGTGGAGTCGCAGCGCGAATCGCTGGACTTTCTGATCGACGGCGCGGTGATCAAGATCACGTCCTTCGCGCTGCGCGAGGCGATGGGCTACACCGACAAGTTCCCCCGCTGGGCGCTGGCCTATAAGTTCCCGGCGCAGGAGATGGTGACGCGGCTGGAAGACGTCACGTGGGAGCTGGGGAGAACCGGGAAGCTCACCCCGCTGGCCCATTTGCGGCCGGTGGACATCGGCGGCGTCACCGTCAAGCGCGCGACGCTGAACAACGTCGGGGACATCCAGAAAAAGCACGTGCGCATCGGATCGGACGTGTGGATTCGCCGTTCCAACGACGTCATCCCGGAGATCATGGGCTGCGTCGAGGGCGGCGGGGCCGAGCGCCAGGAGGAGATCGAGGCGCCGTCCGCATGCCCCGCGTGCGGGCAGCCGCTGACCCAGCGGGGCGCGCACATCTTCTGCCTCAACCGCACGTCGTGCAGGCCGCAGGCGGTCGCCCGCCTGGCGCACTTTGCCTCCCGCGACGCCATGGACATCGAGGCGTTCAGCGAGAAGACGGCGGAGCTTTTCTACGACGAGCTCGGGCTGCGCGACCCGGCGGACCTGTACGCGCTAAAGCCGGAGCAGATGATCCCGCTCAAGGGCTTTGGCCCCAAGAAAGCCGAAAAGCTGCTGTCGGAGCTCGAAAAGAGCAAGGACTGCTCGCTCGACGCGTTCATATACGCGATGGGCATCCCGAACATCGGGCGCAAGACCGCGAGGGACCTCGCGCGCGTGTTCGGTTCGCTTTGCGCGCTGCGCGAGGCGACGGCGGAGCAGCTCGTCGCGATCGACGACATCGGGGACATCGTCGCGGGCAGCGTCGTGGAGTATTTCGCCTTTGAGGAAAACAACGCGCTGGTGAACCGCCTGCTCGAGGCGGGCGTGACCCCGCGCGCGGTGGAGGCGCAGACGGAATCGGACGTCTTTGCGCAGAAGACGTTCGTGCTCACGGGCACGCTGCCGACGCTGACGCGCGCGCAGGCGGAGGAGATCATCGTGCGAAACGGCGGCAGCGCTGCGTCCGCCGTTTCCAAGAAGACCAGCTACGTGCTCGCGGGCGAAAACGCCGGAAGCAAGCTGGAAAAGGCACAAAAGCTCGGCATTCCCGTCATCGACGAGGACACATTCTTAAAGATGGCATCCGGCAAGGACGCGGATGCGTGAGAGGAACATGCTATGCGTCAAGGCAAGCTGACAAACGAAGAACTCGAGAAGGTCATCCTGTCCAACATCCGGCCCACGCATCCGGACGTGCTGCTCGGCGCGGGGGTCGGGGAGGACTGCGCGGCCATTCGCTTCGGGGACGAGGCGTGCGTGCTTTCGACCGATCCGATCACCGCGGCCGAAAGCCGCATGGGCCAGTTGGCCGTACAGGTATCGCTCAACGACGTGGCCAGCGCGGGCGCGGAGCCCGTGGGCGTGCTCATGACGCTGCTCGCGCCCCCGCAGGCGAGCATCGAGCAGATCGAGCAGGTCATCCGCGAGGCATCGGAGGAGGCGCATGCGCATGGGCTGGACATCGTCGGCGGGCATACGGAGGTCACGGACGCCGTGACGCGCATCGTCGTCTCCACCACCGTGATCGGCCGCACGAAGCTGGAAAGCATGGTGAAGACGCGCGGCGCCCAGTGCGGCGACGCCTTGGTGATGAGCAAATTCGCCGCGCCGGAGGGCACGTCGATCCTCGCGCGGGATTACGAGCGGGAACTTCGCGCCGTCCTGTCGGAGCAGGAGCTTTGCGACGCGCGCGCGTTTTCGCAGCGCGTGAGCGTGCTGCCCGAGGGCCGCATCGGCGCGGCGATGGGCGTGACGGCCATGCACGACGCCACGGAGGGCGGCATTTTGGGTGCCTGCTGGGAAATCGCCTCCGCCTCCAGCCTCGGCGTTCGCGTCGATGCGGACGCCATCCCGGTTCGCAGCGTGACGCGCAAGATCTGCGGCCACTTCGGCATCGACCCGCTGCGCCTGATCTCCAGCGGCGTCATGCTGATGACGCACCCGGACGGCGAGGCGCTGTGCGGGGCGCTGCGCGCGCACGGCATCGAGGCGACGAAAATCGGCGTGCTGCAAAAAGAGGGGATGGAGCAGGTGCGCGGCGGCGTTTTGACGCCGCTCGACCCGCCAAAAAGCGACGAAATTTACCGCGTAAGCGCGAAAAAGTGACGGCATGCGCCGGGTTTTCTTTTGAGCGCGTTTGTGCTATACTAATTCATCATGAAATAAAGAAGGATGGATGCCCGTGCGTAGCATGACCGGTTACGGCCGCAGCCGCATGGAAATAGATGGACGGGAAATGACGGTGGAAGTCAAAAGCGTCAACCACCGTTTTCTCGACATTTCGTTTCGCATGCCCAGGAGCCTCTCCTTTTTAGAAGAACCCATTCGCAGGGAACTGTCCGCGCGCATGAGCCGCGGGCACGTGGACGTGTTCCTGACCTACCGCAACACCCGCGCCGACGCGCGCGTGGTCAGCGTGGATATCGCCTTGATGCAGGCCTACCAGCGAGCGCTTGGGCAGATGCGGGAAGTGGGAAACCTCGTGGACGACATGAAGCTTTCCGCCTATTCGCGCCTGCCGGACGTGCTCACGGTAAGCGAGCAGGAAGAAGACCAGGAGGCGGTGACAGCCCTGCTTTCGGCGGCGCTCGGCGAAGCGCTGAGCGGCCTTATCGCCATGCGCGAGCGCGAGGGCGGCAGCCTTCGGGACGACATGCGCGGGAAGCTCGGCCGCCTGTCCGAGCTGCAGGCCCGGATCGCGGAGCGCGCCCCGCTCGTCACGGGGGACTACCGCGACCGGCTCAAGGCGCGCATCGAGCAGCTCACCGAGGGCCCGATGGACGAGCAGCGGCTCATTCAGGAGGTCGCCCTCTTCGCGGACCGCGCGGCGATCGACGAGGAGCTGGTGCGGCTGAGCAGCCACATTTCGCAGCTTCTTTCGCTGCTCGAAAGCGCGGAGCCCGTGGGCCGCAAGCTGGACTTCCTCGTGCAGGAGCTCAACCGGGAGGTCAACACCATCGGCTCCAAGGCCTCCGATCTGACGATTGCGGGGCTCGTCGTCGAGGCGAAGAGCGAGATCGAAAAGCTGCGCGAGCAGGTGCAGAACATCGAATGATACATGAGGTGAAGCGGACATGGCAATCAAGCTGATCAACATCGGTTTCGGCAACATCGTGTCCGCAAACCGCATCGTCGCCATCATCGGCCCGGAATCCGCGCCCGTCAAGCGGATTATCCAGGAGGCACGGGAGGAACGCAGGCTGATCGACGCGACATACGGACGGCGCACGCGCGCCGTCATCATTACGGATAGCAGCCACGTGGTGCTCTCCGCGGTGCAGCCGGAGACGGTCGCGCACCGCCTGAACGCAAAAGAAGACAGCACCGAGGAGGAGGAAGATTCATAAATGGAACCGATACGCAAGGGCATGCTGCTCGTCATTTCCGGTCCGTCCGGCGCGGGCAAGGGGACGCTCGCCAAGCGACTGCTCGCGGAGGACCCGACCTTTAA
>JAEXCG010000057.1 GCA_023402355.1 Bacillota bacterium | reverse complement strand
TACCGAACACAGAAGTTAAGCCCTTATGCGCCGATGGTACTTGGCTGGTGACGGCCCGGGAGAGTAGGTCGCTGCCGGATTCCATTCAGAAAAGAGAGTTGCGTCGCGGCTCTCTTTTTTGTCATATTAAACATACCCTGCGGGAACTGCGGGCGCGGTGGCGCCGCCTAGAGCGGGGCGTAGAGGGCTTCACGGGCACAGCGCGGCCCGCTATAGGCCGGTGTTTCCGGCAGCGAAAGGAGTTTCCATGCTTTTAAACGCGAAAAACGGCAAAGTCGCGATCGGCGATACGGACATGGACTACATCTGCTTCGGGAGCGGAAGCAGACCGCTTGTCATGCTGCCCGGGCTGGGCGACGGCTTTTCGACCGTCCGGGGCGCGGCGCTTCCCTTTGCAATGGCGTACAGGGAGTACGCGCGGGCGTTCAGGGTGTACGTCTTCAGCCGGAAGAACCGGCTGGAAGCGGGGTATTCCACGCGCGACATGGCGCGCGACCAGGTCGCCGCGATGCGGGCGCTGGACATTCCGCAGGCGGACGTACTGGGCGTATCACAGGGTGGGATGATCGCACAGTACATCGCGATCGATTCCCCGCAGGTCGTCCGCAGGCTCGTGCTGGCCGTGACCCTGGCGCGGCAGAACCCGGTCGTCCAGCAGACCGTTGGCGCGTGGATCGACCTGGCGCTGGCCGGGCGATACAGGGATCTCCTGATCGATACGGCGGAAAAGTCCTACTCCGAAAGGCGTCTAAAGGGGTATCGCCTGCTCTACCCGCTGCTCGGCCGCATCGGTAAGCCCAGGGACTATACCCGCTTTCTCATCCAGGCGCGTTCCTGTATCGGACATGACGCGGTGGGCGAGCTGGGCAGAATCGCCTGCCCCACGCTCGTCATCGGGGGCGACAGCGACCGAATCGTGGGCCCGGACGCAGCACGGGAGGTCGCCGGGGGCATCCCCCGCAGCGAACTGTACGTCTACGCAGGGCTGGGGCATGGCGCCTATGAGGAAGCAAAGGACTTCAACGCCCGCGTGATCGACTTCCTTCAAAAGTAAATCGTCTTTCAGAGCCCAGCGCGGCTCTTTTTTATTGAGGGAAGATGGAATGCGTGCGCCGCCCAGCTTCTTGCCCTGCTTACCAAGAGGCTGTATCGGCCGCGTGCGGAAAAGCATGACGCGGAAAAGCGCGCGTTCGGAAGTGGAAGCGTGCACAGCCCGCCCGTGAGGATTCGATTGGAAAAAGGAACGCGGCGGCCGCGTGCAGAAAAGCGCGATGCGGAAGATCGAGCGTTCGGAGGTGGAGACGGGCACAGCCCGCCCGTGAAGATTCGATTGGAAAAAGGAAAGCGGCGGCCGCGTGCGGGAAAGCGGGATGCGGAAAAGCGCGCGTTCGGAAGTGGAGACGAGCCCAGCCCGCCCGTGAAGATTTGATTGGAAAAAGGAACGCGGCGGCCGCGTGCAAAAAAGTGCGACGCGGAAGATCAAGCGTTCGGAAGTGGAGACGGGCACAGCCCGCTATGGATTGGCAAAGCGCGCCTGAGCCTGTATAATGACGGTAGCACATGGAAAGGGGAAGGAACATGCGAAAGATCCTTCTTGACGTTACCCAGGCGCTCCTGCCCGAGCAGAGCAGGACCACGATCTACTATCCCTTTACCGTAGGCGGGGGCTGCGAGGCGCTGCGCATCCGCTTTTCCTACGCGCCCAAGGCGCTCGCGGACGAGGCGGCCGCGGACGCGATCATCGACGAGGGCTTTGCGCGCTACGTCCTGCCGGAGGATCGGGCGGCGCTGGGCGCGCTTCGAGAGGAAGTCAAGCCCCTGGTGAACCTCGTGACGCTGAGCCTCGACGCGCCGGACGGCTACCGCGGCGCCGCGCACCGGCACGACCCCGAGCAGGAACACGTCGTAAGGGAGGCGGGCAGCTCCTACGGCTTCACAGACGGGCCGCTGACGGCGGGCCCGTGGCGCGTGGGCGTCAGCGCCCACGCCGTCATCACGCGCCCCTGCACGGTTCATCTGACGGTCGAGGAGGAACGGCTATGAGCAGAATTTGTGCCGAGCTGCACTGTCATACCCTGCATTCCGACGCCCTGTTCACGCCCGAGGACCTGGCGCAGGCGGCGCGGGACGCGCAGATCGACCTGGTGGCCCTCACGGACCACAACACGCTGTCGGGCTACGCGCAGATGGAGAAGACGGGCCTGCCCTTCATCCACGGCATCGAATGGACGACGTTTTACGGTCATATGCTGGTGTTGGGGGCGCGCGCGTTCGTGGACTGGCGGGACGCCGCGCCGGACAACATCGACGAAAAGATCGCGCAGGTGCGCGCGCAGGGCGGGCTCGTGGGTCTCGCTCACCCCTTTGCGCCCGGAAGCCCCATGTGCACGGGCTGCTATTGGGACTTTCACGTGCGCGACTGGAGCCGGGTGAACTACATCGAGGTGTGGAACGAGGACTTCCCCCCGCTCGCGCCGCACAACCGCCGCGCCGTAGCCCTGTGGTGCTCCCTGCTCGACCGGGGCTACCGCATCGCCCCGACGTACGGGCGCGACTGGCACCGCGAGACCTTCTCGCCCGTGCCGCGCGGATGCACCTACCTGGAGGCGACGGCGGCGGACGAGGCCTCCGCGCTCGATGCGATCGCGGGCGGGCGGACGCTGCTCTCGCTGGGGCCGGACGTGCGCTGGAGCCTGTGCGGACCGACGGGGACCTGCGAAGCCGGGGATACCGCAAAGCCCGGCGTCTACGCGTGCCGGTTTGAGATCGACGGGGAGCGGCGGCGCGGCTGCTGGGAGCGCTTTGGCCTGCGCGCGAGGGAGGCCGTGCTGCTGGGCCGGGGCGGGCGCGTGCTCGCCCGGGCGGACGCGGCGGCAGGCGCGATGGACGTGAACCTTCAGGACACGTGCTTCGTGCGCCTGGAAATCTGGGGCGAGGCCTGCGGGCGGGAAAGCGTGCTGGCGCTGTCCGCCCCGATCTACGTCGCCGCGAAAGGGCGCTGACGCAAGCAAAAAATCGGGCAAAATTGTCGAAAAATATTTGGACAATCTGGTAAATCGGGAGGTATTTGGGACAAAAGCAGCGAATAAAAGATGACAGAATGGATGCGTTTGACAATTATCAGACGCACCGGCGGTCGATGCGACACAGACGGGAGGGAATGCCGACATGACAATGGATCGGGAGCGCATACTCAAGCTGATCGAAGAGGACGCTTTGGAACTCTACGGTCAACCGAAATGGACGTTCGGTAAGGACACCTGCAATACCTACGAGGTGTTTGCGGAGAAAATCCGTCAGCCGAATGGGGAAAGTGTTCCCGCGCGGGAGCTGATCGACGCGGTGGAAGCCGACGAGGAACTCACCCGCATCTTCTACGCCTGGTTCATGGAGCGCGCGATGCAGACCGCGGTGAAACTCATCGCCGAGACGGACAGCAACGTGACCCTGTCCATCAACGTGCTGGCTGCGCAGGCAAACGAGCCCGGGTTTTACGAGCAGGTGCTCGCGACCATGGAAAAGACGAAGATGCGCCCCTACAAGCTTCAATTCGAGCTCAGCGAGGCGCAGGGCCTGACGCGCGTAGGCATCGAGAACATCAACCGCCTGCACGACGAGCAGGGAATCTCCATGCTGCTGGGCAATTTCGGCACGGGGCACTCCAACATCGACCTGCTGCGCGAGGTGCACTTCGACGGGCTAGAGCTCGACCGCTCCTTCGCCTCCGGCGTGCCGGACGACGAGCAGACCTGCAAGCTGCTGGTCGCGGTGGCGCACTTCGCCGATACGCTGGACCTGTTCGTCTGCGCCAAGGGCATCGAGACGGACGAGCAGATGGAGTTCTTCGGGCAGCTCAACTTCCTCAAGGGGCAGGGCTACATGATCGGGCCGCCCATGCCCATGGACGAGCTGCGCGACTACATCAAGATGTACGCCAAAAAGCGCTCGCACGAGTGAGCGGCAAACGCGATTTGGGCGGCGGGGCTTCCTGCGTAAAGGCGGGGACCCCCGCCGCTTTTCGTGATTCCGCCCCCTTGCCGAAGCAGCAGGGTGCAAAAACAAAAACGAGAGAAAAACGGAGAAAAAGCCTGAAATAATTCAAAATAGGGAGATCATCTTAGCAGGCGCGCTTTGTCTGTTTGATGCTGACTTTCTTTGATCTTAATGAATTTGACTATCTTTGATCTATGCTGTATACTGTCCTTGTCAAAAGGGAAAGGACATAAGAGCCCCGGAACTTTGGACGATCAAACGTGATAGACAAGGCAATATCAAAGGAGGTTTTGCTTTATGTTCTCTATGATTCCGCTTCACAGCAACCGTTCTCTCTCCGGCCGCAACGCGGCGACGAGCCTGTGGGACGACCGCTTCTTCAATTCCTTCTTCGACATGGGCGACATGTTCGGCACCTCCGCGTTCCGTGTGGACGTGAAGGAGGGCAAGGAGGCCTACGAGCTCCTGGCGGAGCTTCCGGGTGTCAAGCAGGACGACATCGAGCTGACGGTGGACGACGGCACGCTGACGATCGCCGCCAACATGAACAGCGAGCAGAAGGAAGAGCGCGAGAACTACGTGTACAGCGAGCGGCGCACCGGCAGGTTCCAGCGCAGCTTCAACCTGGCGGGCATCAAGGAAGACGCCATCACGGCCAAGTACGAGGACGGCGTCCTCAAGCTGACGCTGCCCAAGGAGGTGCCGCAGGAAATCGTCAAGGAGCCGCGGCGCATCGAAATCAAATAAGCTTCCCTCCCTTCATTCCCCCCAAAGGGCCCGGCCCTGCGGGGGTTTTTTGTGGGTTTCCACGCCTGCGGGAGGCGGCCGGGCGCACATATTTCGGGGCCCGCGCGCTATACTGGGTAGAAAAGGGACGAAAAAATGCCGAAGGACGGCTTGCGCGCGGCAGGAGTTTTCATGCGCGCCGCAGAATAGTAGAAAGGTTACCCTATTGGACGGGCATTTTTGGTGTGCCCTTCGACTGCGAAATGGAGTGGCTCGGTTGACACCCGAATTGGAACAGCTTAAACGCATGACGCCTCAGGAAGAGTTCGAGGCGGGCATGGCGATATACAGGCGCGGCGCGGTGCGCCCCCTCGAGGAGCAGCGCGACGGCCTGCGCTACGTCGTGGATGGGGAGCCGCGCCGCATGGTGCGCGTGGGCATTGGCCAGCGGCTTTCCGGCAAGTGCAGCTGCGAGACGTTCGAGGGCACGCACCGCCCCTGCCGCCACGTGGTGGCGGCGATGCTGCTGGCGCACGGCTCAGGCACGGTGGAGGAGGCGCGCAGGCGGCGCGCGCGCCAGGCGGCGGACGAGCTGCTCAGCGCGATGGAGCCCGCGCTGCCGATGGATTCCCCGATCCAGATCGAATGGACGCTGCAGGTGATCGGCGAAGCCCAGACGGGCGAGCGGCTGCGCCTGGCGATGCGCGTGGGGCAGGACAGGCTCTACGTCGTGCGCAGCATCGCGCAGTTTCTCAAGGCGATCGAGGACAAGACGACGCTCGTCTTCGGCAAGGGCTTTACCTATCAGCCCACGTGGATGACGTTTGAGCGCGTGGACGCGCTGATGCTGGGCGTCCTTGGCGAGGTAGAATACATTCAGCGCATGGCGGGGACGGCCCCGGTCAAGCCCGACGAGACGAAGTACATGCTGCTGCCGGACGCGCACGCCGCGCGGCTGCTGCGGCTGCTGCTGGCGCGTCCCTTCCGCCTGGCGGTGGGCGACCAGCTGCTTTCGCTGCCGCACGTGGTGCAGGGGCCGGTGCAGCTGCACTTCGGCGCGCAGGCCTCCGGGCGCGAGCTGCAGGTGACGGCGGACATGTCCCCCGCGCTTCGGGCGCTGACGGCGGGCTGCGAGTTCGTGCTCTGCGACGGCGAGGTGCTGCAGCCCCCGGCGGAGCAGCGCGAGGTGCTGCGCGTGCTGCTCAAAAACGCGCAGCGCGGGCAGGCGGCCTTCCGCTTCGAGGCGGGCGCGGTGGAGCGGGTGATCTCCGAGCTGCTGCCAAGGCTCGCGCGCGCGGGGGATGTGGCGCTGGACGGCGCGCTGGCGGAGCGCATCGTGCGCCGTCCGCTGCAGGCGCGCGTCTACCTCGACCGGGAGGGGCGCGCGGTGACGGCGCGCACGGTCTTCGCCTACGGCGACGAGGAGATCGATCCCTTCGCGGCGGAGATCGCCGCCTCGCAGGGACGCGAGGCGCCGGGCGGCGCGTCGCGCCTGCTGCTGATGCGAGACGCCCAGGGCGAGCACCGCGTGCTCGACTGCCTGGCGAGCGCCGGGTTCCGGGTGCGCGCGGGGCGCGTGTACCTCGCGGCGACGGAGGCGGTGTACGGCTTTCTGACCGAGGGACTTGAGGAGCTGCAGCGCAATGCGCAGGTCTTCTGTTCGGAGGACTTCAAGCGCATGACACCGCGCAAGCCGCGCTTTGCGGGCGCGCTGCACATGCAGGGCGGCGTCTTGCAGCTGCGGCTGGAGGAGAGCGGCGAGCCCGTGGAGGAGCTGCTGCTGATTTTGCAGGCGCTGCGCGACCGCAAGCGCTACTTCCACCTGAGGGACGGCACGTTCCTGGACCTGAGCGGACTGGACGAGTGGTTCGAGCTGGCGGACACGGTGGCCGACAGCAGCGTGACCGACGTGCCGGACAACGAGGGCTACCACGCGAGCACGGTGGACATGGCCGCGTACCGCGCGGCGTACCTGACGAGCCTGCTGGACGGCGGGAAGCTGCCCATCGCGGTGGACGAATCGGTGCGCGAGGTGACAAAGCAGCTAAGCGCGGAGGGCGACCCCTGCCCGGAGCCGCTCTCGCAGGTGCTGCGGCCCTATCAGCTTCGCGGCTTTGGCTGGATGCAGGCGCTGCACCGGCTGCACATGGGCGGCATCCTCGCGGACGACATGGGCCTGGGCAAGACGCTGCAGGTGATCGCGCTGTTCGTGTGGGCCAGCGAAAAGAAGGACGGACGCGCCTCCATCGTGGTCGCGCCGACGTCTTTGGTGTACAACTGGCAGGCGGAGCTCGAGCGCTTCGCGCCCGGCCTGCGCGTGCTGATCGCGGAGGGCGGGCAGGCCGCGCGCCAGGAGCAGATCCGCCGCCTGCGGGAGGACGGGAACGTGGACGTGTTCATCACCTCCTACCCGCTGATCCGCCGGGACATCGCGCTGCTTTCGGGCATTCCCTTCCGCTTCGCGGTGCTGGACGAGGCGCAGCACATCAAGAACGCCATGTCCGTGGGCGCGGCGGCGGTGAAGCAGCTTACGGCGGACACGCGCCTGGCGCTCACGGGCACGCCCATGGAGAACCACCCGGGCGAGCTGTGGTCGCTGTTCGACTTCGTGCTGCCGGGGTATCTGATGAGCTACGCGCAGTTCATGCACAGGCACGGCGAGGGGCAGAACAGCGAGGCGCTGCGCCAGCGCATCCGCCCGTTCCTGCTGCGCAGGCTCAAGGGCGACGTGCTGCGCGAGCTGCCGGAGAAGATGGAGACGCAGCTTCTGGCCGACATGACCGAGGAGCAGCGCCGGGTCTATCAGGCCTCGCTGCTGCGGCTGCGCGGGCACGTGGACGACCTGCTTCGCGTCAAGGGCGTGCAGCGCGGGCGCGTGGAGGTGCTGGCGGCGATCACGGAGCTGCGGCAGATCTGCTGCCATCCGGCGCTGTGTCTGCCGGACTATTCCGCGTCGAGCGGCAAGCTGGACATGCTGCTGGACGTGCTGCCCGGCGCGCTGGAGGCGGGGCACCGCGCGCTGGTGTTCTCGCAGTTCACGCGCATGCTGCGCATTTTGCAGCGCAGGCTGGAGGCCGCGGGCATCACCTGCCTGTACCTGGACGGCGAGACGCCGCCCAAGAAGCGCATGGCGCTGGTCAATCAGTTCAACGCGGGCGAGGGCCAGGTCTTCCTGATCTCGCTCAAGGCGGGCGGCGCGGGCCTCAACCTGACGGGCGCGGACATGGTCATCCACTACGACCCGTGGTGGAACCCGGCGGCCGAGGACCAAGCGACGGATCGCGTGCACCGCATCGGCCAGAAGAACAAGGTGCAGGTGATCCGGCTGATCACCCATGCCTCCATCGAGGAGCAGGTCGTCCGCCTGGGCGAGCGCAAGCGCAGGCTGTTCGACGCCATGGTGACGGCGGGCGAGCAGATGCCCACGCAGCTATCGGAGGCGGACATCCGGGCGCTGTTCGACGACGCGCTCGCGGGAGATTGAAACTGACTACGTTGTGAGCGATCGCCCTCCGTCTCCCCACCCGCGCCGTGAGGCGAGAGGGGATTCTCAAGGGATTTATCCCTTGAGCGGGGGTTTGGGGGCAGGCCCCCAAAGCAGGCCCCCAAAGCCGGGGCCCAAGGGAAAGGAGCAACAAATGAAGCCGAAGGTTCGTCATATCATATGGGACTTCAACGGTACGCTGCTGCAGGACGTGGAGCTGGCGCTCTCCATCGACAACAGGCTGCTTCATCAGATGGGCATGGAGCCCATCACGCTGGAGGAATACCGCACGTTCATGCGAAACCCGGTGGAGCTGTTCTATCAGGACCTGGGCGTGGACCTGCAAAAGCACGACTTTGCCCGGATCAACGAGGCGTTCCTGGAAGAGTTCGACCGGGAGGTGCTGCGCGCGGGGCTGATGCCGGGCGCGCTGGAGGCGCTTTCGTCCGCGCGGGACGCGGGCTACACGCAGTCCATCCTCTCCTCGAGCTTTGAGCCGACGCTGCGGCGCCAGGCGGAGGACCTGGGGCTTTTGCCCTTCATGAGCGCGGTGACGGGCCTTGAGGACAACCGCGGCGGCACGAAGGAGGAGCGCGGACTGCACCAGCTCGCCGCGCTCGGCGTCGCGCCGGAGGAGGCCGTGCTCGTGGGCGACATGATGACCGACGCCTTCGTCGCCTCGCACATGGGCTGCCGCTGCATTCTGGTGGAGGGCGGGCACAACACGCGCAGACGCCTTTGCCAGTGCGGCATGCCGGTCGCGGAGAACATCACGAAGGTGCTGCCGATCCTGATGGAGGCGTAAGGCCATGATGCACAGCGGACACCGCGAGCGCATGCGCTCGCGGTTCTTTGAAGAGGGCCTGCAGGGCTTCGCGCCGCACGAGGCGCTGGAGTTCCTGCTCTGCTTCGCCATCCCGCAAAAGGACGTCAACCCCCTTGCGCACAGCCTCATCGAGCGCTTCGGCTCGCTCTCCGCGGTGCTGGAGGCGCGGGCGGAGGAGCTCATGCAGGTGCCGGGCGTCGGCCCCAACGCGGCCGCGCTGCTCACGCTCCTGCCCGAGCTGATGCGCTATTACGAGCGCGACCGGGGGCGGGCGCGCCCATGCCTTCGCAACTTCAAGGCGGCGGGCGCGTACTGCCGCGCGCTGCTGCGCGGGGAGCGGGACGAGTGCGTCTACCTGCTGTGCCTGGACGCGCAGGGGTACCTGCAAAAAAGCGTCCTGCTGCGCAGGGGGACGATCGACGAATCGACGGTCTACCCGCGCGAGGTCGTGCGCGAGGCGCTGCTGCACAACGCCTACGCCGTGCTGCTGTGCCACAACCACCCCGGCGGCGGGGCGATGCCCTCGCGCGGCGACTACGAGACGACGCGGCGCGTGATCGAGGCGCTGCGCGCGATCGACGTGCGCGTGCTGGATCACGTGATCGTCGGGGATACCGCCTACAGCTCCATGGCGAGCATGGAGATGATCGACCAGGGAAAGCTGGCCGCTCCGGAGGAATTCGACTGCCGCGTGCGCATGGCGGCACAGCCGGATGCGGGAGGCGCGTCGCCTGTGCCGGACGGCGCGGTGGAGGATTACGATGGCATTTTTGAGACGAAGTAAAGGAATCAGGAGGCTGCTGATGGCGCTACTTGGGATCATCCTGCTGTGCGCCGCGTCGTTCGCGGCGCTGATGGGCTACGTCGTGTACAGGGAGGTCGCCCTGCCCCCGCGGGGCGAATCGGACGTGGTGATCGTGCTGGGCGCGCAGGTGCTGGCGGATGGGACGCCCTCCGTGGCGCTGGAGCGCAGGCTGACGCTGTCGCTGTCCATCTATCAGGAGAAGCGCCAGACGGTCATCGTGTGCGGCGCGCAGGGCTCGGACGAACCCGCGCCCGAGGGCGAGGTCATGCGCGACTGGCTGATCGCGCGGGGCGCGCGGCCCGAGGACGTGGTCGCGGAGACCGCCTCCTTCAACACGCGGGAAAACCTGCTCTTCGCCAGGGAGATCATGGAGCAGCGCGGCCTTTCCCGCGCGACGGTGGTGACGAGCGACTACCACGTGGCGCGCGCGCTTTCGCTCTGCCGCCAGGTGGGCATCGAGGCGACGGGCGCGGGCAGCGAGAGCAAGCCCGAATACTGGCTGAAGAACCACGTGCGCGAGACGCTAAGCTGGGCCAAATTTATCGTGGAGAGTGTGCTATGGAAGATCAGAGGGTAAGGGCGCGGCTGACGGAGGGCTTTGCCGCCATGGGCGTCGAATGCGGCGAGGCGGCGCTTGAGAAGCTGCTGCGCTTTCACGCGCTGCTCATGGAGCGGAACGCGCGCATCGACCTGACGGCGGTGCTGGACCCGGTCGAGATGGCGGACAGGCATTACCTCGACTCCGCCGCGCCGCTGGCCAAGGGCCTGATCCCGCAGGGCGCCAGCGTCGTGGACGTGGGCACGGGCGCGGGCTTTCCGGGCGTGCCGCTCGCGATCCTGCGGCCGGACCTTGACGTGACGCTGCTGGACGCGCTCAGAAAGCGCGTGGACTTTTTGCAGGCGGTGATTGAGGAGCTGGGCCTGTCGGCCACGGCGGTGCACATGCGCGCCGAGGACGCGGGCAGGCGCCCCGACCTGCGCGAGGCATACGACCTTGCGGTCTCGCGTGCGGTCGCCGCGACGCCGGTGCTGCTGGAGCTCATGCTGCCGCTGCTCAAGGTGGGCGGAAGCGCCGTGTGCTGGAAGGGACCGGGCGTGCGGGAGGAGCTTTCGCAGGGGCGAAGGGCCGCGCACCTGCTGGGCGGCGAGATCAGCGGCGTGCTGGACGCGCCGATTCCCGGCAGGGACTGGCAGCACGTGCTGCTGGTGTGCGGGAAAAGCCGGAAAACCGCTCGACAGTATCCGCGCAAGGCGGGCACGCCGGGCAAAAATCCGCTCGGATAAAGGGTGGGGTCGGCGGCTATCCGGCGCGCGCGCGTCGAAAACGACATAAAGAGGGCGTTTCCCGGCGAACGATTGGCCGCCGGGGAACGCCCTTTTGAGCAGGAATCGGGGGGTGAAAAGGAGAAAACGGCGGGTACGATGGCTGGGGGCGCGTCCCCCAGGGAGGGGGATACGCATGCTGCGTTCGGAGGAAAAGATGGTCTTTTTGGGCGGAGTGCCCTGCAAACAGGTGTGCTGGATCGACGTGGACTCGATTCAGATGCGGGAAAGCGCGCGGCACGCGGCATGGTCCGGCACCGGCGAAATGCAGCCCGTCACGGTGCGCGCGACGGCGGAGGACGGCAAATACGAGCTGATCGCGGGCGAGCGGATGCTGCGCGCGCTCAAGCAGGCGGGCGTCACGCAGGTGGAGGCGATCGTCATGCCGGAGGGCATTCACGAGGGCGAGCTGGGCGAGCTGATCGTGAACCTCGCGGGCGGACGGCTGCACTACTTCGAGGAGGCGGAGGGCTACGCGCGCGCGATCCGCGAGTTCAAGCTCTCGCAGGAGGAGCTCGCGGTGCGCGTGGGCAGGAGCCAGTCCGCCATCGCCAACAAGCTGCGCCTTTTGCGCCTGGAGGAGCCGGTGCGCGAGGTGATCCGTCAGGGGCACCTCAGCGAGCGCCACGCGCGCGCGCTGCTGCGCCTGACCGACACGCAGGACAGGCTGTCGATCGCCCGGCAGGCGTCGGAATGCGTGCTCAGCGTGCGCGACACGGAGACGCTGGTGGAGCGCGCGGTGCAGCGCGAGCGCGGCGCGCTGCCCGCGGGCCAGGGCGGGCGCAAGGTCATTCCCCTCATGCGCGACCACCGTCTTTACCTCAACGCGATCCGGGGCATCGTCTCGCAGATGAAGGCCTCCGGCATCACCGTGGACTACACGCTGCGCGACCTGGGCGACCGGGTGGAGATGGTGGTGACGGTGCCGCGCCGCCGTCTGGAGGCGGCGGACTGACCGGCTGCCGGCTGCCGGCTGCGCCGGAGGCACATCCGAAGGGGCTTGGCGTGACGGCGGGCTTTGCGGCCCGTGGCCGTCGGCTCCCGGCTGCCGGCTGCGGCGGGGGCACGTCCGAAGGGGCTTGGCGTGACGGCGGGCTTTGCAGGCCCGTGGCCGTCGGCTGCCGGCTGCGCCGGAGGCACATCCGAAGGAGCTTGGCGTGACGGCGAGCTTTGCGGCCCGTGGCCGTCGGCTGCCCGGCTGCCGGCTGCGTCGGAGGTACATCCGAAGGGACTTGGCGTGACGGCGGGCTTTGCGGCCCGTGGCCGTCTACTCCCGGCTGCGGCGGGGGCACATCCGAAGGGGCTCGGTGTGACGGCGGGCTTTGCAGGCCCGTGGCGGCGCTTGCCTTTACGCGTGCCAGTCGGGGTTCAGCCGCACGAAGTGCAGGTGATCCTCCCAGACGCCGCCGATGTACAGGTATTGGCGGGACAGCCCCTCCTGGGCGAAGCCCGCCTTCTGCGCGACGCGCTGCGAGGCGAGGTTTCTGGGCATGACGTTGATCTCCAGCCGGTGCAGATTGAGCGCGCCGAAGGCGAAGGCGGTCACGGCGTTCAGCGCTTGCGTCATGTAGCCCCGGCCCTGCCAGGCCGCGTCCAGCTTGTAGCCGACGAAGGCGGAGTGGAACGCGCCGCGCACGACGCCGGAGAGGGCGATGGTGCCGATGACCTGCTCCGGCGCGCCGCGGCGGCAGATCAGGAAGCGATAGCCGCGGTCCAGCCGCGCGGCTTCGGCGTCCGCCTCGAGCAGCGGACGCTGCCCCTCCTCGGTGTAAAAGGAGGGCGCGTGCTCGGAGTCGAACGGCTGCAAAAAGACGCGGTTGCGCGCGTAGTAGTCCGCCGCCGCCCCGGCGAGCGCGCCGGACGCGGGCAGAAGGCGCAGATCGGGCGTGTACAGAGGAATCATGAGAAGACCTCCCCGCTGTCGCGATAGGAAAAGGCCGTTACGCCGGACTTGCCGGGTAACGGCCTTCATAGCATTACTTGCCGAGCATCGCCGCGCCGATGATGCCCGCGTCGGGGCCGAGCTGGGCCAGCTCGATGCGCGCGTAGGGCATGGTCTTGAAGAAGATCAGGGGCTTGACCGCTTCGCGCACGGCGTTCAGCAGGAAGTCGCCCGCCATGGAGACGCCGCCGCCCAGCACGACGACCTCCGGGTCGAGCACGTTGACGATGTTGATGATGCCGCTGGCCAGCGCGCGCACGTAGCGGCGGAAGACCTTCGTGGCGATGGGGTCGCCCTCCTTGGCCGCGTCGATGACCGTCTTGGCGCTGATTTTTTCCGGATCGCCGCCGCACAGCTCGCCGATGAGGCTGTCGGGATGCTGCGCGTAGGCCTTGCGCCCCTCGCGGATCAGCGCCGTCGCGGAGGCGTAGCGCTCGAAGCAGCCGTAGTTGCCGCAGGTGCATTCCTCGCCGTCCAGCTCGATGATCATGTGGCCGATTTCGGAGCCGATGCCGTGCGAGCCGGAGTAGACCTTGCCGCCGATGACGATGCCGCCGCCCACGCCCGTGCCCAGCGTCAGGAACACGCTGTTGGGCACGCCCGCGCTGATGCCCGCGACGGACTCCGCAAGGCCCGCGACCGTGGCGTCGTTGTCCACGTAGACGGGCTTGTCGATGTACTTTTGCAATTCGGAGACGAGCGGCACGTCGTGCCAGCCCAGGTTCGTGCAGAACGGGATGTTGCCGGTCTTGGCGTCGAAGATGCCGGGCACGCCCACGCCGAGCGAGGCGACCTCGTCCAGGGTGTGGCCGGAACGCGCAAGCGTCTCCAGCGAGCACTTGGCGATGTCCTCGACGATCGGGCCGTAGGGGCGGGGCAGCAGCGTGGGCGTCGAGCCCTTGCAGAGAATGCGGCCGTTTTCGTCCACCACGCCCACCGCGATGTTCGTGCCGCCCAGATCGATGCCGATGTATACCATATGAAAAAACCTCCCGTGCGTTTTATTGACCTTTCAGTCGTCGTCCGATTCCGGCGCGCGCTTGGGCTCCTGCGAGCGCTGCAGCATCTCCGTCAGGCGCTTGTCCAGCTCCGCCGCGGCGTTGTAGCCCATGCGCTTGAGGCGCCAGTTGCGCGCCGCGACCTCCACGATGATGGCGAGGTTGCGGCCCGGCCGCACGGGCATCACGATGTGCGGGCGCTTGACGCCCAGGATGGTGATGAACTCCTCCGCGAGGCCAAGACGGTCGTATTCCTTGTTTTCGCGCCACAGCTCCAGGTGGATGACGATGTCGATCGACTTGGAGGGGATGACCGAGCCGATGCCGTACATCGTGCGGATGTCGATGATGCCCAGGCCGCGAATCTCCATGAAGTGCCGGATCATCTCCGGCGCCTCGCCCACGAGGCGGTTGTCGCTCACGCGGCAGATGTCCACCACGTCGTCCGCGACGAGCTGATGCCCGCGCTTGATGAGCTCCAGCGCGCATTCGCTCTTGCCCACGCCCGATTCGCCCGTGAGCAGCACGCCCACGCCGAACACGTCCACCAGCACGCCGTGGCGCGTCACGCGCGGGGCGAGCCGGTTGTTGAGAAAGTTGATCATCGAGGCGGTCAGGCGCGTGGTCACGTACTGCGTGCGGTAAATCGGCACGTTGTGCGCGCTGGCGGCCTCAAAGAGCATCGCCGGGCAGTCCATGCCGCGCGCGATCACGATGCAGGGGATGGGGTAGGAGAAGTAGCGTTCGAGCCGCTCGCGCTGCGTTTCCGGGCTCAGGGAGGCCAGGTAGGCCATCTCGGTCTTGCCGATGACCTGCGGGCGCTCGTAGGCGAAGTAGTCGTAATAGCCTGTGAACTGCAGGCCGGGGCGGTTGAGGTCGGTGGTCTTCAGGTCCCACTCCTTGACCGTGCTGGGCACGAGCACCTCGAGATCGAGGCTTTCGGCAAAGTCCTGCGCTGATATCATGAGCGTTCTCCTTCCGGCGAAGCCTTGTGTTCCCCTTCATTATAGCGCAACCGCGCGCGGTTGAACAGGGGGGAATGCGCGCGCGGGATTGCAAAAAGCCGCGCGCTATGCTATGATAGAGCACGGATTTTATCGATTTACTACGGCAAAGGATGCGGAAAAGATGACGGATTTCAGAAGCAGCGCCGCGCGCGGCGTGACGCCCTACGTCTGCGGCGAGCAGCCGGACGACCGCGAATACATCAAGCTGAACGCGAACGAGAACGCCTATCCGCCCTCGCCCCGGGTGCTGGAGGCGATGCGCGCGCAGATGGAAAAGCTGCAATACTACCCCGACCTCACGAGCGCGGGGCTGCGGCGCGCCATCGCGCACGCGCACGGCATCCGGCCGGAGCAGGTGTACGTGGGCAACGGCTCGGACGAGGTGCTGGCCTTTTCCTTCCTCACGTTCTTCGCGGGCAAGACGCTCTGCGCGCCGGACCTGACGTACTCCTTTTACCCCTGCTACGCGAAGCTCTTCGGGGTGGACTACCGGGAATCGCCGCTGCGGGCGGACTTCAGCGTGGACGTGGAGGCGCTGCTTGGCGGCGAGGGGGACGTCATCCTCGCCAACCCCAACGCGCCGACCTCGCTGGAGATGCCGCAGGAGGTGATCCGCGAAATGGCGGAGCGATTGAACCGGCAGGGGCGGCTTCTGATCGTGGACGAGGCCTACGCGGCCTTCGGCACGGGCACGGCGATTCCGCTGATCGACGCGTACGAAAACGTGCTCGTCATCCGCACGTTTTCCAAGGCGCACGCCCTGGCGGGGCTGCGCATCGGCTACGCGATGGGCGCGCAATCGCTCATCGAGGCCTTAAACGGCGTGAAGGACTCCATCAACTCCTACCCGCTGGATCGTCTCGCCGCAGCGGCCGCGCAGGCCGCGATCGAGGACGCGGCCTATTTGCGGCGGACGGTCTCCATGATCTGCGAGACGAGGGACCGCACCGCGCAGCGCCTTCGCGCGCTGGGCATGACCGTGCTGCCCTCGCGCACGAACTTCCTGTTCGCGACGCACCCGGATGCGCGCGCGCGCTCTCTCCTTCAGGCGCTGCGCGAGGACGGCATCCTCGTGCGCCACTTCGGCCACCCGCGGCTCGAAAACTACCTGCGCATCACCGTGGGCACGGACGAGCAGATGGACAGGGTGGTGCGAAGCGTGGAGCGCGCGCTCGGCCGGGCGTGAGGCGCGGAGCATTTGGTAACCGGGAGAAGCGATTCCGTATGAAAGCCGACAAATAGTGACGCTTTTTGTCATATCGTGCCGCAAATGATCTAATATATGGAAAGCCCGCTAAGATTAGAGTGCCTAAGTCAACTACAAAGGATGGTGCTCTAATGATGAAGAACGCTTATGAAACCGTGACCTCTTGCGGGGGCAACATTACACGCTGCGGCTACGTGTACCTCGCATCGGCGGCTGAAATCATCGCGCGGCGCGGCGACTACCCGCACGGAAACCTGGGCCGGGAAGTCTACGCGCAGGTGGCGGCCATTCACGGCACCGAAAAGAAGCGGGTCTCCCGCGACCTGGCGCGCGCCGTCGAGGACATCTGGCTGCACGGCGACCGCGAGATGCTGGAAACGATCCTCCGCCACAAGGCGGTCACAAAGCCGTCGCCCGGCGAGATGATTCTGGCGCTGGCGATTTTCATAGCGGACGGCGAAAAGACCATCATATAAAAAGAGACGCGGCGGAGGGTTCTCCGCCGCGTCTCAGATTGTTGACAAACCCATCGAAAGCAGACAAACCCAAAGCCGTCAGCAAGACTGTAATCGCATCGCCCGGCTTTGCCGACACGCTGAGGCGCTCGAGCGAGCGCCTTTTGTCGTCCCCAAAGATCAAGCGGCTTAGAGCGCGCGGGCGGAGCCGCGCAGCACGACCTGCACGTCGGTGAGCAGGTGCAGGGGCGCCGCGTCGCCGGGATGCGCGAGCCGCCAGAGCAGCAGCTCCGCGGCGCGCTGGCCGATGAGGTCGAAGTCCTGACGGATGGTGCTGAGCGGAACCGGGTTGTCGGGGGAGTAGATGTTGTCGTCAAAGCCGAAGACGGAAAGGTCCTCGGGCACGCGCACCCCGCGCCCGAGCAGCTCGCGGATGGCCGTGCCCGCAAGCCGGTCGCTGCAGCAAAAGAGGGCCGTCAGCTCTCCCCGGCGCACGCGGGAGACGATCTCGTCGTAATCCGCGCGCTCCATCAGCGCATTTTCCCCGTAGGGCAGCCCGGCCTGGCGCATGGCGTGGCAAAAGCCTGCGAAGCGCTCCTGCTCGGAGCTGAGGAAGAACAGGCTGCCGCAAAAGCAGATCTTGCGGTGGCCCATGCCGATCAGCGCGCGCGTGGCCAGGATGCCCCCGTCGTAGTTGTTGGAGCCCACGTACAGCGAGGGCTTTTCGCAGTCGTGGCGGTCGATGAGCACGTAGGGAAGGCCGTTTCTGCGAATCAGCTCCAGCTCTTCGCGGTTGCAGGCGGGGTCGAAGGGGTAGATGAGGAACCCCTCCACCCGCTGGCCGAGCATGCGCTCGATGCCCTCGCGCGAGATCTTGGGGTTCGTGCTGTTCCAATCGATGAGGAGCGAGTAGCCGCGCTGCGTCAGCGTGCGCTGGATGCCGCTGATGATGCGCGTGAGCGAGAGCGCGGGGTAGCTCTCCTGCGTCAGCATCATCGCCACCAGGCGGCTGGATTCCGCCGCGGGGCCCGGCGCGGCGCTGACGAAGCTGCCGGAGCCCCGGGCCCGCCGGATGTGGCCCGACTCCACCAGCAGCGAGAGCGCCTTGCGCACGGTGATGGCGCTGACGCCGAATTCCTCGGCGAGCTGCGCCTCGTTTTTCAGCTTTTCGTTTGGCGCGAGCTCCCCCCTGCTGATGCGCATGAGGAGCTGCTCGCGGACCTGTTCGTACTTTGGCTGTGACATGTCGATCCCCCATCCGGATTTGCCATAGGGTACTTTTAGGTAGTATACAGACTGAAAACGGAAAAAGCAAGTATACTTTATTTAGACAATGTTTTGGATAAACAGACACAAATATCAAAAATGCTGAGGATGTTGTACATTTCACCCGGATTTTAGGCGCAATTTTGCAAAAATGACCTTGACAAGCTCGGCAAATGGCCTTAGAATAAGTATAAACTTTTGCAAAGAAAACATACTTACTTTAAAAAGCAAGTATGCGTCTTTGCGGGAAACCCGCGAGGCGGGACAACCAATTCTTGAAGGGGGCTACTTACATGAAACACGCGAAACGATGGACGGCGCTGCTGCTGACCCTGCTGCTCCTTAGCGGCACCGCGCTGGCGGACGCCTCGGCGCTGAACGAATCGGGCTTCCCGATCGTGAAGGAGCCGGTCACGCTCCGGGTGATGGGCAGCATCTCCCCGGTGCAGCCGGAGTTTAAGGACATGTACCTGATGAACCGATACGAGGAGATGACGGGCGTTCACATCGAATGGACGAGCGTGCCCTCCTCCGCGCGCACGGAGCGCGTGACGCTGGCGATCAGCAGCGGCGACCTGCCGGACGTGTTCTTCAAGTGCGGCATTTCGGCCAGCAGCCTGCAGGTGTACGGCGATTCGGGGGACCTGCTCGACCTTTCCCCGATGCTGGAAACCTACGCGCCCAACTTCTGGGCTTACGCCCAGCAGTACCCGGACGTGCTGGCCAGCGTGACCACGCCGGACGGAAAGATCTACTCGCTGCCGGCGATCGCGGACGCGCCCGCGGCCCGCATGAACAAGAAGCTCTACTTCAACCAGCACTTCATGGACGCCCTGGGCCTCTCGCAGCCGAAGACGGCGGACGAGCTGTACGCGGTGCTCAAGGCGATGAAGGAGGGCGATCCCAACGGAAACGGCGAGGCGGACGAAATCCCCCTCACCGAGAGCACGGGCACGCTCTACATGGTGTTCGGCGGCCTCTTCGGCTGCTTCAACCGCGGCACGCACCACGAGGAGTACGACGTGGACCCGCAGACCGGCGCGGTGCGCCACATCAAGACGTCGGATGCGTTCCGGCAGACGCTCTCGTTCATGCACAAGCTCTACGCCGAGGGCATCATCGACCAGGAGTGCATCACCTTTAACGACGCGCGCGCGGTGGGCCTGATCTCGCAGGACCGCCAGGGCGTCTACTTCGCCACCAACCTGGCGCTGCTGCCCGCGGACAAGATGGACGAGTGGACGCCGGCCGAGGGCTGGGTGGACGGCGCGATTTGGCCGCTGATGCGTTCGCACCTGCACAGCGTGGGCGCGTTCGCGATCTCGGCGGACTGCGAGAACCCGGAGGTCGCCCTGCGCTGGGTGGATTACTTCTACAGCGAAGAGGGCGTGCGCTTCTTCCACTACGGCATCGAGGGCGACACCTGCCGGACGAACGCGGACGGCTCGCTTTCCTACGTGGATTCCATCCTCGCCCAGGTGACGGGCGACAAGAGCTACGACGAGGTGGTCTCCCAGTACAGCGCTTACTGCGGCGGCAACAACCCGACCATCATGTCCTACCCGGGCTACGCGGGCATGGAGCTCAGCCCCGTGCCCATGGCCTCCGCCGAGGCGCTTTCGGCCTACACGCCGGAAATCATCTGGCCCTTCTTCAACTACACCGAGGAGGAGAAGGACATCGTGACCACTACGGGCACCGAGATCGACACCTACGTCAAGCAGACCTGCGCGGAGTTCCTCACCGGCGAGCGCGAGCTCACCGACGCGGAGTGGGACGCCTACGTGCAGCGCGTAAACGATATGGGCCTTGACGCGATGCTCAGGGTGATGACCGACGCGTCGGCGCGCGCGATGGCGATCGTCGGGGCGTAAGGGACAGGACGCGCCGGGGCCGCTGACGCTCCGGCGCTTTTCATTTCGACTGTATAGGAGGTTTGCGGGATGCAACCGAAGAAAATGCGCCTGCTGCGGCGCTCGGCGCACAAGTACTGGGACCTTTACCTGCTGCTCATCCCGGTGCTCGTCTACTTCATCGTCTTCAAGTACCTGCCGATGTACGGCCTGCAAATCTCCTTTCGCAACTACCAGCCGCGCAAGGGCTTCCTGGGCAGCGAATGGGTGGGGCTCAAGCACTTCGAGCGCTTCTTTTCCTCCTACAACTGCTTTCAGATCATCGGCAATACCGTCATCCTCTCGCTGTTGAACCTGCTGTTCTGCTTTCCGCTGCCCATCCTGCTGGCGCTGCTGCTCAACGAGATGCGAAACGGCGCCTACAAAAAGGTGGTGCAGACCGCGACCTACGCGCCGCACTTCCTGTCCACCGTGGTCGTGGTCGGCATGGTGACGGCCTTCTGCTCGCCCTCCACGGGCATCGTGAACACGATTTTGCGCGCGTTTGGCCGGGAGCCCATCTACTTCATGGCCAAGGGCGAGTGGTTCAGGCCGCTGTACATCATCTCCGAGGTGTGGACCAGCATGGGCTGGGATTCGATCATCTTCCTCTCCGCGCTCGCGGGCGTGGATGTGGAGATGTACGAGGCCGCCCGCATCGACGGCGCGAGCCGCGTGAAGCAGCTTTTGTACATCACGCTGCCCTCCATCGTGCCCACCATCGCGGTCATGCTGATCTTAAACTGCGGACGCGTGATGAACATCGGCTTTGAAAAGGTGTTCCTCATGCAGACGGACCTGAACCTGAGCGTGAGCGAGGTCATCTCCACGTTCGTCTATCGCCAGGGCATCGCGGGCACGCAGACGAGCTATGCCACGGCCGTGGGTCTGATGAATTCGGGCGTGAACTTTCTGCTGGTGCTCCTCGTCAACGAGATTTCCAAGCGCGTATCGGAGGTGGGCTTATGGTGACGCATGCGGCAAGAGGCAGGAAAATTCGCCAGAGCGCGGAGGACCGGGCTTTCAGCCTGATCGTCTACGCGCTGGGCGCGCTGTTCATGGTGCTGGCCGCCTACCCGATCCTCTACGTCTTCTCCGCCTCGATTTCAAACCCGGAGCTGATCGTCTCGGGCGACATCGTGCTGCTGCCGCGCGAAATTCAGTTCCGCGCGTACGAGGCGGTGTTCAGGAGCAGCGAGGTGCTGCTCGGCTACAAAAACACGATTCTCTATTCGGTGGCGGGCACCGCGATCAACATCGTGCTGACGACCCTCGGCGCCTACGTGCTCTCCCGTCCGGACCTGGCGGGGCGCAACCTGCTGACGTTCCTCATCTCCTTCACGATGTTCTTTTCCGGCGGCATGATCCCGACCTACATCACCATCAAAAACCTGCACCTGCTCAACACGTTCTGGGTCATGGTGCTGCCCGGCGCGGTTTCCGCGACCAACCTCATCATCATGCGCAATTTCTTTCAGCATTCCATCTCGCAGGAGATCATCGAGGCCGCCTGGGTGGACGGCTGCTCGAACACGGGTACCCTCTGGCGCATCGTGCTGCCCATCTCGGGCTCGATCCTGGCGGTCATGGTGATCTTCTACTTCGTGGGCCACTGGAACGCCTACTTCGACGCGATGATCTACCTGAGCGACAAGTCCCGCTATCCCCTGCAGGTGTTCCTGCGCGAGATCCTCATCCAGAACCAGTTGGGCGACATGGCGGGCGGCGCGGACGCCGTCGGCCAGACCGAAATGACCCTGCTGTACGAGGCGCTCAAGTACGCGGTCATCGTCGTGGCGACGCTGCCGGTCCTGCTCATCTATCCCTTTATGCAGCGCTACTTCGTCAAGGGCATCATGATGGGTTCCATCAAAGGATAAAAGGAGCGGCTATGACGACTTTATATCAGTTGCAGCTGGACCAGCGCGACGTCGACTGCGGCATGAGCTACGTGGTTCAGCTCGAATCCGGCCATTTTTTCCTCGTGGACGGCGGCTACTTCTCGCCAGGGGAGGCGGACCGGCTGTACGACTTCCTGCGCGCGCGCTGCGAGGGCACGCCGGTGGTGGCGGGCTGGTACTTCAGCCACGCGCACCAGGACCACATCGGCGTCTTTCTGGACATGATGGAGCGCCACCGGGAGAATCTTCAGCTCTGCCGTCTCTACTTTAACTTTCAGCCGCTCGACCTGCCGGAGACGAGCGGGGGCTGGCGCACGAAGAGCAACGACCTGGCGACCGTCCGCCGGTTTTACGAGGTGCTGCAGGAGCGCTGCGCGGACGTGCCCGTGCACACCCTGAAGACGGGCGAGCGGCTGCGCGTGGAGGAGCTCTCCCTCGAGGTGCTCTACACCCACGAGGACCTGGACGCGGCGTCGACGTTCAACGACCATTCGACGGTGCTCCTGCTCACGGCCTGCGGCCAGCGCATCCTGCTGCTGGGCGACGTGTTCACCGAGGGCAGCCGCGTCCTGCTTTCCCGCTGCCCGGAAAAGCTCCGCTGCGACATCGTGCAGGTTTCGCACCACGGCTACGGGGGCGCGACGCGGGCGCTGTACGAGGCGACGGGCGCGCGGGTGGCGCTGTGGCCCACGCCCGATTACGGCATGGAGCCCAACGCCCGACGCCCGGCAAACCATTACCTGCTCAAAGAGTCGGGCGTCGTAGAGCACCTCGTGAGCGGGCGGGGGACCGCCCGGCTTCCGCTGCCCTACGCGCCGCGGGCGAAAGGCGAGCGGGCGGGAAGCTGAAGGCGCGCCGCGGCCCATCCCCAAAGGACGGAGCATACAAAACCCGCCTCTAAACGGCTCTTGCTGCCGCATAGAGGCGGGTTTTGCGCGCTTTCTCGGCTGCCCTTAGGCAGTCCTTTTTTGTCACGAGTTGGATTCGTCCTCCTCGCCGTAGTTGGCCATGGCCTTTCCGTACTTGTCCGTGAAGTACAGGGTGGAGTACAGGTAGGGCACGCCGTTGAAGGCGTTCACCCGCTTGATGTCCGCGTACTGCGGGTCGCGGGCGATGGCGTCCAGCGCCCGGGCGATCTGCGGCGCGGTCATGAAATAGGGGTGGCGGCTGAAGTAGGCCTCCGGGGTGGCGGCGGGGTAGGTCTTGCAGTTGAAGCGCACCATCTCCGCAATGGTGCGGGGCATGTCCTTTTCCTCCACCAGCATGGCGATGTGCGCGTAGTTCTTCGTCATGATGGCGTCGGAGTAATAGTAGACGTCCCGGCTGCCCTCGATCGTGGCGATGTCCCCGCAGGACGCGGTCGCGGCCATCCCGGCGAGGAGCGCTTCTAGGTCTTCCTCCTCCTGCTCCAGCAGGCGCCTGCCGGTGAGCAGGCTGCCGCGCGTGCGCTCGCGGATGAAGTCCGCCAGCACCTCCGCCTGCGTCTTTTCCGCGGGCGCGGGGGCGGGCTCCTCCTCGGGGAAGGGCGGGAAGGTGTCCTCGACGTCGGGGAGGGATTGCAGATAGCTGCAAAGCTCCGGCTTTTCGGAGGCTTCGGGCGCGTCCTGCTGCACGGCGGGGTCCAGCGCGTCGCTGAATTCCCCGGGGATTTCGTCCTTGCGTATGATTTCTTCCTTGGCAAAGCCCGGCTTGCGCCGTCCAAACAGCGGCATACTTTCATTCCTTTCGGAAAAGCGTTCGATCGCTTGCTGCGATGTTTTGCGGGAGAGCCGCCTTCCACTTAAGGCGCGGCTCTCCCGCAAAGCGTATTACTTGATGAGCCCAAGCTCCGCGAGCTTGTCGGCCATGTCGGCAAGGCCGAACTTCTCCAGCGTCTCGCGCGTCGGGATGCCGGTTTCCTTGTCCCAGCCGAAGGCTTCGTACCACATGTCCAGGGACTTTTCCCAGTCCTCGCGGTCCATCTTCACGGTGCCCTCTTCAAAGGCCTTGAAGTCGGGCTCCTTGTCGAACACCCAGGCGGGCACGGCGTCGTGGTCCTTGCGCAGGTTGTCGCAGCCCTCGTTGAGCTTGAAGGCGATGGCCGTCATCGCGCGCAGCATGTTGGAGATGCGCTCCATGTCGAAGAGCACGTCGTCCATCGTCCACTCCTCGCCCGTGACGGCGGTCATGTACTTGGCGTCCAGGTCGATGTCGCCCGCGTAGCCGCGCGCCTTGGAGGTGGAGAGCGTCATCGGGTACATCCAGTTGCACAGCGTGGCGCTGTCGTGCCACTGCTTTTGCAGGAATGCCCACTTGGCCAGCTTGATCTTGTTCTCGTTGATGGGCGTGTACTTCTTGGGCGCGTCCACGCAGCCCTCGCCGAACCAGTTTTCCAGCACGGGCTTTATGACTTCCTCATACGGGGAGCCCGAGCGCACGAAGTTGGTCATGACGTGGTCCATGCAGTCGCGGTTGTACATGACGTTGTACAGAAGGCCCGCCTGCCAGCAGTCCTCCGCGGAGTGGTGCTTGGGGAAGCCGCAGTAGGTCACGTTCTGGTTGTTCGCGTCGACCATGTCGTAGAAGTTGACGCCCTCGTCGTTCTTGGCGGGGTCGTCCAGGCCCCAGGCGTGCAGCACCTGATACGTGCCCTCGCCCAGACGGCTGATCTCGCCTTCCTTGCAGGCGATGCGGCGGATGATCTCGTCCAGCCAGCGCGGGTCGCCGTCCTTCATCAGGTCCCAGGGGATGGAGTCGTACTCCTCCTTGGGCAGCACCTTTTCAAAGATGCCGTGCTGGTAGCACCACTTGAACTCGCGGCTGATGGAGCCGTAGTTGCACCACAGGCCGTAGTCGTCCAGCACGTAGGAGCCGTGCAGGCCGATGACCACCTTGGCGTCGCCCTCGTCCTTGAAGTCCTTGATGCCCTCGCCGTAGAAGCCGGTGGGCACGCTGCCGGAGGGCGCGCAGGTGTTGGAGACCTTGGTGGGCAGGTCGTAATCCGCGAGGATGTCCACGTCGTACTCGGAGTAGCAGCGCACCGGGCAGGAGGAGCAGCCGCCGGACTTGACGATGTACTTCTCGACGACCTTGCCGAAGTCGAACACGCCCTTGGTCGCGCGGTAGGCCGCGACGTTCATGTCGCCGGAGGGCTGCTCGCCGGTATCCACCGGACCGTTCGGGGCCTTGCCCCAGACGACGCCGGGCGCGCCCTGCCAGCGGTTCTTGCTGGTGGCGGAGTACTCCGCCCAGGACTGCGGGGTGTTGGGGACGTTGTGGTTGTTGTTGCCGCCGACGAGGTCCCTGATCATGTAGTCGCAAAGCTCCTTGTGCTTTACCGGCTCCGCGATCTTCACGGCGCCCGTGCCGCGCACGGCGATGCCCTTCATGTTCTTGGCGCCCAGCGCCGCGCCCACGCCCGCGCCGGCCGCGTTGCCCACGCTGGTGAGCAGGCAGGACATGTTCACCAGGTTTTCGCCGGCCTGGCCGATGGTGGCCACGTCGAACTCGGGGCCGCATTCCTTGGCGATGACCTTGTTGGAGTTGAAGGTGCCGGTGCCCCACACGTGGGAGGCGTCCTCCAGCGTGACCTTGTCGTCGTCGATCTTGACGTAGACGGGCTTTTCGCTCTTGCCCTCGATGACGATGGCGTCGTAGCCCGCGTACTTCATGTTGTGGGCGAAGTGGCCGCCCATGTGGGAATCCAGAATCGCGCGGCCCTTGGACCAGGAGGAGAGCAGCGAGATGTTGGTGCGCCCGGAGCAGGGAACGCCCGAGGCGGTCAGCGGGCCGACGCTGAAGACGACCTTCGCGGCCTCGCTGTGCGGGTCGGTGTCGAGCGGCACCTCGTCCCAGATGATCTTATAGCCGATGCCCATGCCGCCCACGTAGTCCTTGTACTTGGGCAGGGTATCCTCAAACTTTGCCTCGCCGGTGGTGAGGTTCACGCGCAGAATCGTGCCGGCCCAGCCGTTTACGCCGTTTTTAACAGACATTTATTCCTTCCTCCTTTTCGCTCAGACCGCCTGGGACGCGGCGGTGACGGCATCCCAGGGAATGATGGACAGCGCGCCGGAGGGACAGCCTGCCGCACAGGCGCCGCACTGGATGCACTTGGACGACTTCTTGGTCTGGGGGTTGACGGTGGGCATATGCCACGGGCAGGCCTGCGTGCAGGCGCCGCAGCCCACGCACTTATCCTGATCGATGACCTTGACGCCCTGCTCGTTGGCGGAAATCGCCTGCATGGGGCAGGCCTTGGCGCAGGCCGGGTCTTCGCACTGGCGGCAGGTGTCGGGGAAGTAGGTCCAGTGGTCGTCGGTGTACAGGCCCTGGCCGTTGCGGCTGGAGAACAGGTTGCGGGTCACCTTGACGCGCGAAATGTAGCTACTGGCGCACCCGTCGTTGACGAGCGTGCAGTTGATCTCGCAGCGCTGGCAGCCGACGCACTTGTCGGCGTTGACCACGAGCAGGCCCTGCGGCATCGCCCAGGTGGTCACCGCGCCGGAATCGACCTCCGCCTGCGAGGTGCCCAGGACGCTGAGCATGGACGCGGACAGCGCCAGCCCCGCCAGGCTCTTGCCGGAGATCTTCAGGAACTGACGCCGGGTCATCTCCTTGGATTGGAATCCGCTTTGCGTTTTTTCGGACATGGTCGTCCCCTTCTTTCCAGAAAAAATAGACATACGCTTTCCATGCACAAAAAAACATACCCTATCATACAGGCATGCGCCGCATCCCTGCAAGAGTATGACTCCTTCGCAAAACGGCGGGCGGGAGGATCGCTCCTCCAACCTAATGGCCCGAGGGGCCCGGACGGGTCCCGGGGGCTTGGAGTTTTTTTGCTTGGCGTCTGAAAGTATACCATATCCGGCGCGTGGATTCAATCAATAAAGTTTTACATTTAACAAAGAAGCATCGAAAGGGTGTTCGTTCCGCCGACTTTGCGCTTTCGCCTGACAAAGCTTTGCCGGACCCTCGCCGGAGCATAAAAAAAAGAGCCGCTTGCATAAGCGGCCTTCTGTTGGTGGGGTCGATAGGGCTCGAACCTACGACCTCTACGATGTCAACGTAGCGCTCTGACCAGCTGAGCTACGACCCCGCGACAACAATAGATATTATACACGAAATCGAGGAAAAATCAAGGGGGAAATTTTCATTTTTTGACGCGCGGACTTGGGCAGGATGGAGGAGGGAGGAAATCGTTCTTTGTGTATAACGTAGATTCGGCCTCATCCTTCCGTTTTGTGCACATTTTGCTTGCATTTTCCGGAGCGAAAGACTATAATAATACCGTGCTCAAGAGAGGAGGCATGTAAAATGAAATCTATTACCATCAAGTTGTCCCTCGCTGAAAACGTCAAGCAGTTTGTCAACGTCGTGAGCGCTTTCTCCTACGATATGGACCTGCGCGCGGGCCGTCACGTGGTGGATGCCAAGTCTATTCTCGGTATCTTCAGCCTCGACCTGTCCAAGCCGATCACGCTGGAAGTCTACGCCGACAACTGTGACGAGCTGATGGAGAAAATCAAGCCCTTCATGGCCTGATCTACCTCCGGCTGGCCTGCGGTGCAGGCCGGGTTTTGTACGCATTCGCCGCTCTCAAACGAAGCCGTTTGGGAGCTTTTCTTTATCAGTCGCGGGGCGCGCCCCGCGGCGGAAACGGAGGAATCCGCATGAACGTATCGCACCGCCCGACGCCCACGGAAAACCGGCTCATCCTGCTGCTGATGCTCGAAAAGCTGGGCGCGTGCAGCGCGCAGCAGCTGCTGGCCCTGACCACCGAGGGCGAGGTCATGGACTACATCGAGCTTCAGATCGGGCTGGGGGACCTCACGGAGGCGGGCATGCTCAGGACCCGCGAGCACGAGATCGGCAAGCTCTACAGCCTGTCGCAGTCGGGCCGCGAGACCCTGGCCATGTTCCTTGGCCACATCCCCAACTCGCGGCGGGAGCGCGTGGAGGCGCTCTGCGCCGCCTGGAAGGGGCGCATCAGCCGCGAAAAGCACGTCCTTTCGGACTGGCGGGAGGAGGGGGACGGCTTCGTCGTGCGCCTGCGCCTTCTGGAGCAGGACATGACGCTGATGGACCTTCGCCTGAACGTGCCCACGCGCGCGCAGGCGGGCATCATGTGCAAGCGCTGGTCGGCCTGCGCGGGGGACATTTACGCCGGGCTGATAAACAGCCTGGGCGAGGATGAGGAGAAGCGATGAGGGGGAAGATAAGGCGCCTTGAAGCGACCGGCCATAGGCCACGGGAGGAGGAACCGCGCAGATGAAGGCGCTGCTTTACTGGATCATCGACGTCATCAGCCACGTCCACGAGGACATTCTGCACTTAAACGACGCCATGGAGGCGTCCTTTACCGACAAGGAGCTGCACTTTCTGGTCATCGGCGTGCTGGGCATGCTGATCTTCTTTGCGGTACACGCCGTGTTCAAACGCCTGTCGAAGCTGAGCGTCACCGCCGTGTCGTTTATCTACGTGTTCACGGTGATGGTGGTCATCACCTTCGCCATCGAGATCGGCCAGAAGGTCTCGGGCACCGGCAACATGGACTTTGGGGACATCGTCTCGGGCATGTGGGGCTTTGTCGCCATGTTCGGCGCCTACGCGCTCGTCCGCGCGGGCGCGGCGCTGTGCGGGCGGCTGGCCCGCCGCGTCAGGTCGGGCAAAGCCCCGCGGGACAAAAGAGGGAATTGATTTTTACCGCGCGGGATGGTACAATACACCTGACAAATGAAACGCATGTTCGCTTTGCGGGCGCGCGGGATAGGAGAACGCGATTTGAAAGCGACTGTTGGCGTGGTCTCGCTGGGATGCAGCAAGAACCGCGTGGATACCGAACAGATGCTGGGCATGCTTTCGCAGGCGGGGTACACCATCGTCTCGGACCCGGCGAAGGCGCAGGTCATCATCGTGAACACGTGCGGGTTCATCGGCCCGGCCAAGGAAGAATCGATTGAAACCATCTTTGAGATGGCGCAGTATAAAGAGAAGGGCTGCTGCCGGCTGCTGGTGGCGACGGGCTGCTTCGCCCAGCGCTACCCGGAGGCTGTAAAGGAAGAGATGCCGGAGGTGGACGCGATCCTCGGCGTCGGGCAGTACGACAAGCTGCTTGAGGCCATCGAGGAGGCGGCGCGCGACCTGCGCCCCCTGTACGTGACCCCCTCGAGCGGCTTTCTGGAGTGCGAGCGCGTGCTGACGACCCCGAGCTACAGCGCCTACGTGAAGATCGGCGACGGCTGCGACAACCGGTGCAGCTACTGCGCGATCCCGCTCATCCGGGGCGGCTACCGCTCGCGGCCGATGGAGGACGTGCTGGCGGAGGTGCGCGCGCTCGCTGCGCGGGGGGTTAGCGAAATCACCCTGGTGGCGCAGGACACGACGCGCTACGGCACGGACTGGGGCGACGGGCACAGCCGGCTGCCCGAGCTGCTGGAGGCCGCCTCCAAGGTGGAGGGCGTGACCTTCCTGCGCACGCTCTACTGCTACCCCGACCGGGTGGACGACCGCCTGCTCGACACCATCGAGCGGCTGCCCAACGCCTGCCGGTACATCGACCTGCCGATTCAGCACATCGATCCGCTGCTGCTGCGGCGCATGAACCGGCACGGCACGGCGGAGCACATCCGCTACCTCGCCGGGGAGATTCGCCGCCGCGGCATGATGCTGCGCACGTCGATCATCGTGGGCTTCCCGGGCGAGACCCAGGAGCAGTTCGACGAGCTGATGGATTTCCTGCGCGAGGCGCAGTTCGACCGCCTGGGCGCGTTCGCGTACTCGGCGGAGGAGGACACGCCCGCGGCCCTCATGCCGGACCAGATTCCGGAGGAGGTCAAGCAGCAGCGCCTGGACGCGCTGATGGAGATGCAGCAGGGCATATCGCTCGCGCGAAACGAGCTGCGCGTGGGCACGACCTGCCGCGTGCTGGTCGAGGGGCGGCGGGACGGCTATTTCGTGGGCCGCTCGGAGATGGAAGCGCCGGAGACGGACGGGCAGATCCTCTTCACGGGCGAGGGGGAAGCCGCCCCCGGCAGTTACGTGGACGTGCGCATCACGCGCGCGCTGGAATACGACCTGATAGGAGAGCGCGTATGAACCTACCCAACAAGCTGACGCTCGCGCGCATCTGCCTGGTGCCGGTGTACCTCGTCCTCATGTGGGCGGGCGGGGACGCCGCCTGGGCGAACACCCTGGCGCTGGTCGTCTTCATGGCCGCGTCGCTGACCGACCTGCTGGACGGGAAAATCGCCCGCAGCCGCGGGCTGGTGACGAACTTCGGCAAGTTCATGGACCCCATCGCGGACAAGCTGCTGACGATCACCGCCTTCATCGTGATGGTGGACCTCTCGCGCATGCCGGCCTGGATGTGCGTGATCTTCGTGGCGCGCGAGTTCGTGGTCAGCGGCCTGCGCCTGGTGGCCGTGGAGCAGGGGCGCGTGATCGCGGCGGGCATATTGGGCAAGGTGAAGACCGTCCTGCAGATGGCGGCGGTGATGCTGCTGACGCTGAACGTCGCCGGGCTTTTCGTGCTGACGCAGCTCGTGCTCTACGCGGCGGTCGCTTTGACCGTCTGGTCGATGGCCGATTACGTCTGGCAGAACCGCGCCGTGCTTTCGGAAAAGGAATAAGGGCCCGACTTCATCGGACGAAGGCGGCCGATCCCGATCTATCGAGAAGGAGTACATCATCTTGATCGCAGAAATCGTATCCATCGGCACCGAGCTGCTCATGGGGCAGATCGTCAACACCGACGCGCAGTACCTCTCGCGCCGGCTTTCCATGCTGGGCATTTCGGTGTACTACCACACGACCGTGGGCGACAACCCCGCGCGCATGGAGGAGACGCTTCGCCGCGCGCTCTCGCGCAGCGACGTCGTCATCACCACCGGCGGTCTGGGGCCGACCGGGGATGACCTGAGCAAGGAGATCGTCGCCGGGATGCTGGGCCTGCCCATGGAAAAGGACGAGGAGAGCATGCGGGACATCGAGCGCTACTTCAGCGCGATGCACCGCACGATGGCGGCAAATAACGAGCGGCAGGCGATGTTCGCGAAGGGCGCGATCATCCTAGGAAACGACCGGGGCACCGCGCCGGGCTGCATCGTGGAGCAGGACGGCAAGGCCGTCATCCAGCTTCCAGGGCCGCCGTACGAGCTGAAGGACATGTTTGAAAAGCGCGTCATGCCCTATTTGACGCGCCTTACGGGCGGGGCCATCGCCTCGCGCTACGTGCGCATCTTCGGCGTGGGCGAGAGCGACGCGGAGATGCGCGTGAAGGACCTGATCGACGCGCAGCAGGACGTGACCATCGCGCCCTACTGCTCGCTGGGCGAGGTGCAGCTTCGCGTGAGCGCGCGCGCTGACAGCGAGGAGGAGGCGCTGCTGCGGATCGCGCCGACGGTGGACGAGATCGTGCGAAGGCTTGAAGGCGCGGTGTACGCGGTCAGCCGCGAGCCGTCGGACAGCATGGAGCACTACGCGGTGGACGCGCTGATCCGCGCGGGGCGCACGGTGGCGGTCGCGGAATCCTGCACGGGCGGGCTGGTCGCAGCGCGGCTGGTGGCCATCGCCGGGGCGTCGGCGGTGCTGCACGAGTCGCACGTCACCTACGCGAACGAGGCGAAGGAGCGCTACCTGGGCGTCGATCCCCAGACCCTCGCGCGCTGCGGCGCGGTCAGCGAGCCGTGCGCGCGGGAGATGGCCGAGGGCCTGCGCGCGCGCAGCGGCGCGGACGTGGCGGCCGCGACGACGGGCATCGCCGGGCCGGGCGGCGGCACCGCGGAAAAGCCGGTGGGGCTCGTGTACGTGGCGGTTTCCTCGCCGGAGGGAACGGTCGTAAAGGAGCTGCGGCTGCACGGAGACCGCGAGCGCATCCGCACGCTGGCCTCGCTGCACGCGCTGAACATGATCCGTCTGGCGGCGAAGGGCGAGCTTTGCTGAGGCGGCGGCCCTTCGCTTCACCGATTCAAGGCATAGAGATGAAATGAGCACCGTGAAGACGGGATACCAAAGGGGAAAACGCCCTTTGGCGGGGGAGGCCCTTGGGGCGGCGGGTCCCGGCGCACCCCGGTAGGAAAGGAGCATACGATGGCGGCGAAGGAAAAGAAGGAAAAGGCGGCGCTTCCAGAGACGGACGACGAGAAGAAGAAGGCGCTGGAGGTCGCCCTGGCGGGCATTGAAAAGCAGTTCGGCAAGGGCGCCCTGATGAAGCTGGGCTCCAAGGGACAGCTCAACGACATCCAGGTGATCCCGACCGGGTGCCTGGTGCTCGACGCGGCGCTGGGCGTGGGCGGCATCCCCAAGGGGCGCGTGGTGGAGGTCTTCGGGCCGGAATCCTCCGGCAAGACGACCGTGGCGCTGCACGTGGTGGCCGAGTGCCAGAAGCAGGGCGGCGTCGCGGCCTTCATCGACGCGGAGCACGCGCTCGATCCGGCCTACGCCAAGAAGCTGGGCGTGGACATCGACGAGCTGTACGTCTCGCAGCCGGACACCGGCGAGCAGGCGCTGGAAATCTGCGAGGCGCTGGTGCGCTCCGGCGCGATCGAGCTGGTCGTGGTGGACTCCGTCGCCGCGCTGGTGCCCAAGGCCGAGATCGACGGCGAGATGGGCGACTCGTTCGTGGGCTTGCAGGCGCGCCTCATGTCGCAGGCGCTGCGCAAGCTGACCGGCGTCATCAACAAGACGGGCGCGACGGTCATCTTCATCAACCAGCTGCGCGAGAAGGTCGGCGTGATGTACGGCAACCCCGAGACGACGCCGGGCGGCCGCGCGCTCAAGTTCTACGCCTCCGTGCGCATCGACGTGCGCCGCGGCGAGCAGCTCAAGAACGGTGCGGAGGTGCTGGGCAACCGCACCAAGGCCAAGATCGTCAAGAACAAGGTCGCCCCGCCCTTCCGCGTGGCGGAGTTCGACATCCTCTACGGCGAGGGCATCTCCAAGGAGAGCAGCCTGCTCGACCTGGCGATCGAGCGCGACATCATCCATAAGAGCGGCGCGTGGTTCAGCTATAAGGACCAGCGCATCGGACAGGGCCGCGACAACACGCGCAAGTTCCTGAAGGAAAACCCCGACGTGACGCAGGAGATCGACGCGATCATCCGCGCGGAGCTGATGGCCGGAAAGATCGAGGCCAAGCTGGAGGCGGAGGGCGACCGCGGGGACGAGCCCGTGGAGCAGCCGAGCCTGCTGGACAGCGAAATCTGAGCAGACGGCCCTGTAAAGCCGCCCGGAACGAAGCGTTCCGGGCGGCTTTTGCGATGCGGGCCGGACGAACCGGCCGCAAAGGGGCGGAGCGTAAATGTTTTGTCAAACAAAAAATTCGTAGAAGCCGCCCGGAAACGTCCGCATGCGCTTGACAGATGTGCGACAAATCGGTACAATAATTCTGTAAAGATGTAAGTGCCTAGGTTGGACAAGTTCGTCCGGGCGTTTGATGTCTTCTGAATACAGGCGGGTTTCGCCTTTTGTTGGATAGATGGCGGTGTGGGTCGTTTTCTGCCGGTCTATGTTTGTCAAAAAGGGTTAAACCGCGACGTATAGATTGAGACAACATGCTGTTGCCTGCTTCATTCGTCTTTTTGTGCGCGCTTCGGCGCCTAACAAAAGGCGTGTTTTGGGCTGGACGGACGAACAGAGAGCTTGAGAGCTTGAATCCATTGCCGAGCGCTGCATGCGACTCGGCTCTATTTTTTCATGAAGGAGTGAGAGAAGACATTGACCGCCTTGTGGATCATCATCGGGCTCATCATCGGTGGCGCCGCGGGCGCATTTGCCGGATATGGATACCGAAAGAACACGCAGGAAAAGAAGATCGGACGGACGGAAGAGTACGCCAAGAACCTGCTGGAAGAGGCGCAGCGCCGTGCCGAGGATAAGAAGAAAGAGACCATCCTGGAGGCCAAGGAAGAGGTGCTTCGCCTCAAGACCGAGCTGGACCGCGAAATCCGCGACCGGCGCAGCGAGGTGCAGCGCAGCGAGCGCCGCGTGCAGCAGCGCGAGGAGACGCTCGACAAGAAGATGGACAACCTGGAGGTCCGCGAAGAGGGCCTCAACCGCAAGCAGGAAGAACTGCAGCGCCTGACCGACGAGGCGCAGGGCATGTACGACAAGCAGCTCGCGGAGCTTCAGCGCATCGCGCAGATGACGCAGGAAGAGGCCCGTGAGATCATCATGAACCGCGTGCAGAAGGAAGCCTTCCACGACGCGGCGGTGATGGTGCGCGAGATCGAGCAGAGCGCGAAGGAAGACGCCGACAAGAAGGCGCGCAACATCGTCGCCATGGCGATTCAGCGCTGCGCCTCCGACCACGTGGCGGAGACGACGGTTTCGGTCGTCAACCTGCCCAACGAGGACATGAAGGGCCGCATCATCGGCCGCGAGGGCCGCAACATCCGCACGCTGGAGACGGCGACGGGCGTGGACCTCATCATCGACGACACGCCGGAGGCGGTCATCGTCTCCGCGTTCGACCCGGTTCGCCGCGAGGTGGCGCGCATCGCGCTGGAAAAGCTGATCGCGGACGGCCGCATTCACCCCGCGCGCATCGAGGAAATGGTCGAGAAGGCCCGCAAGGAGGTCGACAACCAGATCCGCGAGGCGGGCGAGCAGGCGGTCTTCGAGACGAACATGCACTCCATCCACCACGAGCTGGTGAAGCTGCTGGGCCGCATGCGCTACCGCACGAGCTACGGGCAGAACGTGCTCAAGCACTCCATCGAGGTCTCGCACCTCGCGGGCCTGATGGCCGCGGAGCTGGGCGCGGACGTTCAGCTCGCAAAGCGCGCGGGTTTGCTGCACGACATCGGCAAGGCGGTCGACCACGAGCAGGAGGGCACGCACGTGCAGCTCGGCGGCGAGCTCGCCCGCAAGTACCACGAGCCCGCGGAGGTCGTGCACTGCATCCTCGCCCACCACAACGACATCGAGCCGCAGACCATCGAGGCGGTGCTCGTGCAGGCCGCGGACGCCATTTCCGCCGCCCGCCCCGGCGCGCGCCGCGAGTCGATCGAGAACTACATCCGCCGCCTGGAAAAGCTGGAGGAGATCGCCAACGCCTTCCCCGGCGTCGAAAAGTCCTTCGCCATCCAGTCCGGGCGCGAGGTGCGCATCGCCGTCAAGCCCGAGGACGTCAACGACGCGGGCACGCTCATCCTCGCCCGCGAGGTGGCCAAGCGCATCGAAAAGGAGCTCGAATACCCCGGCCAGATCAAGGTCAACGTCATCCGCGAGACGCGCAGCGTCGAATTCGCGAAGTAATTAAAAGCGCCAGGCGGGCGCAGCCGGACGGCTGCGCCCGCTTTTGCGTGTCGCCCGGCAGGGGGGCGCGCGAAAAAATAGCGCCGCGCGCAACCTTTTGCCGTTCCCGCGGCTTTAATAGGGGAAGCACATTCAAGAGGGAAGAGGGGGATACGCGTGATCGCCGAGGACGAATTCGTGCGCCGGGTGGAGGCGGACACGGAGATGCTCTACCGCGTGGCGCACACGCTGCTCGGGTGCGACGCGGACTGCGCGGACGCCGTGCAGGAAGCGCTTACCCGCGCGTGGATGCGCCGCGAGCGCGTGCGGGAGCCGTATTTCCGCACGTGGCTGACGCGCATTTTAATCAACGAATGCAAGGCGCAGAGGAGGCGGAGCGCGCGCACGCTCCCCCGGGAGGACTTCCCGGACGCGGCGGCCCCGGAGCCGTTTGACCCGGCCCTGCGCGACGCGCTGGAGCGGATCGACGAGCGCTACCGCCTGCCGCTGCTGCTGCATTACCTGGAGGGCTTTTCGCTGCGGGAGATCGCGGCGATGCTGCACGCGCCCCTGGGGACGGTGAAGGCGCGGCTGCACCG
>JAEXCG010000109.1 GCA_023402355.1 Bacillota bacterium | reverse complement strand
CCCCGGCGGTGCTCGCCCACCGGCTGCTGGCGGAGCGCGCGACCGGGGAGGACATGCAAGGCGTGGTGGCGGGCGTGCTTCAAAGGGAGGAAGTGCCCACGGAGCGCTGGGGCGCGGAGCGGTCATGACCGCCCTCATGCTGCTGCTGGGGCTCGCCCTGTTCCTGTTTGCGCTCGACCGGGTCTTTCAAAGGCGCTGGCGGCGGGGGCTCGCGTTCACGGTTTCCTTTGCGCAGGCGGCGGCCTGCGAGGGCGGCCGGGCGCAGGTGGTCGAGACGGTGGAAAACCGCAAGGCCCTGCCGCTGCCCGTGCTGCGGGCGACGTTCGAGATCGACCGCAGCCTCGTCTTTGAGGGACAGGAGAACGTGAGCGTCTCCGACCGGTGCTACAAGCAGGACGTGTTTTCGCTGCTGTTTTATCAGCGCGTGGAGCGGACGCTGAACCTGACCTGCATGCACCGGGGCTTCTTTCGGGTGGAGCGGGCGGACGTGATCGCGAGCGCGCCGCTGCTCGACCGCGAGCACGCGCAATCGTTTGTGCAGCAGACGTCGCTGTGCGTCTACCCCAGGTCCGTCGACCCGAGCCGGCTGGAGATTCCGTTTCGGCACCTGACGGGCGCGCTGCGCGTGCGCCGGTTCGTGCTGGAGGACCCCTTCACGTTCCGCGGCATCCGGGAATACGCGCCGGGCGACGCGATGAACGCGGTCAACTGGAAGGCCAGCGCGCGCACGGGCAGCCTGATGGTCAACCAGCGCGACACGACGGCCTCGCAGGCGGCGGCGGTGCTGCTCAACGTCGAGGACGACACGAGCTGGTACGACGAGGAAATCCACGAGGAGGCCATCCGCGTGGCGGCGGGGCTGTGCACGCGGCTTTGCGACGCGGGGGTGCGCGTCGCCCTGCGCACGAACGGGCGCGACCTGGAGACGGGCGAGGCGCTCCGCGTGCCCGCGGGCATCGGGGAGCGCCAGCGCACGCTGCTGCTGACGGCGCTCGCGCGCATCGACCTGAAAGCGCGCGCGGAGCCGTTCGAGGCCGCCCTTCGGGACGAGGCGCTGCGGGGGCTTGAGGAAGCGCCGCTTTACGTGCTGATTTCCAAGAGCCAGCGCCCGCCCGTGCGCGAGGCGTTTCAGGACATGGGCGGCGCGCTGATGGTGGTGCCGCTTCGCGCGGACGGCGTGCTGACGCCCGCGCCGAAGGGCGGGTTTGACGTGCTGCGCTGGGAGGTGGAGGCTTCGTGAAACGCCTGACACGGGCCGCGCTGTCGTGCGCGGGCGCGATGCTGCTCCTTTGCTGCGCGTTCGCCGCGCCCGCGCTGCTGCTGGGCCTTGCGGCGGGCGACGCGCTCGTATGCTGCGCCTACCTGTGCGCCGCTGCGGCCGCGACGTACGCGCTCGCGCGGGAGACGTCCGCGCTGTGGCAGTACGTCCCCCTGTGCGCGCTTTGCAGCGCGGCGGCGCTGCTTTTGCCGGCGCACCCCTACGCGCGCGGCGCCGCTTGCGCGCTTTGCGCGCTGCTCTCGCTCTGGCGGCTGTACGGGCGCGCGGCGCGCAGGGAGATTTTGCCCGACACGCCGGGCTACTTTGCGACGGCGCTCTTCGTCGCGGCCTACGCCGCCGGGGCGTTTTGGCAGGACGCGCGCGTGCGGACGATGGCGCTTTGGCTCTGCGCGCTGTACGCGCTGGTGACGCTCGTCTGGCGCGCGCAGCAAAACCTCGGGGCCTTCCTTTCGCGCTACGGCGCGGCGGCCAGGCTGCCCGAGCGGCAGCTTCGCGCGGCGACGCGCGGCGTGCTCGCCGTCTGCTGCCTGCTGGCGCTGCTCTCGATGTGCCTGCTCGCCGCCTCGGGCGCGGAGCGGATCGTCTACGCCCTGGGCAGCCTGCTGCTCGCGGGCCTGCGCTTCCTCTTTTCGCTGCTGCCCGCGGGGAAGGATGCGCCCGTGGAGGAGGCGGAACCGGCGCCGCTGTCGCCGCTGGGCGGCCTGCCGCAGGCGGAGGCGCGGGAGCCCTCGGCGATCTGGCAGTTCCTGCAGGAGGCGCTGGGCTTTCTCGTGCTGGCGGCGCTGATCGTGGGCGCGCTCTGGCTCGCGGGCTATCTGGCGTACAGCCTCTACAAGCGCTTTGCGCGCGGCGCCGCGCAGGCGGGCGACCGGGTGGAGTTCATCGCCCCGCCCACGCGCGAGGAACGCCTGCGCAGGGAAAAGGGGCGCGCGGACGCGCCGCCCCTGCCCTTCACGCCGGAGGGCGCGGTACGGCGCATGTTCGTGTCGGCGGTGCGCGCAAGGACGCGCGAGCGGCCGCCGCAGGCGCTGACGCCCCGGGAGATCGAGGACTTCGCGGGGATGGAGCCGGGGGACGCGCGCCAAACGCTGCACCGCCTGTACGCGCGGGCGCGCTACGGCGGCGGCGTCACGCGCGAGGAGGCGCGGGCGCTCAGGCGAACGTTGAAGGGAAGGTGAGCGGATGGCGTTTCTATTGCTGATTCCCTTTTTGGGGGTTCGCTTCGGGCTGCTCTGGCTGCTGAGCCGCGAGGCGGTCGGGCGCGCCGCCCATTTCGCGCCGCTTCAGGGGAAAGAACGGGGCGCTTATCTCCTCTATCAGGCCGCCACCGCGGCGATGCTGATCTGCCCCTTCTTCCTTCGCGTGCAGGTGAAGCCGGCGTGGCTGCTCTGCGCGGGCGCTTTCGTGTACGCGGCGGGGCTGGCGCTGTTGACGCGGGCCGTCGCCGACTTCGCGGCCCCGGCGGAGGGCGGGCTTCGTCAAAGCGGACTGTACCGGTTTTCGCGCAACCCGATGTACGTCGCCTACTTTCTGTTCTTCCTCGGCTGCGCGCTGCTGACGCGCTCGCCGGTTTGGCTGGCCTTTGTCCTGGTCTTTCAGGTTTCGGCGCACTGGATCGTCCTTTCGGAGGAACGGTGGTGCGCTCAGATGTTCGGCGACGCATACCTCGCGTACGCGAAGCGGGTGAGGCGCTATCTCTAGACCCCCATACGCGTGCAAAACCCGGGTCTTCGACTGAGAAGGCCCGGGTTTTGCGCGCGGCGGAAGCGCCGCGCTTTTAGGCTATCTCACGGCAATAGCGGTTGAGCAGCCATTCGATGTAGTCGCCCCGTGAAAACAGGCGATTGCTGTCCCTGCGTCCCTGCGACGCGGCGAGGTCGCACAGCGGCACGCTCAGGCGCACGCGCTGGGCGACGCTGCGGCTCTGGGCGTAGGTCTCGAGCACGGCCTTCGCCCCGTCCGCCTTCAGGTTCCCCAGACGCCAATGCGGCGCGGGCGCGCTGAAATTGGGGTAGACGTCAAAATCCTTGTCGACGTAAAAGACCGGGCTGTCGCTGACGAGGCTTTTCGTGGAGCGGTCGGCTGCAAGCGCCTCGCACAGCGACTGCTCCGTCCGCCCGAACACCTCCGCCAGGCTGGCCTTTTGAAAGTGCATGCGCGTGTACGCCGCGAGCGAGGCCGGTATCCGGTCGAGGTCCTCGGGCGTCAGCCAGGCGTCGTAGAACTGCTCGTTTTCCCCGGCGCAGGAGCCCTGGTGCACAAAACACGAAAACGCCCCGCCGAAGGACTCGCAGCGCCGCGCGAGGTCGAGACGCTGAATCAGGCGCTCGACGTGCTCAAGCTCCGAAAGGTTGCCCTTGTTTACGAACACCTGGATGCGCGGGGAGATGCCCTGCGCGATCAGGAGGTCGATCGCCCGCAGGATTTCCCGATACGCGCCCCTGCGGCCGGTGTAAAGGTCCGTCGTCTCTTCGCCGCCGAAGAGCGTGAGCTGCGCGGCCTTCAGGCCGAGCGAGGAGAGCCATCCGGCGTAGGCGTCGTCGCGGACGAGCCGCCAGACGCTGACGAGCTCGAAGTGCGGGGTTTGCCCGTCGGAAAGCCGGGCGCAGAGGGCCCGCAGCGCCCGGTAGTCGTCCCCATAATCGGGCTCGCGGTACCAGTCGAAGACCTCCAGACCGTCCGCGTAGGGCCTGAACTGGTCCGCGACGTATTCGAGGGCCGAGGCCGGCAGGCGGCCGTTCGGCGTCACGCCCAGCCAGCAGTGCCTGCAGCGGTTGGGGCAGCCGCGCAGGTCCAGGCAGGCGCTGATGCGCCGAAATCTCATCGCGTTCCCTCCCGTCGCTTCGCGTCCAGCGCCTGCAGGTCGGAGGGGTCGTAGGCGTGGGTGCCCGCAAGGCCTTTTTTGTATTGCCAGCAGCGAATCGCCTGCCCCAGCGTCTTGCCGGGGTTGTCCGCGAAAAACGCGCGGATGTAGGCGTTATACTCGAACTGCCGGTCGATGGGGAGCGCCTTCGCCCTCTTTTGCGCAAGGAGCCTTTGATAGGCATCGAGCGCCTCGGCGTAGGTTTTGCCCGCGTTCGCTTTCAGCCACCGCTGAAAGGGGACGTTGAAGGAAAAGGAAGCGCCGAGCTTTTCCCGAAAGAACGCCCGGTGCCTTTCGGAGCAGACGAGGTTTTCCTCGATGACCGCGTCCTCTGTGAGCACGGGCGCGCCGGAGGCGGGCCTTGACGCGGGCCGGGCGGGGGGCGCCGCCCCCGTGTCGAGGTAGCGGGCGATGCGCTCGGTGATTTCGAGCTTTCCGCCGCCGGCGGGAAGCCCCGCGGCCTTGCAGAAGGCGACGAGCTCTTCCTTAAGGTAATAGTAGCTGCGGAACGCTTCCGCGCTCAGCCGCCCGCTCAGTTCCGGCCGATTCTCCATCCGATTCCCTCCGCTTCGCAGGTTACTTGCGTCTCTTTTCCTTGATCGCGAGGTAGACGATCAGCGCGAGCGCCGCGGCGTAGCCGATGGCGCCCAGCAGCGGCACACCCAGAAGGCGGGGCTGCATGTCCGTCGTGCACAGGATGCTGGAGCCCAGCAGCAGCGCCGCGATCACAAGACCCGTCACCAGCTTGTCCGCGAGCGAGAGCAGCAGGGCGCGCAAATCGTCCGAGGCGTGCATGTCGAAGTTCAGGCGCGTCTGGCCGCGCTGGGTCTGGCGCAGCACGTCGGCGGCGAGCGCCGGAATGTCGAGCGCCTTGCGCGCGGAGGCGTACACCGCGCGGCCCGCGCGCTGCAGCTCCTTTTTGAGGTCAAACTCGCGCAGCATGCGCCCCGCGACGCGTCCGGAGGCGACGGAGACGATGTTGATCTCCGGGCTTAGGGCGGCGATGACGCCCTCCAGCGTCGCCATGCCGCGCGCCAGCATCGAAAGGCCGTGGGGCATGGAGATGTGGTGGGTCTTCATGACCTCCATCAGGTCCTCGAACATCTGGGCCAGGTCGATGCCGCCCAGGTCCGCCGAGCCGTACTTGGCCAGCAGCTCGTCGATGTCCGCGTACAGCCGCCCCTGATCGACGCGCCCGTGGATGTCGCCGATGGACATGACCGCGTCCTTGACCGCGCCCACGTCGTTTACGGCCACGCCCTCCACGATGCTGCCGATGAGCGCCTGGTCGCGCGGGGTCAGGCGGCCCATCATGCCCATGTCGATGAAGACGATCTTGCCCTCGCGCACGCGCAGGTTGCCCGGGTGCGGGTCCGCGTGAAAGAAGCCGTCGTCCACGACCTGCTTGACGTAGTTGTCCGCGAGCTTCGCGCCGATCTCCGCCGGGTCGTAGCCCGCCGCGGCCAGGCTTTCCCGCGCGTCCACGCCGAGGCCGTCGATGTACTCCATCACCAGCACGTGCGTGGTCGTGTAGGCCCTGTAGAGCTGCGGGCAGCAGACGAACGCCACGTCCGCGTTCAGGCGGGCGAACTCCTCCAGGTTCGCGGCCTCGGTCAGGAAGTTCATCTCCTGCTGCGCCACGGACCACATCTCGTCCAGCACCTTGTTGAAGTCCACCAGCCCCGCGACGGGCGTGTACCTGAGCACGCCCACCGCGCGGTGCAAGAGCGCGATGTCGCGGGACATCGTCTCGTAAATCCCCTCGCGCTGCACCTTCACGACGACGCGCTCGCCGGTCTTGAGCGTGGCCCTATGCACCTGCGCGATGGAGGCGGAGCCGAGCGCGCGCTCGTCGAACGCGCAGAACACGTCGCGAAGCGGCGCGGCGTACTCGCGCTCGACGATGCGCCTTACCTCGTCAAAGGGCATGGGCGGCACGTCGGAGCGCAGGCGCACCAGCTCGTCGCAGTAGGCCTTGGGCAGCATGTCCGAACGCATGGACATGTTCTGGCCGAGCTTGATGTACGTGGGCCCCAGTTCTTCCAGGATGCGGCGCAGCTTTTCGGGCGTGATGCCGCGCACGATCTCGCTGCGCATCAGCACCTCGGTGATCTCCCTCAGGCGCTCCCTGTAGGAGCCGTCACCTTCCCGGCCCGCCATCGCTTTCGTCCTTTCGCCCGGGGGCGGCTTTCTCCTGCTCGCTTTGCAGCGCTTCGATCTGCGCCTTGAGCGCGGCGAGCTGCTCGGGCGTCAGGGCGGCGAGCGTCTCCTTCAGCGCCTCGCCGTCCTGCGGGACGACGTTCACCGTGACGTTTTTCCTGATCGCCTGCCCTATGTCGTGCTTGAGCTCCTCGTTGAGCACCTGGCCCTGCGCGAGGGCCTGTTCGCCCTTTTTGACCAGCTCGTCCAGCAGCTCCTGCGATTTTTCCGCCGTGGCCGCGGCCGCGCCGACGCCCGCAAGCAGCAGCTTGCGCACGTTTTCGCTGAGTATTTCCATGAATAGACCTCCTTTGCAGCGGCGCTTCGGCTTCCCTCAGGCGCGCTGCTGCCTGTATTGTTCCAGCGCCCGCGCGAGCTGGTCGGGGCAGGACGTATTGCCGCGGCACTCGATGCCCTTCAGCATCGCGATCACGTCGTCCACCTTCTTGCCGACGACGAGCCGGGCGACGCCCTGGGTATTGCCCGTGCAGCCGCCCTCGAAGCGGCAGGCGGTGACGACGCCGTCCTGCACGTCAAAGTCGATGCTGCGCGAGCAGGTGCCGTGGGTCTTGTACGTGTACATGGGATGATGTCTCCTTCTTCGGTAAATTCGCGGCCGATACGGGCCGCCTCAAACGGGGCTGCAAAGCCCTGCTTCTTTATTTCGTGCGCCTTGCGCCGTTTTCCTGCCGTTCCGGCGCAAATGTGCGGGCCGCCCGCGCCGGGTCAATCGCCTGGGACGCGGCGGCGGCCTTTGGCATAGGATGCGGTAGATGCAGCTTGTGCGGAAGGGGAGGGCGGCCCATGGGTGGACGGCTGATCGCGTCCGACAGCGGGGCGGGGGCGCTGTATAGCCTGAGCGCTTTAGGGGTCCGCCGCGCGCCGTTGTCGGGCGCGGCGGCGCTTTGCGCCGGAGGCGAGTCGGTTTTCTGTGCCTCGCGGCGCGAGGATGTGATCTGGCGGTTGGACGCGCGCACGCTTTGCCCGCAGCAGCTCTTCGCGGGCGGGCCGAACGTGAGCCGCCTGCTGCTTTCGCCGGACGGCGGGACGCTCTACGCGCTCTGTCAGGACGCGGACAGCGTGCTGATGCTGGAGAGCCGAACGGGCGCGCCGCTGATGCTCGCGCGCACGGGCCAGCAGCCGCGCGGCATGGCGCTCGATCCCTCGGGCCGCTGCCTCGCGGTGGCCGGGGGCGGACGCTGCGAGGTGCAGCTCTTGGACGCGGCGACGCTGCGCCCGAACGGGCGCGCCGCCCTGCCGGGGCCGGTGACGGACGTCGCGTTCAGCGCGGGCACGCTGTACGCGCTGTGCCTCGCGGGGGAAAACGCGAGCCGCGTGTACGCGCTGCGGCCGCGCAGCGGCGCGGCCTCCTGGAACGTGACGCTG
>JAEXCG010000106.1 GCA_023402355.1 Bacillota bacterium | reverse complement strand
GCTCAAGATCGCCAACTACGAGAGCGAGCTGAAGCGCAGCCGCACGACCCTGCACTTTTACCAGCTTCAAATCCGCCCGCACTTCCTCATCAACGCCCTAAACACCCTTTTCACGCTGGCGCAGGTGAAGAACTACGCGCTGATTCAGGAGCTCACCACCTTTCTGGTGCGCTATTACCGCTATACGCTGCGGAGCACCGGCACGTTCGTGCGCCTGCACGACGAATTGGAGCACGTGGAAAACTACCTGAGCATCCAGCAGATGCGCTTCCCGGACAAGCTGGACGTGTGCGTGGACGTGCAGGAGAACCTGCGCGGCGCGGCCGTGCCCCCGCTGATCCTGCAATCGTTCGTGGAAAACAGCATTCAGTACGCCGCGAGCATGGACGAGGCGGTTGTGCTGGGCATCGAGGTGCGCACGGCCCCCGAATGCCGGGACGAAATTTTGCTCACCATCTCCGACACGGGCCCCGGCTTCCCCGAGGAGCTGCTCGCCGCCGCCCGCGCGCAGCGCCCGCTGGGCGACGGCAGGGACGCGCACATCGGCATCTACAACGCCCAGCAGCGCCTGCATCTGGCCTATCAGGGCCGCGCCTCGCTGCGCCTTTCCAACACCCAGCCGCACGGCGCGCGCGTGGACATCGTCCTCCCCTACATCCCCTATGCGCCGCAGGAGGAGGAGGGCTTTCCATGCTGAGCATCCTGCTGGTGGACGACGAGGCGCTGGTGCTCCGCATGCTGAAAAGCGAGGTGGACTGGGCGCGCCTGGGCGTCGAGCGGGTCTTCACCGCCCAGAGCATGCGCCAGGCCGTTCAGGTCTTTTCGGGTGGGCCGGTGGACATCCTGCTGTGCGACATCGAGATGCCGCGCGGCAGCGGGCTGGACCTGCTGCGCTGGCTGAAGGAGGAAAAGCGCGAGGTCGTCAGCATCCTGCTCACCGCGCACGCGGACTTCCGCTACGCGCGCGAGGCCGTGGCCCTGGGCGCCATCGACTACATCATGAAGCCCGCGCCCCTGCCCACGCTGGAGGACGTGATCGCCCGCGCCGTGGAGCGGGTGCGCCGCACGCGCGCGACGAGCGATTACGTGGCCTACGGCAAGAACTGGGTCGTCAACCGCCGGTTCCTGCTGGAGCGCTTCTGGCAGGACGTGCTCAGGGGGAGCGTCGAGCCCCGGCGCGGCGCGCTGCTCTCGGAGATGGCCGCCCGCCGCATCGAGGCGCCGCTGCTGCAGACCTACGCGCTGCTGCAGGCCATGCTGCGCGTGCCCTCGGACGACCACTCGGGCCTCTCCCCGCACGACCTGGACTTCTGCGTGCAGAACATCCTTCAGGAGCTCACGGGCGCCGCGGCCGTCGTCTCCCCCTGCGAGGGCGTGTGGACCTGCATCCTGGAGGACGGCGCGCGGGGGGAGGAGGCGTACCTCGCCCTTTGCGCCCGGGCGTCGGAGGCCATGGAAATGTACCTGCACGTCGCCCTCACCTGCTGCGCGATGGAGGGCGTGGCGCCCGAGCGCGCCGCCAGCCAGAGCCGGCGCATCCGCCGCTACGTGCACAACCGCATGGACCAGCAGCGCGCGCACTTCTTCCCCGCGCCCCTCGCCCACGAGGACTCGGAGTGCGGCTACAAAAAGCCCGCGTTCGAGAGCTGGCGCGGCCTGCTGCGCGCCTGTCAGGCGGACGCGCTGGAGCGGCAGGTCTCCGACTACCTCTCTCAGCTCGCCGCCAAGGGCGTCGTCCCCGAGCGCGTGCTCTCCTACTTCCTGCACGACTTTTTGCAGATGGTCTACGCCGTGCTGGAGGGCGAGGGCATCCAGAGCGCCGCCCTGCTCTCCGACGGGGGCGTGCAGGACCTGCTGGGCCGCGCCCCGGCGGGCGCGAGCGACATGCTCCGCTTTTGCGGCCACGTGGTGCGCGCCTGCTGCCGCCTGCTGCGCGGCAGCGACGACCCGGTGCCCGTCTCCGAGCAGATCTGCCGCTACATCAAGAGCCATCTGGAGGAGGACCTCAGCCGCGAGGAGATCGCCGCGCACGTGGGCCTGAGCCCCGAGTACGTCTCGCGCCTCTTCAAGCAGGAGACGGGCGTCCACCTCGTCAGCTACCTGCAGACGGTGCGGCTGAGCACGGCCTGCGAATGGCTCACGCACAGCGCCCTTTCCATCAGCGAAATCGCCGCGCGGCTGGGCTACGACAACTTCGCCTATTTTTCCAAGATCTTCAAGAAGTATACGGGGCTCACGCCCTCCGCCTACAGAAAGAACCCCTCCGGCGCGCGAATGTCATAAATGTACAAAGTTCCCATCACAAAATAAGTGGTTGTGCCCTCCTGTGCACGTTATAATGAATCATCGAATTCATTCAAAGGAGGGCACTTTTCTTATGAAAACCCACAAAAAAGGTATCTGTTTCCTGCTCTGCCTGACCCTGCTGACGGCCTGCCTGGGGCTCGCCCCCGCGCTGGCGGAGGAGAAGCCCACGGAGCTCGTCATCGGCTTCTTCTCACTCAACGGCGTCCCCTCGGACCTTCAGGAGGTGCTGGACGCGGTCAACGAAATCCTGATCGAGGAGATCAACGTCAAGCTGGTCGACCCGGTGGTCGCCAACTTCGGCAACTACCACGAGCAGCTCAACCTCATGCTTTCGGGCAACGAGCAGCTCGACACCTTCATGTGCTGGGGCAGCTACTGGCTCAACTACTACAACAAGGGCCAGATCATCGAGCTGGACGACCTGCTGACGCAGTACGGCCAGGGCATCGTGGACGCGGTCGGCCAGGAGTGGCTGGACGCCGGGCGCATCGGCGGCCACCAGTACGGCCTCACCACCAACCGCGACCTCGCGGTGACGCGCGGCTTCGTGCTCCTCAAGGACATCTGCGACAAGTACGGCATCGACGCGTCCAAGCTTGAGACGCTGGACGACATGGCCGCGGTGTTTCAGACGATCAAGGAAAACGAACCGGCGATGATCCCCCTGAGCGCATCGAACGGCGGCAACAACCTGCTGGACACGATCTGCACCTTCGACTCCCTGAGCGACAACCTGGGCGTGCTGATGAACTACGGCGAAAAGCTGGAGGTCGTCAACTACTTCGACACCCAGGAGTACGAGGACTACTGCCGCTACTTCCGCAACTGGTATCTCGACGGCTACGTGACCGAGCAGGTCATGACCTCCTCGGACAACACCAACCCGCAACTCACGGCCGGCCGCCTGTTTGCGAACATCTCCAACATCAAGCCGGGCTTCGACCTCAAGCAGAGCGCGACCGTGCAGCGCGAGATCGTCAGCGTGCCCATGGTCGAGGTGAACACCAACTCCTCCGTGGTGCAGCAGTGCCAGTGGTACATCGCGGCCAACTGCGAGCACCCCGACAAGGCCATGCAGTTCCTGAACCTCATGTACACCGACCCGCGCATCGCCAACCTGCTGTCCTGGGGCATCGAGGGCAAGCACTACGTGGTGCAGGAAAACGGCCTGATCAACTACCCCGAGGGCGTGACCGCCGAGACCTCCGGCTACAACCTGAACATGGGCTGGGCCATGGGCAACCAGTACATCACGCACATCTGGGAGGGCGACGCGCCCACGCTGTACGAGGACCTGCAGGCCTTCAACGAGAGCGCCGTCAAGTCCGCCGCGTTCGGCTTCACCTGGGACCCCACGCCCGTCAAGACCGAGGTCGCCGCGCTCAACAACGTGCTCAACGAGTACCGCTGCGGCCTGGAGTGGGGCGTGCTCGACCCGGACGTGGCCCTGCCCGAATTCCGCGCCAAGCTGAAGGCCGCGGGCATCGACAAGGTCGTCGCGGAGAAGCAGCGCCAGCTCGACGAATGGGCGAAGACGAAGTAACCGATTAAACCGCGCACCGGCGGGCGGCAGCTCCGCCCGCCGGTGCGTCAAAGGAGCGAAGAGCGGTGATCGCCACCAGAACCACCCCCGGCCGAAAGCCCATCAGGTGGAGGAAGTTCCTTCCGCTCTACCTGATGATGGTGCCCGGCATCGTGTACCTCATCCTCAACAACTACCTGCCGATGACAGGGCTCGTCATCGCCTTCAAGGACCTCAACTTCCGCAAGGGCATTCTGGGCAGCGACTGGATCGGCCTCAAGAACTTTGAATACCTGTTCGCGACCTCCGACGCCTGGCTCATCACGCGCAACACGCTCCTGTACAACGTCGTCTTCATCGCGCTGAACAACTTTCTGGGCGTCGCCGTCGCCATCCTGCTAAACGACCTTTCCAGCAGCCGCATGAAGAAGTTCTACCAGAGCGCGGTGCTCCTGCCCTACCTGATCTCCATGATCATCATCAGCTACCTGGTGAACGCCTTTTTGTCCAGCGACCTGGGCTTCGTGAACAAGACGCTGCTGCCCGCGCTGGGAAAGACAGGCCCCGCCTGGTACTCCACGCCCTCGCTGTGGCCGCCCATCCTCGTGTTCGTGAACGCCTGGAAGAACGTCGGCTACCTGTGCGTGCTCTACCTGTCCGCGATCCTGGGCATCGACAAGGAGTATTACGAGGCCGCCGCGCTGGAGGGCGCGACCAAATGGCAGCAGATCCGCGCCATCACCCTGCCGCTCATCAAGCCCACCATCGTCATGATGGTGCTGATGATGATCGGCAAGATCTTCTACGCGGACTTCGGCCTCTTCTACCACGTGCCGATGAACTCCGGCGCGCTCTACTCCACCACCAACGTCATCGACACCTACGTGTACCGCGGCCTGATGAAGCTGGGCGACGTGGGCATGTCGTCCGCGGCGGGCCTGTACCAGTCGCTCGTCGGCTTCGTGCTGGTGCTCGTCTCCAACCTGATCGTCCGCAGGGTCAGCCCCGAGAACGCGCTGTTCTGAGCAGAAAGGAGAAACCGCCATGAATACCCGCGACAACCGCATCTTCCAGTGCGTCGCGCACGTCGTGCTCGGCCTGCTCAGCCTCTTCGCGCTGTTCCCCTTCCTGCTGCTCTTCGTCGCCTCGCTCACGTCGGAGGGCGCCCTGGCGACGAACGGCTACAGCATCCTCCCCGCGCAGTGGAGCCTTGAGGCCTACGCGTACCTCGTCAAGCAGGGCGACCAGATCCTGCGCGCCTACGGCGTCACCGTGCTCGTCACCGTGCTGGGGACGGTGGGCGGCCTCGTCATCATGTCCCTGCTGGCCTACCCGCTCTCCCGAAAGGACCTGCCGGGCCGCAAGGGGTTCACGTTCTTCGTCTTCTTCACCATGCTCTTCAACGGCGGCCTGGTGCCCACCTACCTGCTCTACACCAACTACCTGGGCATCAAGAACACGCTGTGGGCGCTGCTCATCCCCACGCTGCTCGTCAGCGCCTGGTACGTGCTGCTCATGCGCACCTACTTTGCGGGCAACATCCCCTCCGCGGTCGTCGAATCGGCCCAGATCGACGGGGCGGGCGAGCTGCGCATCTTCCTGAGCATCGTCGTGCCCATGTCGCGCCCCATCCTCGCCACCGTCGGCCTGTTCGTGGGCATCGCCTACTGGAACGACTGGTACAACGGCATGATCTACATCACCAAGCCCCAGTATTACTCCATCCAGAACCTGCTCACGCGCATGATGTCCGACATTCAATTCCTCGCCAGCAACTCCTCGCTCTCGGCGGCCGCGGCGGGCGCGCAGCCCAGCATCCCCAGCATGTCCGTGCGCATGGCCATCGCCGCCATAGGCGTGCTGCCCATCCTCCTCATCTACCCCTTCGTGCAGAACAACTTCGTCAAGGGCATCGCCGTCGGCGCCGTCAAGGGCTGACGCGGAGCCATCGAAAGGAAGAGACATTCATGAGAACCGTCAAGATCGGCATCATCGGCTGCGGCGGCATCGCCAAGCAGAAGCACCTCCCCTCCCTCAAGGCCGACCCGCGCGCCCAGCTCGTCGCCTTCTGCGACCTGATCGAGGAGCGCGCCCAGTGGGCCCGTGCGGAATACGGCGCGCCGGACGCCAAGGTCTGCACCGACTACCGCGAGCTGCTTTGCGACCCGGAGATCGAGGTCGTGCACGTGCTCACGCCCAACCGCTCGCACTGCGAACTGACCTGCGACGCGCTGCGCGCGGGCAAGCACGTCATGTGCGAAAAGCCCATGGCCAAGACCTACGCGGACGCGAAGAAGATGCTCGAAGCCGCCCGCGAGACCGGCCGCAAGCTCACCATCGGCTACCAGAACCGCTTCCGCCCGGACAGCCGGTACCTCAAGGGTCGCATGCCCTCCCTGGGCGAAATCTACTACGCCAGGGCGCACGCCCTGCGCCGCCGCGGCGTGCCCACCTGGGGCGTGTTCCTCAACGAGTACGAGCAGGGCGGCGGCCCGCTGATCGACATCGGCACGCACGCGCTGGACCTGACGCTGTGGGAGATGGACAACTACGCCCCCGCCTCCGTCATGGGCTGCGCCTTCAAAAAGCTGGACAAGCAGGAGAACCAGGGCAACATCCTGGGCCACTGGGACGTGGACAAGTACACGGTCGAGGACGCCGCGATGGGCTTCATCACCATGAAAAACGGCGCGGTCATCGTGCTGGAAAGCTCCTGGGCGCTGAACATCCTGGACGACCGGCAGGCCAAGTGCACGCTGTGCGGCGTGGACGGCGGCGCGGACATGAACGACGGCCTGCGCTTCAACTACATCGTGGACGACAAGATGGTCGTCACTTCGCCCGATCTGGCGGCGAGCGGCGTCGATTACTTCGGCGGTGCCGAGGACACCCCCGGCGTGCTGGAGGCGCGAAGCTGGCTGGACGCCGTCGTCAACGACACCGAGCCGCTGGTGCGCCCCGAGCAGGCGATCGTCGTCACCCGCATTCTGGAGGCGATCTACACGTCGGGCGCGACCGGCAAGGCCGTCTACTTCGACGAGGAAGAATAAGGAGGCAGCAGCATGGCACTCAAGGTCGGCATTCAGCTCTATTCCGTCAAAAACGCCATGGCGAAGGACCCCATCGCCGCGATCGGCGAGGTGGCCCGCGCCGGCTATCGGTACATCGAAACCGCGAATCACCGCGCGGATCAGGACTGCGGCTGCGGGTTCGGCGTGAGCGCCGAATCGCTGAAGGCGCAAATCGCGCCCTACGGCTCGCAGGTCGTCAGCGGCCACATCTTCCCCATGAACGAGCAGACCATCGACCCGGTCATCGCGTATTACAGCGCGCTGGGCGCCAAATACCTCGTCAACCCCATGAGCGTCTTTCGGGACCGCGACGAGGTGCTGCGCGCCTGCGAGGGCTTTAACCGCGTGGGCAGGCGCGTCGCGCAGGCGGGCATGCGATTTTGCTACCACAACCACTTCCACGAATTCCAGCGCTTCGGGGACAAAAGCGTGATGGAGCTCATCATGGAAAACACCGACCCCGCCTGTGTGGGCATCGAGCTGGACACCTACTGGGCGCTGCGCGGCGGCTGCGACCCCGTCGCCTTCATCGAGGAGCACGCGGACCGCGTGTGCGTGCTGCACCAGAAGGACCTGGCGCAGGAATACGACCTGCCGCTCAACCATCTGGAGCGGTGCGGGGACGTGTACATCACGCAGGACGTCTTCCGCGACACGGTCGGCGACCGCCGCGCCATCGTGGAGATCGGCACGGGCTGCATGGACATCCAGAAGATCATCGACGCCGCGAACGCCGCCGGCGGCATCGAGTACATCATCCTGGAGCAGGACCAGACGCTGCTGGACGAGATGGAGTCCATCCGCGTGAGCATGAACTGCTTTCGCAGGTTCAGCGGCATCGACTGGAACTGAAACGAGCGGCCCGGCCCGCCGTCCGGTGTGCGGACGGCGGGCATTTTTTCAGGGTTTGACGAGAGGTTTTTATGACGGCAAAGCATTCCCCGCTGCGGTTTGACCTCATGGAGGTCGGCTACTGGTGCGCCTACGGCGCGTTCACCACCTTCTGCGTCTCCTACGTCCTGGATCTGGGCATGAGCGCCTCCCGCGTCGGCTTCATGGCCGCCGCCTACACGCTGTGCGCCTTCCTCGGCCAGTTCTGCTGGGGCGCGCTGTGCGACCGCACCGGCGCGCACAGGCCCCTGTTCGCCCTCGGCTGCGCGCTGCTCTTTCTCGCGTGCTGCCTCTTCTTCGCGCACCCGCTGGGCCCCCTCGGCCTTTTGCTCTACGGCGCGGTGGGCTTCATCCAGCAGCCCGTAGGGGCCCTGCTGGACACCTGGGTCATGAGAAGCTGCCGCGCGGAGCCCCACCGCTTCGGCCGGGCGCGCGCCTGCTCCACGTTCGCCTACGCGCTGCTCATGCCCCTGCAGGGAAACCTCATCCGCGCCCTGGGCTACGGCTGCATGGTGGCGGGCGCGGGGCTCTTCCTGCTGCTCTCGCTCCTCGTCTGCCTGCTGACGGCGGACGCGCCCGCCGTCGCCCGGCCAGCCGTCGCCCGCCCCACCGTCGCCCGGTCCACCGTCGCCCGCCCCGGCGGGCAGGCGCGCCCCTCCCCGCGC
>JAEXCG010000071.1 GCA_023402355.1 Bacillota bacterium | reverse complement strand
GCGCATCAACGGCGAGCGCTTCTCCAAGATGTACGTGACCAAGCCCGACCTCGAGGCGGGCGGCGTCGCCTTCTACGACGGCAGCGTCAAGGACGCCAAGGACGTCGAGGCCGAGCAGTTCTACGCGGCGCTCGAAAACGGCACCAAGCCGACCGTCCTGCCCGAGCAGGCGCTGGTCGTCACCGAGGTGCTCGAGGCGATCTACACCTCCGCGAAGACCGGCAAGCCCGTGTTCTTCGACTGATTCCCCCCAAATAAAGACAATACGGCGGTATGCTCCCGATGAACGGGCGGCATACCGCCGTATTTTTTGACGCTGCGCAAGGCCGCGGGCCCGCGCCGTTACCGCCCGCGCCGGGAATCCGAATCGGGCCTGTGCGCGGCGAGGTGCGCGTTCAGGTTCTTTAGGATCAGCACGCCCACCACCACGAGGGCGAGCAGCAGCACCAGGTTGACGATTTGAAAGACGAGCGACAGCATCTTAAATGCACCTCCTGACAGAGAATCGGACGGGAAGGCCTGTTTCTTCGCCTTTTTTTGGTATCCTTGCTTTTACGCGTTCCGCTTCCCGTAGCGCCGAGGCGGGTTGCGCAGCGCCGTCTCGTGGCGCTTCACGGCCTCGGCCTGCTGCTCCGGCGGGGCGATGTAGGCGCGCTGGTGCATGAGCAGGCGCGTGTTCACCATGCGCTTGAAGTGCATCTGGCAGAGCGCCACGCCGTGCTCCGGGCAGGCGGAGAGCGCGAGGTACCGGTCGTGCCCCGTGTCGAACCAGGGCAGCTTGAAGGTCGTGCGCCCGCCGCAGACCGGGCAGCGCACGCGCACCAGCGCCTCGTCCGCCACAGCCTCCGTCTGGTACTTGTAATGCGTGGGCACGCTGCGCGCGTCCGAGGCGGCGACGCGCGCCTCCTGCAAAACCGTCGCCTCGAGGCGCGAGAGCACCTCCGCCGGGGCGCTTTCATACGCCGCGCGAATCCTCGGCAGCACCTGGGCCGTGCACAGCGCGTCGTACACCGCCCGGTGCGCGGGCAGCTCCGGCTCGATGCCCAGCGCCTCCATCGCCGCGTGCAGCCCCACCTGGCGCGCGGGCGCGTTCGTCAGCAAGTGCGCGTACAGGAGCTGCGCGTTAAGGGGCGGGTCGAAGGGCAGCTTCACCCCGAAATAGCGCGTGTTGCGCAGCAGCACCGGGTAATCGTCCCGCCCCCAGGTGCATAGCTGAACGCCCTCCCCGCAAAAAGCCACGAGCGCGGCGAACGCCTCCTCAAACGGCATGCCCGTGTCCAGCTCCTCCTGCGTGATGCCCGTCACCTCGCGGATGTGGCGGTCGAGCGACGGGTAGACGACCGGGCGCACCACGTACTGCGCGCTCTTTTCGACGCGCATGTCCGGCCCCAGCTTCGCCACGCCGATTTCGATGATCTCATGCGGCATCTCGTAGCGCGTGTGGCTGACGCTCTGGTTCCACTCCAGATCCACCACGGCGAGAGGCCGATCAAATAGCCTGTACATAGGTTCCCTCCAAATTAGCAGTTCCCCTTATTGTAACGGATGAGACGCGCTTTGACGACCCCTTATTTTTGTCAACCGAATAAAATGAAAATATTTTTTGTTTTTTGGTTGAAAAAAACGCAAATGTTGGTAAAACATAGGGCGCTTAAACGAAGTCTAAATATAAGGGGGCGCTCTATTGGTTACAAAGGATTGGCCGGACGAATCGCTCAGCAGCCTGCTGCGGTACCTGCCGCTCATCAACCGCACCGACCTGCGCGAGGCCGTCATCCACGCCTTGCAGGCGGAACCGCCGCGCAAAAAGAAGCCGCAATCATTACAAAATTGTGACGAAAACGCTTGATATATTACAAATTATCGTTTATACTAAGATCAGAAATGAAGTATCGGGGATGTTAAAGGAGGTCTGCATATGATCTGTCCTGTTTGTCATACAGAAATTCCGGAAGGTTCAAATATTTGTCCGCACTGCTATACGGACCTGATGAAGACGCAGCAAACGCGCTATCAAAAGCCCGCGAAGACCGGCTCCCCGGTCAAGCTCAACCCGCAGGCGCTGATCGTGGCCGGCGGCCTGTTCATCGTGCTGCTGGTGCTGGTGGTGGTGCTGGTGCGCTTCCTGTTCAGCGGCGGCACGCCGGACCCGAAGACCCCGCAGGGCGGCGGGGCGCAGCCCACCGTGCAGCCGGCGGAGACGTTCGCGGTCTTCGGCGCGACGGTGATGCCCGTGGACGTGACCACGCCCGAGCCGGTCATGATCCCCACGCCGACGCCCGCGCCCCAGGTCACGCCGGAGCCGAACTACGTGACGGTCAAGAGCGGCGACAAGAACGACAACGTCAAGGCCGTGCAGCAGGCGCTGATCGCGCTGGGCTACCTGAGCGGCAACGCGGACGGCATCTTCGGCAAGAACACCGAAACCGCGGTCAAGGAGTTCCAAAAGGCCAACAACCTCAAGGACGACGGCATCGCGGGCGCTCAGACGCAGTCCGCGCTGTTCAAGAAGTACTCCGCCGTATCCAGCGCGCAGGGCCAGACGCAGACGCAGGCGCCCATATCCAACGAGCCGGTGCCGAACCTGCCGGGCTAAGGGGCGCGGCGGGCTGAAACGAAAGCGGAACCGCCGCCTGCTCAAAGCGGCGCAGCGGCGGCGTGGTCGAAGGACTGCGCCGCCGCTTTTTTGCAGCCCAGCGGAAAGGAGCTGTGACGCATTGACCTTTTATCACGGAAGCCCCCTGCGCGCGCTCGCCGAGCTCAAGCCGTTTTTATCGGAGCACGGCGCGCCGTACATTTACTTTGCCACCGACCCCCTGGTGGCGCTCCTGTACGCGGTCAAGCCCGTCCCCAAGCCGTTCAGCTTTTATCCCTACGGCTTCGGTAAGGACGGCCGGGTGATCTACTCCGAATACTTTGAAGACGCCTTTCGCGCGCTCTACCGGGGCAGGGCGGGGTACCTGTACGCGTGCCATGACTTGAAGGGCCTGAAAAAGCCCACGCAGATTTCCTGCGCCTATACCTGCTCCGAGCCCGTCAGGGTCGACGCGGTCACCGAGATTCCCGACCTCTACGCCTATTTCAAGGAGCAGGAAGAGAAGGGACGCTTTCTCATCAAACGGCGCGCCGACGTTTCCGATCAGGAGATGCGCCTCGTGGAGGCGTCGCTTCAGGAGGACATCGACCGGCACGGGCTGAAGGCCCTGCCGGAGCACGCCATGAGCCTGTTCATCAGGACGCACTTCCCCGGCGTGTGGGCGCGGGGGTGACCGCGCCTTTAAGGCAAACGAACGGCGGCAGAGATTTTTCTCTGCCGCCGCATTGGGTATCGGAAAGCGCCGCCGCTCACCTCAGCGCCCACGCACCCCCGGCCAGCACGGCCTTCACGTGCGCGCGCGCGTCGAGCGGGTCGCGGTCGTAGAGCGCGATGTCCGCGTCCTTGCCGGGCGCGATGGAGCCGACGCGATCCTCCGCGCCCACGGCCCAGGCCGCGTTCTTCGTAACGGAAAGCAGCGCGCCGCGCTCGGAAAGCCCCTCGCGCGCGGCGACGATGGCGGTCACCAGCAGGTGCTGCATGGGCGTCACCGGGTGGTCGGTCATCAGCGCGAAGCGTACGCCCGCGCGCTCCAGCAGCGCCGGGGCCTTGTAGGACTGCCCCCGCAGTTCGGGCTTCGAGCGGTCGGTGAAAAGCGGCCCCAGGATCACGCGCACCCCGCGCGTGCGCTGGGCCTCGAGCAGCTCGTCCGCGATCAGGTAGCCCTCGGTGCAGTGCTCCAGCGACAGGCGCAGGCCGAACTCCTCCGCGATGCGCAGCGCGGTCATGATGTCGTCCGCGCGGTGCGCGTGCGCCTTCACCAGCAGCTCGCCGGAAAGCGCCTGGGCCAGCGCCTCCTTGCCCAGGTCGCGGTCGGGCCGGTCGCCCTCGTCCTCCAGGCGCATCTTCGCCAGGTAGGTCTGCGCGTCCACCAGCGCCTGGCGCAGAATCGCCGCCGTCGCCATGCGCGTCATGGGCGTCTCCTTGCGCTCGTTGTACACGCTCTTGGGGTTTTCCCCGAACGCGACCTTGAGCGCCAGGGGCTCCTTTACGATGCGCTCCTTCAGCGTCTTTCCGTAGGTCTTGAGCAGCGCAAACTGCCCGCCGACCACGTTCGCGCTGCCGGGGCCGGTCGCGCAGCAGGTGACGCCGCCCAGCAGCGCCTCCTCAAAGCAGCGGTCGCGCGGGTTGATCGCGTCGATCGCGCGCATCTGCGCGGTCACGGGCGTGGTTTCCTCGTTGCCGTCCGCGCCCTCGAAGCCCAGCGCGTCCTCCCACATGCCGATGTGGCTGTGGGCGTCCACGATGCCGGGCAGCGCGAACAGGCCCCGGGCGTTAAAGACCTCCGCGTCCGGCGCGGGCAGGTCGGCCCCCACCGCCAGGATCTTTCCCTCGTCCACGAGGATGTCCCCGCCGTCCGGGTAATCCTGATCCTCCATGGTGAGGATTTTGGCGTTTCTGATGAGCAGCATGTCGTCCTTCCTTTCCGGCCGCCCAAACGCGGCCCGACGCCCCGGGCATGCGCGCCAGAGACGGCGGCTTTGGCCCCGCATGCGCCCGCCATGCCGCCCATTTCAGGCGGAAAATTGCGGTAAGCGCATGAAATAGCTGCCTATTATTTTAGACCATCCCGGGGGGCCTGTCAATTCTCCCCCGCGAAGCCGATTTTTCTTTTCCCTTCCCGCACAGCCCTTGAGGATGCGCACGCCTTTGTGATATAATGTCTGTGATTGCCGCGCGGCAGGGTTTTGGCCCCGTCGCCCGTTACATAGGAGGACTCCCCTCGCCTCGTGCGCAGGGTTTCAGGATCGATCGAAATCATACGGAGGTTCCACGATGGCAAAACGCATCCTTTCCCTCTTCCTCGCGCTGCTGCTGCTGCCCGCGGTGCTACCGCTGCCCGCGGCGCTGTCCATAGCCGTGCCGCCGGCGCTCGCGGAGGACGCCGCGCCGCAGCTGACGAACGTGCTGGCGGAGGATTCCGTGCTCGTGCCGGGCAGCGACTGGTACATCGAGTTCGATTCCAGCGCCGCGGGCACCGTCACGGCGACGCTGATGAACCTTTCAGACGGCACGGAGCACAGCGAGCTGGGCCAGATTCCCGTCAAGGAGGGCCACGGCATCCTGCGCTGGGACGGCCGCCTGTCCGAGACGGAGACGCTCAGCGCGGGCCCCTGGGGCATCGTGCTGCGCCTGACGGATGGGGCGGGCAACGAATCCGCCGCGCAGATGATCGCCTTCGACGTGGAGGCGGGGGAGAACGCGCCCGCCGCGGACCCGAAGGTCGCCGACCCGAAGGACGAGCCCGCCGGGGACGACGCAAAAGCGGCGGACGAAACCGAAAAGGCGACGCCCGCGCCCACGAAAACCCCCGCGCCCGAGGCGACGAAGAAGCCCGTGCCCACGGCCAAGACGTACTGGGAGATGAACCCGGACGACTACGACCTGACCGACCCCGAGCACCAGCAGGCGATCTGGGACATCATGATGCAGCCCATCACCGTGCTGGACAAGGACCAGCGCGAGCACGTCTACCCGACCTACGAGGCCGGGGCGGAGCTGCGGCCTCGCACCAACATCGCGGGCGAGCTGCACGGCACCTCGCAGGGCGTCAACGTCCTGTCCGAAAATCAGGACGGCTACACGCTGATCGAGGCGTACTCCAACGACGGCACGGCCATCGAGTCGCAGCACGTCATCGACCAGGCGGCCAAGCTGATTCAGGGCTACGTGAAGACCAGCCTGCTCAAGACCGTCACCCCCTCGGACAAGTACGCACTGCTCATCGATAAACTGAAGCAGAAGCTCTACATCTTCGAGGACGGCAAGATCATCGGCGAGCTGATCTGCTCCACGGGCTTCCCGACCCAGGACGCCCCCTACAACGAGACGCCCGCGGGCGAGTTCATCGTCGTGAGCTGGGTGGGCGAGTTCCCAAGCGGCTCCGGCTCCGGCACGATGTACTGCGACCTGGCGATGCGCATCAACGGCGGCACGCTGCTGCACGAGGTGCCCTATAAGAAGAGCTCGGACGGCGCCACGCGGCGCTACGCGACCTTCGAGTCGTACCTCGGCCAGAAGGCGAGCCACGGCTGCATCCGCATCCAGCGCGCCAAGAACGAGCAGGGCCAGAACATGCAGTGGCTGTGGGACAACCTCAAGAAGAACACCAAGGTGCTCATCTGGGAGGACAAGGGCCGCACCATGCCCGCGCCCGAGCTGCCCGCGGACGACACGCCGCTCTACCGCAACCCGGACGGCGGCAAGATGTACCACGCGGTGGCGGAGTGCCCGAACGTCAAGAAGCGCTTCCTGCCGCTGACGGGCGACTTCACCTACGGCGATCTGGACACCGCGCCGTTCGACAAGCTGACCCCCTGCCCGGACTGCCACGCGCCCCTGCGCAAGGAAACCATTTTGGAGAACTGGAAGAAGGCCGCCGAGCAGATCGGCGCGGAAATCCCGGACGACGTGCTGGGCTCCGGCGACGAGGCCGCGGACGAGATCGCGGGCAAGGACGCGCCGGGCGAATAATCATCACGACTTGAGAAGAGGGCTGCCCCATGTCGGAACTGGCGATACCCGAACAGTTTGAAGAGAGCATCATGGCCGAGTTCGCGCAAAAGCGCGAGCTGTTCGGCCACATGGCGTCGGATTTGGAGGACATCCTGCCCACGCTGATCGCGCGCGAGGGCATCGCGATCTCCAACCTGTCCATCCGCATCAAGAACGAGGAAAAGCTGCGGCGTAAGGTGCGCTTCAAGCACAAGTACGAGCGCCTTTCCGACATCACGGACGTGATCGGCTGCCGCGTCATCACCCTGTTCGAGGACGACGTGGAGCGGGTGCAGAGCCTCATCGCGCGCGAGTTCGACGTGGTGGAGATCGTGGAGCGCCGCCGCAAGATGCAGGAGGGCGTGGATTTCGGCTACAACTCGCTGCACATGATCGTGCGCTTTTCGGGCGCGCGCGTGCAGCTCGCCGAATACCAGCCCTACGCGGACGTGGCCTTTGAAATTCAGATCCGCACGGTGCTACAGCACGCGTGGGCGGAGATCGAGCACGGCCTGGGCTACAAGAACGACTTCGAGATCCCGCGCGTGGTGCGCAGGCGGCTTTCGCGCCTCTCCGCTTCCCTGGAGCTGCTCGACGAGGAGTTCTGCAACGTGCGCGACGAGGTGGAGCGCTACAACCACTCCATCGACCGCATCGAGCGCGTGCTCAAGACCGACATCAACATCACCTCGCTTTGCAAGTACCTAGACACGTCGGACACCGTGCGCGCCATGAACGCCGCCATCTCCGAGGGGCAGACGATCCCCATGACGTTCGACACGGAGTTCATCATCCGCCAGAAGGTGCCCCAGAAGCTCGCGTTTCTGGGCATCCACTACATCAACGAGCTGGACGACCTGCTGCAAAAGAACCGCGACAGGATCGTGAACTTCGGCCGCTACTGGCTGAGGATGCGCAGGCCCACGGGCATCAACTATTACAGCATCGTGCACTACGCGCTGGCGTGCCTGGCGATGGAAGGCCAGGAGCTGCCCGACGAAGCGCAGCTCAAGCTGCTGATGGATTCCATCTACACGCTTTCCGACCGCAAGTAACCGGAAGGCCGAATCCCCCCGCGCCCACGGGCGCCGCCCTAATCGCTCCCCTCGGGGAGCATTCTTTTGTCTACATGCAAGGAGAAGACCATGCGCCTGAAAACACTCTTCGCGGACCGCGGCTTCTGGCGGTCCGCCCTGCGCCTCGCGCTGCCCATCGCGCTGCAAAACCTGCTGCTCTCGTCCTTCACGCTGGTCGACACGGTCATGATCGGCTCCCTGGGCGACATCCCCCTCGCCGCCGTCGGCATGGCCGGCCAGTGGTCCTGGGTGATGAACATCCTCTTCTTCGGCGTCTCCAGCGGCGCGGCGGTCTTCCTCTCGCAGTACTGGGGCGTGCGCGACATCCGCGGCATCCACCGCACGTTCGGGCTGCTGCTGACCGGCGCGTGCATCCCGGCGGTCCTGTTCATGCTCGTCGGGCGCTTTGCCCCCGGGTTCGTCATGCACCTGTTCACGAAGGACCCCGTGGTCGTGGAGCAGGGCGCAAGCTACCTCACGATGGTCTGCTTTTCCTACCTGGGCCTCGCGCTCAGCCAGGCGGCCAGCACGCTGCTGCGCTCCACGGAGGAGGTGCGCCTGCCGGTGCTCGCCTCGCTGTGCTCCGTGCTCACCAACGCCGCGCTCAACTACGTGCTCATCTTCGGCAAGCTGGGCGCGCCCGCGATGGGGCTTCGCGGCGCGGCCATCGCCACCACCCTCGCCGCGTGGGTCAACGCCGTCGTGCTCTACGGCGCGGCCTTCCTGCGCCGCACGCTGCTGCGCACCGACGTGCGGCGGCTCTTCGACTGGGACGGCCCCTTCCTGCGCCGCTTCCTGTACGTGAGCCTGCCCGCGCTCGTCAACGAGGGCATGTGGGCCGTGGGCACCATGGGCTACAACATGATCTACGGCCACATGGGCACGGACAACTACGCCGCGCTCACGATCTTCCGCACCGTGGAAAACCTCGCCTTCGTGTTCTTCGTGGGCCTGTGCCACGCCTGCTCCGTGCTCATCGGGAAGCGGATCGGCGCGGGCGACTTCGACCGCGCGCGGCTGGACGCCCGCCGCTTCACCGTGCTGATGACCGCCATGTCCGTGACCGTGGGCCTGGCCCTCATCGCGCTGCGCACGCCCATCCTCTCCCTGTTCAACGTGTCGGACGCGGTGCGCGGCCTCACGCGCAGCATCATCCTGCTCTACGGGCTGGAGATCGGCCTTCGCAACATCCCCTACATCACCATCGTCGGCGTCTTCCGCGCGGGCGGCGACACGCGCATCGGCGTCATCCTCGACACCGTGTGCGTCTGGTGCATCGCCCTGCCCCTCACCTTCCTTTGCGGCATGGTGCTGCACCTGCCCTTCATCGCCGTCTACCTCGTCATGCTGCTCAGCGAGGACGCCGTCAAGACCTTCTTCGCCCTGCGCTACTTCCTGCGCGACCGGTGGATTCACCCCGTCACCGAGGAGGGCATGCGCGCCGCCGGGAAGGCCTGACGGAAGCGACGCCCTGACCGCGCAAAAAAGGCCGCGGCGCCCCGCTCCATCCCCGGAGCGGGCGCCGCGGCCTTTTTGCGCAGAGGAAAAGACGTCCCTCCCCCGCATACAGCACTCTGTATACGTCGTCCGTGGGTGAAACGTCCTTCCGATTTTATTATAGCCTGTGATCTGCGCAAATGCAAGCACTTTTTCCAGAATCTGTGTGACCAAACCGGTCAATCCATGCGGCTTCCAAGCACTTTAAAGACCGGGGTGTGCTCCAGCACGAAGGGCTGGTCGTGCACGAAGAACAGGGTGCCCGTGATGGGCGTGCGCAGCACCTCGCGCACGGAGCCGTCGTAGGGGTCCATGATGAAGGCGAGCTGCTCGCCCCTTCGCACGTGCGCGCCCGCGAACTTCACCCGGCGCAGAAGCCCGCCGCTGGTCGAGGAGACGGCGTGCATGTCCTCGTCGGTGATGACGACGCTGGCGTGCCCCGGCGGCATGTCGCACTTGACGATGCCGCGCAGGTTGAGGAAGCGCACGATGGAGCGGATGCACAATTCCGCCGCGTTCTCGTCGATGTTGTCCGTCTTGCCCGCGTAGAGCGAGAAGGCGTCCGTGCCGCTCACCTGCCAGTTGTAGTTGAGCGTCACCGTGTCGTAAGGCTTGGGCGTGCGCACGTAGACGTAGGGCAGGCCGAAGTCCTTGGCCAGCTCCGTGTCCTGAAAGCCGGTGTCCATCATGCGCACGTGCGGGATGAACGTGCCCGGCATGTAAAAGGAGGCGAGCTGGATGCCGCTCTGATACCCCCGCAGGCGCTCGAACACCTCGTAGGCGATGCGCTGCGTGGTTTCGCCGTCCTTCTTGCCGGGGTACATGCGGTTGATGTCCGAATTGTCCATGGACCAGAAGCGCTTGCTCAGGTTCATGGAGTAGTTGTTGATCGTCGGGATGACCAGCACGCTCTTGCCCGGGACGAGCCCGCCCTCCTGCTCGACCTCGCGCAGCATGGCCACCAGGCGCGAGCAGACGTAGAGCTGCTGCACCTCGTTGCCCCGCATGGCCCCGATGATCGCGCAGGACTTTTCGCCCTTGCCGAAGCGGTAGCCCGTGACGCGCATGGTGTCGCGGTAGGGCGAGGGCAGGGAAAAGAGGATGTCCTTTTTCACGCTTCCCCGCCTCCCGTCTTCATCAGCCGCGCGATGAGCGAGCCCTGGTACACCACGGGGTAGGCGCGCATGGTGAACACCAGCGCGTCGCAGGGGGCCAGCACGTCCGAGAGCACCGCGCCGTGCAGCGGGTCGAGGATGCGGCCCAGCCGCTCGCCGCGGGCGATGCGGTTGTCCGTGAGCTCCTCCGGCACGAAGATGCCGGACGCCTCCGCGTTCACGAAGACGACGCCCTCGTCCTTCGCGGAGACGATGGGCTCGCCCACCGCGGGCGCCTCGCCCTTCCAGATGCCCAGGTCGCACAGCAGCGCGAAGATGCCGTCCACCAGCCGGTCGCCCATGCGCTTGTTGATGCGCATGCCCACGTCCATCTCCACCACGATGCAGGGCGTGCCCCGGGAGTTGAGCGTGTGCGAGAGCGTGGCCTTCATGACCGTCGCCGCCGGGTAGGACCAGATGAACTCCAGGTTCAGCCGCTTCGCGTAGGGCATCAGCCGCTCCTCGTACTCGTGCATGACGCGCCCTTGCAGCACCTCGCGAAGAAAGATGCTGCTCGCGTGGATGTCGAGCACCAGGTCCGCGCCCGAGAGGCTTTCCACGATGTCGCTTGCGATTTCCTCAAAAGCCGAGCCGTTTTTGGAGCCCGGAAAGATGCGGTTCATGTCCAGGTCGAAGGCCGGGATGCCGCGGGTCACCGAGTCGATGCCCATGGGGTTCAGCGCAGGGTAGATGTCCACGATGCCGTTTAAGCATTCGGGGCTCTGCTGGATGCGCTGGGCGAGGGCGAAGCAGACGTACTGCCCCTCGAGCTCGTCGCCGTGCGTGCCCGTGACGATGCACAGACGGCGCGCTCCCTCCCCGCCCTTATACCGGCAGCGGCGGACCATCAGCCGCTCGTCCACCGGCAGCGCCACCGAAGCCACGGTGGACACTTGCTTTAGGTTGTCCAATGTTCTTCCCTCCGAAATGCCATACAGGGGCATAATCCATTCGCAGAATAGCACAAAGCATGCAAAAATGCAAGCATTCATCCGGCAGATTTCGTCTTCCTGCCGTAATTTGGATAAATCGGCCGCTTTTCCGGGTGCATAAGCGCATGAATCCCTTCACTTATGCAAAAGATAGCCGCGGAAAGACCGCGCCGCCCTTGACGGGGAAGCGCGCTGCTGCTATGCTTGATTCAAATACGCCGCCCGGCCTTTCCCGGACCGGCCCGAATGAAACGGAGGGATTTTACCATGCCGATCTTCCTCTCCCCCGACGCCCGCTGCTGCCACCTGCAGGGCCGGTACCTGAGCATGGTGCTGTGCGCGCACAGGATGCCGGACGGCGCGGACGAGCTGCTCATGCCGTACTTCGGCGCGCGCCTCGCGGACGCCGACGTGCCCGCCGCGCTGCTCACCTCGGAGCGCCTGGCCTCCTTCGACACCGACAACGCGACGCTGCCCTTCGCCCTGCCGACCGCCGGGCGCGGCGACTTTCGGCCCGCGCAGCTCGCCGCCGCGGGCAAGGGCGGCCAGCGCACCACGCGCCTGTCCTTCGTGCGCGCGCAGGTATCGCCCGGCAAACCCCCGCTTGCGGGCCTGCCCGCCACCTATGTGGAGCGGGAGGACGAGGCCCAGACGCTCAGCGTATCCCTGCGCGACGAGGTGACGGGCCTTGCCGCCACGCTGCGCTACACGCTCTTTGCGCGCCACGACGCCATCGCCGTGAGCCTTAAGGTCACGAACGCGGGCGACGCGCCCGTGCGGCTTAGCGAGTGCGCCAGCGCCACGGTCAGCCTGCTGGGCCACTACGACCTATTGCACCTGCACGGCGCCTGGGGCAAGGAGCGCCAGATCGAGCGCGTGGGCCCCATGCACGCCGAGCGCGTCATCCGCTCCGCGCGCGGGGCGAGCGGGCACCAGCACAACCCCTTCTGCGCGCTGATGGAGCCGGAGGCGACCGAGCACGCGGGCGGCGTGTACGGCGTCAGCCTGGTGTACAGCGGCGACTTCTGCATCTCGGTGGACGAGGACCCCTACGGCCAGACGCGGGTCGTCTGCGGGCTGAACCCGGCGACGTTTCGCTGGAACCTGCTGCCGGGCGAGTCGTTCCAGACGCCGGAGGCGGTGCTCGCCTACAGCGGCGAAGGGCTGAACGGCATGTCGCAGATCTACCACGCGCTCTACCGCACGCGCCTTTGCCGCGGCTACTGGCGCGACCGCGAGCGGCCGATCCTCATCAACAACTGGGAAGCGACCTACTTCCGCTTCGACCACGAGAAGATCCTCACCATCGCGCGCACGGCGGCCGAGCTGGGCGTGGAGCTGTTCGTGCTCGACGACGGGTGGTTCGGCGAGCGCGACAGCGACGACCGGTCGCTGGGCGACTGGGTGGTCAACCCCCGCAAGCTGCCGCGCGGCCTCAAGGGGCTGGCGGAGGAGATCGAGGCGCTGGGCATGCGCTTCGGGCTCTGGGTCGAGCCGGAGATGATCTCGCCCAACTCCGACCTGTGCCGCGCGCACCCGGACTGGGTGCTGCGCGTGCCCGAGCGCACGGCCACGCAGGCGCGCAACCAGTGGATTCTGGACCTGTCGCGCGCGGACGTGCAGGACTACGTCATCGGGGCGATCAGCGCCGTGCTGCAAAGCGCGCCGATCTCCTACATCAAGTGGGACATGAACCGCAACTTTGCGGAGTACGGCTCCGCGGCGCTGCCGCCGGAGCGCCAGGACGAGGTGCCCCACCGCTACATGCTGGGCGTATACCGCGTGATGGAGGCGATCACGAGCGCCTTCCCCGAGGTGCTCTTCGAGTCCTGCTCGGGCGGCGGCGGGCGGTTTGACCCGGGCATGCTCTACTACATGCCCCAGACCTGGACGAGCGACGACACCGACGCAGCGGAGCGGCTGAAGATTCAGTACGGCACCAGCGTCGTCTACCCCGCCAGCACGATGGGCTCGCACGTATCGGCCGTGCCGAACCATCAGGTCGGGCGCGTGACGGACATGAAGATGCGCGGCGACGTGGCGATGAGCGGCAACATCGGCTACGAGCTCGACCTCTCGCAGCAGACGCCGGAGGACCTGGAGGTCATCCGCCGCCAGATCGAGCGGGTGAAGCGGATTCGCCGGGTCACGCAGCAGGGCGTATTCACGCGCCTGGTCAGCCCCTTCGAGGGCAACCTGTGCGCCTGGCAGTTTCAGCTCGAGGACACGGTTTTGCTCTTCGCGTTCGTGACGCTGCAAAGCGCGAACCCGGAGATGCGCCGCGTGAAGCTCGCGGACATCCCGGACGGCCGCTGGCGCGACGAGGAGACGGGGGCCGAGTACAACGCCTCGGTGCTGACCGGCGCGGGCGTGCGCCTGCCCTTCATCCAGCCGGGCGGCCTGCCCGTGGGCGACTTCAAGAGCCTGGTGATGGTGCTCAGGCGGATCGGGTAAACAAAAAGCGCGGGCCGCTTTCTCCTAAATGAAGGAGGGAGCGGCCCGCGCCTCTTTATTTATAGCTTAGCTTTCCTTTTCCTGCTTGTGCAGCAGCGCCTCGTCCACGGCCGTGGTCGCGTTGTACAGCACCTGCGCCATGTCGAAGCCCAGATGGTCGATCTTGAGCTCCATGGAGTTGACCCGCTTTTGCAGCATGATCTGCCCCTCGCGCAGGATGTCCTGCCCCGCCTTCAGCTCCTTGATGTCGCCCTCCATGGAGTCCATGCGCTTTTCCATCGAGCCGATGTGAGATTCCATCGAGTCCATGCGCTTTTCCATCGAACCGAGCTTTTCCAGAACTAGGCGTTGAAATTCTTCGTTTTCCACAGCCGTGCTCCTTTCGTTCCTCGTGTTTCCGGGCTTTTGCAGCATTTCAGGCGCAATCCTCGCCGTTCGTTCTGTGCCGATTATATCACATTCTTTCGCGCAGGGAAAGTGTAAATCCGAACCGGGACGGAGGACGTCCCTTGCGCGGTCCCAAAACGAGGCGTTCCCCCGAAACCGGATGGAGCGCCCTTATTTTGTCTGTTCGTTGTCCTCGTCCAGACTGTCCAGCGCGTCGCGGACGGCCTGTACGACGAAGGCGGAAAACGTCGTCTGCTTCCCGCAAATGGCCTGTTCGATTCGTTCCAGCACATCATTAGGGAACCGGATACATTTGTTTGTCGTCGCCGGGACGGTTGGGATTTTGAATTTCATCTCCGCCACCTGCAATACATTTGTATGATTTTTCTTTATTATTACAAATTGTATAATTGTTGTAAGCATCACAGATGTATAACATTTGCATGACAAAGGTAGGACGCATATGCAAAAGAAAAAGTCCGGTCAACCAGGCACGGCAAAGCTGGAGTACCTGCGCAAGCGATACCGCAAATACCACGAGAAATACCCCTTCCTGGAGCTACCCGTCGACGAAATGACCCCTGAATTCCCCAGGACCATGGAGTCTTGCATCTGCGGCTACGTGATCTGCCACCTGCCCACGCCGCCCTATCCGAGCTGCTATCAGGACGAATGCGCCCAGGGCGCCTTCAATCTCCTGCACGGCATTCACCTGGCGCTGATGGACGGCGAGCTGGACGACTTCGACTGCGTGGAGCGCATCATCTGCCTCTTCGAGGCGTTCGGCATCGACTGCGGCGAGCGGCATTCAGTAATTTAGCGGCAAAACAACTTGCACTCTTAGCTTATTGCGGCATTATTTTTTGTCAACGAGTACATTGACCGTTTATAACAAAAAGATGCGAATTGGCAATACCTTTTCGCATCTTTTTTCATTCTCTTTTTAAATTCTAATCTTGGCTTTTCCTTATTGTGCGTTTGATAAAATACGAAGCACGTCGTTTGTAAAGGCTTCCGCTTGAGGGCAGCGCCTTCTTACAGACGACCAGTTTCTTTCGACAATGGAAATCAATTCATTATAGGGTCTGCTGCTTTTCTTTGGACGATTACGCATGTGGACGCCGCAATAGCACGGCGCATGACAAATGACGGTCTCCCATGGGTCGTCAATGGATTCATACTGCTCGCGTTCCTCGCACGCGGCGACAATCCATGTATCTGTGCTGTCGCAGGGAGTTAAAAAGCAGATCGGCAATTCGTCGTCCGCACCGGTCTGCTTCTCAAGGAATTCCTTGAGAAATGAAGCATAACCTTGCGGCGAAGGCGCATGCAGGCGGCAAGGCATTTCAATCGAACATTCCCTTTTTATGAGCCCGCTGCATTTTAGTGGGTGAGTATTCCCGTACAGGTCACAATGAACGGTCTTACAGTGACAATGCACCTCTTTTTCTTTGCGGGCGACATCGCCATCCATATGGATAATGAGCATATCCAAGCGAGGGCTAATGGAATAGAAATAGTCTTTGAGGTAATCGCGATGTGTTTCACACCACTTCCACACCCCTTTCCAACCGTTTCCCAACTCTCCATCTGCATCCGGTTGCGGCTGGATTCTTTGATAATGGTGCTCTTCGCCGGTTATGCTATCGATGAGCCTCACGAGCATATCATAGTCTCTGGGTCCTTCTGCAACAATGCCTATTGTCTTTTTCATATCAGATTAGGTACACCTCCCAAGCGTCCTTCAATCCAAAGACGGGAAAGGGAGAAACCCTTATCAAGCAAATCCTCTTTAATTTGGATTCGTTCCAGAGAGGTATGTCCATTGTTTCTGTTTTTATTGACCGCAAATAGGCGAATGCGATCGTCACCAAGGTTTAATCCATCTAAAACAAGCGGATTATGCGTGGTAATAAACGCCGTCTTGCCGCTTTTGATAAGGGTATCACAGAAAAGACGCGTCGTAGCCTGCGCAAGCCGGGGATGCATAGCGTGGTCAAAACTATCAACCGCAAATACAGGCGGCGTATCGGGATGAAGTGCAAGGCACAGCAAAAACAGAACATAAAGAGCGCCTTCGCTTGCATCATAAGCGGTGAATTGAGATCCAGGCCGCATGAAATGGTCCTGGAATTCAATCACCTGCCGGGCCGTCGGCACAGAAGAATTGATGCTTGTCTTTTTAGGGGCCGCAACATTGATTTCGCTGGCCCATTCAATGAGGTCCAACACATCGTCCATCGGAAGGTCACCCAAGAAATACTCGTCTTCTTCGTCCTTTTTCAGAAGCACATCGATGGCTTCCGCCAATCTGCCGCCGCACAATCCCAAGGGACTGTTCTGATAGGGATCGATTTGCGTTCCACGCAGCGTTTGCGTGTTTGGCTGATAAATACAATAATCCCGTAACTGAGCGATAGCGTCACGAGCAGCGTTTGCAGACAAATTCTTTTCTTGCAGAAAGAGCCCAATATAGGGATCATAATCCGTCTGAGACGCCCCGCTGCGGCCGCACAAATTGACGCCGTTTTGGGTAATATGCTCTGAGTGATACCGCCAGATATCACGCATGGCAGCCACTTTTTCATTGGGAACGTTCAGGT
>JAEXCG010000056.1 GCA_023402355.1 Bacillota bacterium | reverse complement strand
AAAGCAAAAAAAGAGGCATCCTTATCCTCTTTTTTGAGCATATCTTTCGCGAATGCGCGCGGCAAACACGCCGACGCCCAATAGGTTGATGGCCCGACGTAAATCGTAGGTGAGGAAGGAGAGCGCCGTCTGCGCGTGGATGATGCGTTTATAAAAACAACTCGCCGAAATCACTTTTCGCCTGTATAAGCATCTTTTGGGGTGGCGAAATGGCATGTTCTATGATAATATGGTCAAAATTAGGCGAGAGCCACAAGAGGAGATATTAAAGTGTGCAAATATGACGATGCAAAGTGCGTAAAAACGCAGTACGGCAACGAGGAGAACCTGGCGCTCAGGCAGCGGTTTCAAAAGAAGTACAGCGTCAACCCTCAGCCTTTTTTTGACTGGGTCTACGAGCAATACCGCTTTGAAAGGAACGCAAAAATACTGGAAATGGGCTGTGGAAACGCCGTTTTGTGGGAGCGGTACGTGCAGGAGCTGCCGCAGGGCTGCGTTCTGACCTTGTCCGATTTTTCAAGGGGTATGCTCGACGTCGTCGCCTCTAAATTTTTGGACAGACCCAATGTGCTGATTCAGCGGATCGACATCCAGTCCATTCCGTTCGTCGACGGCAGCTTCGATGCCGTGATAGCCAACCACATGCTGTACCACGTTCCCGACATTCCGTTGGCGATCAGGGAGGTGCACAGGGTGCTCAGGCCGGGAGGAACCTTCTACTGTACGACCAACGGCGCAAACGGCGTGTTTCAGGCGTTGCGCGAGGTCGTTTGCAGGTACGCTCCAGGAGATGAAATGCAGATTCCCGCTTCGACGTTTACGCTGCAAAACGGCCGGGCGCTGCTGAACCAAGCGTTTGCAAACGTTGCCCTGCGCCGATACGAGGATTCTTTCCGTATTACCAACGCTGAAGATTTTATGCGTTACATTCAATCCACGGCGTATATGTCAGGCTTTTCGAGCGAGGTCTTCCGGTTCATTGAAGAGCATTTCAGGGCGATTCTCGATGAGAAAGGCTTCTTTGAGATTCCCAAAGAGGCGGGGATGTTCGTCGCGACGAAGGCCTGCGAGGCATAATCCGAAAATACGGCATACTGCGAGCGGGAGGAAAGAAAAATGGACCTAAGGCTGACATTCAACACGGCTGTGGAAAACTACGACAGGTTTCGGCCGACGTATACCGAGGAACTGTATGAGGACGTCATCCGGTATGCGGGCCTCGACGGGGAAAAGGACGCGCTGGAAATCGGAATCGGCACGGGGCAGGCGACGCCGCCTTTTCTGAGGGCGGCGCGGCGCGTCACGGCCATCGAAATTGGGGACGAACTGGCGCGGTTTACGAAGAAGAAGTTTGCCGCCTGCGAGAATCTGAAGGTCGTCCATCGGGATTTTGAGAGCGCGCCGCTCGAGGCGGACGCCTTCGACCTGGTCTATTCGGCGACGGCGTTTCATTGGATCGCGCCGGAAGCGGGCTTGCCGAAGGTGCTGCGTATTCTGCGACCGGGCGGCGCGTTCGCATGGTTTTCAAACCATCCCGCGCCTGCCCTGGAGGACGCACGCGTCTACGGGGAGATCCAGAAGGTCTATCAAAGGTACGGAGAGTACATCGGCGCGGGCAAACCCGCTCCGAGCGCCGATGAACGGCGGAGGACCTACGGAAAAATACGGGACGATCGTTCCGAGCTGCTGCGGCGCTACGGCTTTGCGGACGTGACCGACAAGCTCTATGCCAGCGCGAGGACGTTCGACGCGAAGGGTTATACGGCGCTTCTTTGCACTTATTCCGACCACATGGCGATGCCGGAGGCGGCGCGTACGTCGTTTCTCGGGGAGATCGCCGACGCGATCGGCCGGTGCGGCGGAAGGTTTACGCTGGCGGATACGATCGTGCTGAGCATGGGGCGAAAGCCCTGACGGGAGAGCGCGACGTCTTACGGGAAACGCGGAGGGGGGATGCGGCATGGCCGTCAAGGCCGGCGTGATGGCCGACACGCACGGGCTGCTCCGCCCGCAGGTGCTGGACCTGCTGAAGACCTGCGACTGCATCCTGCATGCCGGGGATTTCGACGATCCGCGGGTCTACGCCGCGCTGGAGGCGATCGCGCCGCTGTACGCGGTCCGCGGGAACAACGACGGCGCATGGGCGCAGGCGCTGCCGGACTGCAGGTTCTTCGCGCTCGAGGGCGTCACATTTTTCATGGCGCACGAGCGCGGGCGGATTCCGGAGGACCTGGCGGGGGCGCGGATCGCCGTCTTCGGCCACTCCCACCGGTATTTTGAACAGACGGCGGGGGGGCTGCCTGCTGCTCAACCCGGGAAGCTGCGGAAAGCGCCGGTTCCACCTGGAGCTTTCGATGGCCGTCCTGTGGCTTGACGATGGGCGCTTTCGGGCGGAGAAGGTTCCGCTGGACGGGGGCGAACGCGCCGGTGCCGCGCTTTGACCGCGCGGTTCCGGCTTTTTTGTACCCTTGCGCAGGCGCGATCAGGCGACGCGCGATCGCCCGGCCCTTTCCGGCCCGGCGCGCAGCCGCCGAGGGCAAACGCGTGCGGCCGACGGGGGCGGCGCAAATTCTGATGGGTCCATCCGTCAATTATTTCAGGGAAAATCGAAGGGGATGAACAAAAGTGCATGAAGAATCCGTCTGGGTACTATGCTATAATATTTTTGACGGATCGTGTCGGATTTTGCTGAAGCCGAAATCCGTACAGGGAAGATCGCTGCGGATTGAAGGATGAAGGCGGGGGTTGCAAATGAGCACAAAGGGGTCTCGGCGCGCGGCTGCGGCGCTTGGCAGATTGACGAGAAAACAACGTTATCTGCTCTGTATCTGTTTTTGCATCGGGCTGCTGAGCGCCATTACATCCCTTGTGGTCCTGGACATCGAGCGCGATAATACCTCGCGCTTCCGGGCGGAAAATTATGATCGTCTCGAAGTGAACACCGAGCTGTTTTTGCAGGCCGTCGACGACACCGATTTATTCTGCAAAAACCTCTATACCTCCATCGAGGCGCTGCCCGCGATCGAGCGGTACACATCCGCGCAGCTCCTGTCCCAGATGAGCGAACCGGGCTTTCGCATCGTGGAGAACGCGTCGCCGTTTCAGAGCGGCTCCGACCCGCACAGGATGTTCAACCGACTGCTGAGCTTTGCCATGGTCAATCAGAACTATTCCGAAATCATCCTCTACCTTCCGCAGTCCGATGCGTACATCGCCATCGCCGGAAACGGACGGTACGCCGCCGTGTGCCACGGCATGGAAGAACTGCGCATGCTGATCAATCTGCAGGGCGATCTCGCCCATTTCACGGACGGGGAGCTGCTGGCGGCGAAGCCCACGCACTACGCTTCCTCCCCGGTTTATGTCGTGCGCAGCGTCAGCGATTCCTATCTCCTTTGCGGCATTGCCGGCGAGGTTTTTCAGGAAAGCCTGCTTCGGGACAGCAGCGGCAGGTCGTATGAAACGGAGCAGATGGTCTGCGTGCTGCCGGACGGGCAGACGCTCATGCTGCCGGACCGGCCGCTGCCGGTGGACGAAGCCAGCCTCCTTGGCGACGCGCAGGTCGAGGACGTGGGGCGCTACACGCTCATGCGGTTTAAGCTGGACGCGCCGCGCTGCACGCTTATCGCCGTGCTGCGCGAGACCGGGGTGACCAGCGCGGTGACCTCCGCGTGGTTCCGGCTGATGATCGCCCTCAACGTGCTGTGGGTCTTGTCCATGATCTTTATCTACGCCTATTTCATCCTGCGCGTGCTCCGGCCGCTCAGGCAGATCAGCGAAGGCGTTCCGGTTTCGGACGCGCAGCCGGACGATCAGTCGAACACGGACGAGCTGGAAAAGATCGCGCACACGATCCATCATTATTATCAGCAGCTTTCAACCAGCCAGAAGACCATCGACGAGCAGCTTCGGCAGCTCCGCAGAGCCTGTCTCAAGCAGCTCGCGCTGGATCAGTATCCGTCGCTGACCGCGGATCAGCTTGAGAAGCTGGGGATTCCCCAACTGCTCAGCCGGTACCTGCTCATCACCCTGTATCCCGACGACGGGCGATGGGGGCGCGAGGACTGCAGCGATCAGGAGTATCGCTACCGCTGTCACATCACGCTTGCCGCCGTCGCCGAGACGCTGGGGCCCCAGCTTGAGGGGCTGAACGCACAGTGCCTGATGCTCCAATCCTGCCTGCTGGTGGTCGTGTGCGTGCCCGGGGACGAGGAGGAGCGCTTTGTGCGCCAAAGGCTGGAGAGCTGGATATCCCTGATCAGCGCCCAGCTTTGCGAAAGGCTGCAGTACGGCGTGAGCAAGGTATGCTCCGGTCAGGAGAGCTTTAGCCGCGCCTATCACGAGGCCATGCTGCACGCCGCGCTCGTCGAGGAGAAGGAGAGCGGCCGTTCGGAGGACATCAGCCTCAGCGCGCTGCTCCGGCAGAACATGCACATGGCGGACCTGATCTACATGGAGCGCTACGACGAGGCCTATGCCTGCTTCAAGGAGATGGTCGAGACGCTCTTTGGGCAGAAGAGCCGCCACCTGCGCACCCAGCAGCTTAGCAGCATTTTGCAGTTAACGCTGACCATGATTACGGAAACCAATGAGGGCAACGTCTCCCTGCTCGAACAGATGAATCTGGACGCGACCGAGCTGCTGCGTCCCAACGAAAAAGCCGAGGTGCTGAACCTCTGGGAGCATGTGTTTACCCAGCTCGAGGTTCACAGGGACGACCGGCTCCACGGTCAGTATTCCGGCCAGTTCGCGTCCATCTACCAGTACATGCATGCGCATTTCCGCGATCCGGGCCTTTCGCTCTCGATGCTGGCGGAGGAGTTCGGCATGAGCGTATCCACGCTGTCCCGTGAGTTTCAGAAAAATCTCGGGCAGGGATTTCTGGAGAGCCTGCACCGCCTGCGCATCGAGGCGGCCAAATACGAGATCGAGCATACCAATGCGCCGCTCAGCGACATCGCCGTTGCCGTGGGCTACACGAACACGCTGACCATGACGCGCGCCTTTAAAAAATATCTGGGCTGCACGCCCAGCGTATTCCGCAGGGCGGACAACGCGCTGTAGGCCGCTGAACCGCGTAAAACAGCAAATAAAAGCGCCTGAACCCGTGCATGCCAACGTGCGGGTTCAGGCGCTTTGCCGTCTCGGGCTCGCGGCGCACCTTTTTGCGCGATGACGGCGACCGCTCCGGCCGCGCTTTTCCGGAAACGGCGGGGGTGACGCAAGGCTTGGGCATCAGCTTTTTCAGGTAGGGCCTTTTTTCGCGCGGACCCCCTCAAAAAGGGAGCGATTCGAGATGCAAAAACTGATGCAGGCGGGCTTCATCCGTGGTAAAAGGGGCCTGCTTTCGGGTTTGGCGCGCAGGCGGCAGGCGCTGCGCGCGAAAAAACAGGTCGATTTAGTGAACCTTGACCGGGAGATTTTGTGCAAATATACTGGCTGCAACGAGCGGGACGAAAACGACACACCGAAACCGCCAAACGATTTCAGGAAAGGATGAACGTGATGAACAACATCTCCCGCAGAACCTTTCTCAAGGGAGCGTCGGCATGCTCGATGGGCCTGGCGGCCGGCAACATGCTGGGCATGCTCGGGCCGTCCGCGGCTTATGCAGAGGCTCCCGTCGAATCACCCCACTATCAAGGAGGAAGTGCCATGAAGATCACCAAGGTTGAACCGATTCTCTGCGCGTCGCGCTGGCTGCTGGTCAGGGTCGAAACGGATGCCGGCATCGTCGGCTGGGGCGAATGCGGCGCGTGGGCCTGGCAGACCGCGACCGCCGAGGCGCTCAAGGTGCTGGAATCCCTGCTCGTCGGGCAGGACCCGTTCCGCATTGAGTGGCTCTGGAACGCCATGACCCGCACGCCCCACTTCCGCGGCACCATCGTCAACGCCGCGATTTCGGGCATCGACATCGCCCTGTGGGACATCAAGGGCAAGGCGCTGGGCGTGCCGATTTACCAGCTGCTGGGCGGCAAGGTGCGCGACAAGATTCGCGCCTATGAGACGACCTCCGGCAAGACGCCGGAAGAGGTGGCAGACAAGGTGAAGGCGCTCGTCGACGAGGGCTGGAAGCACGTCCGGGTGCGCCCGATGAGCTCCAACGCCTCGGACACCGTCGCGGCCATGTGCTCCAAGAACGAGGCCATGTTCAAGGCCATCCGAAAGGCCGTCGGGTACGAAATCGACCTTTCCCTGGAAATTCATCGCCAGTGCAAGCCGATCGAGGCGATTGAAATCGGCAAGGTGCTCGACAAGTACATCATCCACTTCTTTGAGGACCCGTTCAACGATTATCCGGAGGTCGCCAAGTACGTCTCCGCCCAGTGCCCGATCCCGATCGCAAACGGCGAGCGCTGCTTTAACATCTACGAGCTGGCCAACCTCGTGGACAACACCGACGTGGCCTACCTGCGCCCCGACATGTGCGTCATCGGCGGCATCACGGCCGGCATGAAGGTCGCCCGCATCGCCGAGGCCAAGAGCGTGGGCATCATCCCGCACAACCCGCTGGGCCCGATTTCCACGGTCGCCGCGCTGCACGTCGACGCCGTCGCGCCCAACTTCGAGGTGCAGGAGTGGCCGGGCACCTTCGGCGACTTCAACGCCATGATCAAGGGCGCGCCGCTCAGCGTGAAGGACGGCTACATCACCATGCCGGAAGGACCCGGTCTGGGAATTGAATTGGTAGACAACATCGCGGAGAAGTTCCCCTTCCAGGGCAGAAAGCCGAGCTGGGCGACACACGAGGACGGCTCCATCATCGACCGCTGATCTCATTTAATGACCGAGAACACCCCCGGCCCGCGCAGGGCCGACCATCGATTTAGGAGGAGAACCCATGAAAAAGATATTCGCACTGTTGCTTTGCGCCGTCCTCGTGCTGATGTGCGCCGCCGCGTCCGCCGACTACGCGTTCGCGACGCACCACATCGGCTCGACCGTCCACCCGTATCAGCTGGGCGCTGAGTTCTGGAACGAAAAGCTGCAGGAGTACTCAAACGGCACGCTGTCGCTGGACATCTATCCGGCGAATCAGCTCGCGACCGGCTCCAAGGCCGTCGAAGGCAACGCGCTGGGCACCATCGATATCTGCATTGAGAACCCGATGAGCGTGTGCAACATCGTCCCGGCCTTCGACGCGATGAACCTGCCCTACATGTTCGACACCGCGGAGCAGGCGTTTGCCATGATGAAGACCGACGAGGCGAAGGTCTTTGCGCAGGAGTGCGAAAAGTACAACCTCAAGCTGTTGGGCTACTGGTACAACGGCTGGCGTAACATTTCCAATTCCAAGCGCCCGATCGAAAAGGTGGAGGACCTGAAGGGGCTCACGATCCGCATCGCCGAGAGCCAGGTCTTCGCGGACATGATGAACGCGCTGGGCATGAACGCGGTGCCGCTGGCCAATTCCGAGGTCTTCACCGCGCTGCAGATGGGCACCGTGGACGCACAGGAGAACCCGCAGAACAACTACATCAACAACAAGTACTACGAGGTAAACCGCTACTTTTCCATGACCCGCCACGTGTTTACGGTGGAACCGGTCACCATGAATCTCGACCTGTGGAACTCCCTCACCGCCGAGGAGCAGGAGGCGGTGCAGAAGTCCTTCGACGAGGCCGCCGACTACCAGATCAAGCTGGCGCAGGAGACCGAGGAGAAGCAGCTCGACGAGGTGATCGCCCAGGGCGCCGACATCGTGGTGACCTACATCGACGACCTCACGCCGTTCAAGGAAGCCGTCGCGCCCGTGATCGAGAAGTACATGAACACCGACCTGCGCCCGTACATCGAAGCGCTTCAGGCGGCTCAGGCCAAGGTCGGCGAGTGACCGCCGCACCCATCACGAAGGCCGGGCTCATCCCGGCCTTCATTTCTTGAAAAAAGGAGGTTCATACCTTGGATGGATTTTTCAGCGGCGCGGACCGATTGTTTAAGCATATGGATCGCTTCGCGTTTCTGGGCGCCGCCGTTTCCGTGGGCGGGATGCTGCTTTGCGTGACGATTCAGGTGATCGCCCGCATGAGCGCGCTCACGGTCAACTGGACGACGGAGCTTTCGCAGTACTGCTTTCTCTGGAGCACCACGTTTGCCAGCTACATCGCGGCGCGCCGCGGCAAGCTGATCGGCGTGGAGCTGGTTCAAAACAAGATGCCGGGCGCGGTCAAGCGCACGATGAAATGCCTGAGCTGGCTCATCTGCGGCGTTTTCTATGGAATCGTGAACTATTACTGCGCGGTTCAGCTCCCGCGGCTGATGGAGCAGTTTACGCCGATTCTCAAGTGGCCGATGGGCGTCGTCTACGTCGTGATGATGGCCGGACTGCTGCTCCTGACGCTTTACAGCTTCTATCTGGCGATTCGTGCGGTCTTTCAAAAGGACGGCGCGGACGGCGGACGAGAAAAGACGGCGGCGGAAATCGCGGAGGAGGTTGAGTAGATGATTGCCTGGCTGTTCGGCACATTCTTCGTTCTATTGCTGATCGGAACGCCGATCGGCGCATGCCTCGGTCTGGCGGCCGTCGTCACGATCATCATGACGGGCATGCGCGTCAACATGGTCGTCGTCGCGCAGACGATGTTCGCGGGCATGACCTCCTATCAGCTCATGGCGATTCCGCTCTTCATACTCTGCGGCAACCTGATGGGCGACGGCGGACTGAGCAAAAAGCTGGTCGATTTCATCAATCTTTTCTTCCGGCGCTTCAAGGGCGGTCTGGCGTACGTGACCATCGCGGCCAGCGCGTTCTTCGCCGCGATTTCCGGCTCCTCACCCGCCACCACGGCCGCGATCGGCGGCATCATGACGCCGGAAATGGAGAAGACCGGGTACGACGAGGACTTCAGCCTCGCGACCGCCGCCGCCGCGGGCACGCTGGGCCAGATCATCCCGCCCAGCGTCGGCATGGTGTCCTACGCCGTGCTGGCGGAGGTGTCCGTGGGCACGCTGTTTTTGACGGGCTTCGGCCCGGGCATCCTGATGGCGATCGTGATGATGATCTACGCGCACATGTACGTGAAGAAAAACCCGAATATCATTGTCAACACCAAGAAGGTCACGAAGAAGGAGGCCGTGAGGACCTTCTTTGAGAGCATCTGGGCGTTGGTCATGCCCCTGATCATCCTCGGCGGCATCTATTCCGGCATCTTTACGCCGACCGAGTCCGGCGCGATCGCCTGCGTATACGGCATTGTCTGCGGTAAATGGATTTATAAGACGCTGAAGTGGAAGGACCTGCCGAAGATTCTGGTGAACACGGCCGTTGGCGCGGGCACCATCATGCTCATCCTGGGCAGCGTGCAGACCTTCGGCTTCGTGCTGACGCGCGGGCACATTCCCCAGATTCTGGCGGAGGCGATGCTGAGCGTTACCACGAACAAGTACCTGATCCTGATGCTCTTCAACATCCTGCTGCTGTTTGCGGGCATGTTCCTCAACGCCGTCTCCGCCATCGCGCTCTTCACCCCGATTCTTCTCCCGGTGCTCACGAGCGTGGGCGTCAATCCCTATCTGGTCGGCATTGTCATGATCGTGAACCTGGGCATCGGGATGATTACGCCCCCCGTGGGCAACTGCCTGTATGTCGCGTGCGGCATGAGCAAGCGGCTGAGCTTTGAGCAGATCTCCAAGGCCTGCGTCCCCTACATCGTGGCGCTGGCGGTCGCGCTGCTCCTCATCACGTACGTCGAGCCGATCTCCATGGGCCTCGTCTGGCTGACCGGCGCGGCGGCGATCTGACGCGTTTTTTGAAGGGAGGAAGGTTTCATGAGACTGGGGACAACCGAAATGATTCTCATCCTCGTGCTGGCGCTCGTCATCTTCGGCGGCGGCAAGATCGCCGGCATCGGCAAGGCGCTGGGGCAGAGCATCCGGGAGTTTAAGAGCGAGATCCGGGATGCGAAGGACGCCGCGCAGGACGAACCGAAGAGCGGCGCGGCCTAAACGGGCCGGCGCGGGGACGCCCGCCCGTTTAGGCACGCACGGGGCTTTCAGAAACGACAAAACACGCCGGTGCCGCGCTTCTCAGTGCGCGGCACCGGCGATTTTGATGTGCGCCCGGCATCAGCGATCCGGCAGGCAGATCACCCGGCCCGGCAGAAAGTCGCCGGGGGCGAGCGTGGGGTTCGTGCGCAGCAGAAGCGCTTCCGAGACGCCCAGCATGCGCGACAGGGTGTAAAGCGTGTCGCCCGGCTCCATCACGTAAGAGCTGGACCCGGCGGCGCAGAGCCTGCGGCTGCCGGACGGGGGAACGCAGTAACGGGTGCCGGGCGCGGGGCGGAACGTGCTGAGGTTGGGGTTGGCGCTGCGCAACGCCTGATAGGAGACGTTGTGCGCGAGCAGCAGGTCGGTGAACGTCTGGTTGTATTGGACGACGGCCTCCTGATAGCCGTAGGGGCAGCGGAACGCGCTGCCTCCGCTGGGCGGCGGGCCGGGCAGAGAGGGCGTCGGCAGTTCCACGGGTCCGGGTCCGGGCGTCGCGGGCTGTTGATCCGGCAGGGAGGGCGTCGGCAGTCCTTCCGGGCCGATGCCGGGGGTGGCGGGCATGTTTCTATTCTCCATGATGAGCGCTCCTTTTTTTTGCGCGTTGATTTATGTGCGAGGGTTCCCGCAATACCCTATGCGCGGGGCGCGTATGGCGTGCAGAAAGGCGATTTGCGAAAAAACTTCCGGGAGGCATTGCTGTTTTCAATTCCTGTGCTATAATGGACGATAACTTCTGCATCATCCATAAAGAAAGTAGGTATACACATACGGTTGATCCCCTATCAAGACGTGCGCGCGTTTTACGAGCGCGTGCGGCCTCTTCTGCTG
>JAEXCG010000045.1 GCA_023402355.1 Bacillota bacterium | reverse complement strand
GCCGCAAGCAGCGAGACGTACAGCGTGAAGTAAACCCGCCGGGAGGTCGAGCGCAGCCAGCCGCCGTCAAAGGCCAGCAGCAGGACGTTGAGCAGCTCCGCCGCGCTGATGCACGGCAGCACGATGCGAAACGCCGCGCACACGTCGGATGCGTCCGCCTCGTCCACCATGCGGCCGACCTCCGGCTCCACGGCGCCCACGCGCGAAAACCATTCACGTATATTTTTCAATCCGCTTCCCTCCGCCCCGGCAAATGCGTCCCATTTTGTCTCTATTTTACCATACGGCATTTTGATTTACAACAAAAGGGGCGTAAAGGTTTGAAGGCGGGCATATTTTTTCGGGAAACACAGCACGATAACGCCGTAAGGGGGCGCTCACATGCTGACGGTTTTCTTTCGCACCACGCTGCTTTTCGCGCTGACGGTGCTCGTCATCCGGGCCATGGGCAAGCGGCAGCTTGCGCAGCTACAGCCCTTCGAGGTGGTCATCACCCTGATGATCGCGGAGCTGGCCTCCGTGCCGATGGGCGACGTGGGCATCTCGCTTTTCAGCGGCGTCATCTCCATCCTGACGCTGCTCTTTTTGCACAGCCTGATCACCATCTTCTCCTTCCGCAGCGAGCGCTTCCGCGCGTTCATCTGCGGCAAGCCCAGCGTGCTCATCCGCAAGGGCAAGATTCAACTGGGCGAGCTGGAGCGGCTGTGCTTTGACCTGAACGACCTGATCGAGGGCATCCGCTCGCAGGGCATCCTCAACATCGCGGACGTGGACACGGCCCTGCTGGAGACGAACGGCACGCTGACCGCCTTTCAAAGCGCCGCGTCGCGGCCGGTGACGCCCACGGACCTGAACCTTACGACGAACTACGAGGGCATCCCGCTGATCCTGGTGCTGGACGGCGCTGTGCAGGGGGAGGCGCTGCGCCTGGGCGGGCTTGATGAAAACTGGCTGCAAAAGACGCTCGCGTCCCTCGGGTTCGAGGGGCCGAAGGACGTGCTGCTCTGCTCGCTGGACACGCAGGGGCGCCTCTACGTGCAGCAGCGCAAAAAGGACGGGCGGCTTTGCGTGCGCCAGGTCCTCAAGCCCGAACAGGTGAGGTGGTGAAGGCATGAAACAGCGCATCATCCTCGTCATCGTGCTGCCCCTGCTGATCGTGGGGGCGGCGGTCTCCTCCATGATCTACACCCACAGCGTGTCCAAATCCCTGCTGCTCACGTGCGAGCTGACGCGCCAGGCCATCCGCGCGGAGGACTACGCGCTCGCCGCCGAGCGCACGGAGGACATGCAGCGCGACTGGCTGAACCGGCGCGAGCGGCTGCGCCTGCTCATCGACCACCCGGACATCGACGAGGTCACGCAGGCGATCAAGGCGCTGGCCGCCGCCCTGGAGGCCGAGGAAAAGGGCGACGCGCTGACGCAGACCGCGCTGCTGGACGAGGCGCTGCGCCACCTGTCGCACCGCGACGACCCGACGCTTTCCAACATCATCTAGCCCCGGCGGCGGGGCTCACGGCTCCATGCGCCACATGGAGGCCTTGCGCTCCATCTCCTGCGCCGCCTGCTGCGCGTTCAGCTCGCCCAGAAGGAAGCGCGCGGCGATGTCGTCCAGCTCGCCAAAGCCGCCCTGCATCAGCGTGCGGCGCAGCGAGCCCGCGCCGAAGTCCATGTAGGGCGTGAGCGCGCGCAGGCGCTCTACGTCCTGCGGCGAGAAGAGCCAGCGCGAATCGCGCTCCCAGCCCTCCTCCCAGACCGCCCACTGGGCGAGCTGCGCCTCGATGTCCCCGCGCTCCGCCTCGCTCGCCGTCTCAAGGCGCAGGAGCAGGTCGTCCCGCCGCGCCTCGCGCTCCTTCCGCCCGGCCTGCCAGCTCTCGTACTCGAGCGGCTCGTTTCGGTCCGGGTACAGGATGTAGCCCGTGAGCGGCAGGGGATTTTCCGCCGTCCATTCGAGGAAGCGCATCGCCGCTTCCTTATTTTTGCTGTTCGGGTTGAGCAGGTACACGCCCATCCGCGCGTCCACGATCGTGGGGGCGTCCTCCACCGCCGCCGGGAGGGGCAGAATCGTCCCCTCTTTCTTCGGCTCCGCCTGCGAGTTGAGCGAAAGCCTGTAGTCCGTGTCGAGCAGGGCGCTTTCCGCGTAGTACCTGTAGCGGCCGCCCTCCCCCTCCAGCACCTGCGGCGCGGGCAGGGAGGCGATGGCCTCCAGCAGGGAGACGAACGCGGGCGCGTCGAAGCGCACCTCCTCGCCCCGCGCCTCCGTCGCCGCGACGTACTGGCTGAGCGCGATGTACAGCGCCTGCGTCGCGTAGTTCGCCTCGCCCAGCTTGCTCACGTGCTGCGCGCCCAGGTCGAGCACGTACTCGTCGTGCTCGCCGCCGAACCGCTCGCGCCAGTCCTTCGCCATGTCCACGTACGCGCGGACGGTGCGCGGCGGCGCGTCAAAGCCGAACTGCGAGAGCAGCGCGTCGTTTGCGCGCATGACGCCGAGCTGCACCTCGTAGGGCACGGCGTAGGGCACGCCGTCCCGGGCGACGTAGGCCTGCGCGCTCTCGTACATGCGGCCCACCGCCCCCGCGATGAACGGGGTGTTCAGCGGCTCCGCGAAGCCCTGGTCGATCAGCGCGCTCACGTCATAAACGCCGCTGAGCTTGTAGACGTCCACCGACGCCTCGCCGCTGCGGATGGCCTGCACGACCTCGTCCGCCGTGAAGAACCGCGCGTCGTTCAGGAGGGGCGTCTCGGGATGCGCCCGCGCGAAGGCCTCCTCCGGATCGCCGCTCATCATGCCCGAAATGCGCACGGGCGCCGCAGGCGCCACCTCCGGGGCGACGCTGCGCACGGCGAGGCAGGCCCACTCCGACACCAGCGCAAAGCCGTCCGGCGGAAAGAACGCGGCGTCCGTCAGCCGATCCGCGAACGCCTCCGGCAGGTAGTTGACGCTCGTCAGGCCGCCGTCCGCGCCGAGGCGCAGAATCTGCCCCGCGCTGTAGGCGTAAATCGCGTCCGCGTCCGCGTCGTAGACCGCCGCGCCCGTGCCCGGCAGGGTGCAAAGCGTTTCCCGCACGCCGCCCGCCGTGTCCATCACGCACACGCGCGCGGGCTCGTCCTGCGTGCGCGCGAGGGTCGCGAGCAGCGCGCCGTCCCGATAGGCGCAAAGGCTCGTGGTCCTGGGAATCTGCGCGACGCGGGCGAGGCCGTCCGACAGGGAGAGGCTGACGAGCTGCGTGGACGACCCCAGGGCGTAGAGCGTCCCCTCCACCGCGACCGGCATGGAAAGGCCGGCGACGCCCGCCTCCCGGAGCGCCGAAAGGTCCGGCTCCAGGCAGAGCGCAAAGGCCTCCCCCTCCAGGCGGCAGACGACCTCGTCCTCCAACGAGAGCAGGTAGAGGTCGCCGCCCGACGCCGCGAGGACGGCGGTATAGGCCCGCTCGACCTCCTCCGGCACCGCCGTAAACGGCTGGGGCTCCACGTCCCCCGGACCGAGGCGGTAGATCTCCCCGAAATCGTCCAGGATGTAGAGCGCGCCGCCGAAGGCTTCGATGCTGCGCGCGACCGGGCCGGAAAACTGCGAGTCGTCCAGCGTCGCCGTCTGGTCGTAAAAAATTGCGTCCGGCGTGGCGGCGTGAGCCGTCAGGGCAAGGGCTGTCAGCAGGACGGCGAGCAGGGACAGCATCCTTCGTTTCATGAAAAAACCTCCTAGTCGCTTGCGGCAGATTGCCTTTATCTCTATAGAGCCGCCGCGCTGAGTAAGGTTTCTCTTTCGCGAAAAAAAGCGGTGCGGCGACTGCCGCTTTCTCAATCACGCGGCAAACGTCGAAAGCAGGTACAGCAAACCGATGTGCGCCGGATAAAAGATGTAGAAGAAATGCTTCAGGCCCCGTCCGCGCTTTCCGTTATATAGGGCGATCGGGATCGCCGCAAAGCACATCACCCATTGAATGCCGCCGCCGTCCGCCCCATACACCACCGCGGAGAGCAGAAGGAGGACGGCTATCTGCGCGACTTTGCGCTTCCTGAAGACGTAGAACAGCAGCCCCAGCACCACCATGGCAAAGCCGCCCTCGACGCTCAAGACGTTCGGCACGAACAGCGCAAGCGTCGCCAAAAACCGGATGAGCGACCCGGGGACGTTCTCCTGAAAGGAGAGCAGGGCGACAAGATAGATGGGCAGCGCGCACAGAATCGGAATCAGGCAGCAAAGAAGGGATTGAATCACCCGCTTGGGCGACCTGCCGCGAATGCCCTCCACCAGGCCGTCCCAAAACAGCATGTACAGCGCCGCGACGAAGAACGTGCTGAACGCGTTGTTCATCAGCACCACGTTTGGATTGGGCAGCAGCCTTTGCAGCAGAAACGTAAAGAGGGTCATGCCCCAGCTTGCAAACAGCAGCCGCTTCAGGTACTTCTTTTTGTCGCGGGTGTAATGGAAGCTCTCGGCGCTGACGAACAAAAACATCGGGAAGACAGGGCGTCCAAGCACGGTGAGCCACAGGGGCGCCCCGGAGGACACGAATATCTGATGGACGTGGTCCAGAAACATGAGCGCGGCCGCGATGAGCTTCACGGTGGTCGCGTCGAGGATTTGCCACCTCCGGCCTGTCCTCGATCGAATGGCTGCGTTCTCCATCATTCTCCATCCCCCTCCTGATGATCTCCATCTTTTTCATGCCTGCCGCCGGTTTCGATGCCCCGGAGCAGGTCCTCCGCGGATATGCCGTACAGATTGGCCAGGGCGATCAGGTTCGACGTGCTCGGATCGGCCGAGCCGGTTTCCCACTTTGAAACCGCCTGCCTGCTGACGCCGAGCGCTTCGGAGACAAACTCCTGCGTCATTTTGCAGCGGAGCCGGTTTTCCCGCAGCGCCTCGGCCAAAGATTTTCTGACGATCCGCTTTTCCTCCCTCACCTCTTTGGCATGAATGTACTTTTTCAGCGCCTTCACGACCAACACCAGAAGATAGATTCCCACGGCGGCAAGGGCCAGGCAAAAGACGATGTAGACGATGGCGGAAAGTTGATAAGCGTTCATTGGATCCTTCTCCTTTTCGAGTTATCGCCCTCATTTTACACGAAAATAGGCGGTTTACACCACCAACTATCGCGCAACTATCGGTTGTTCAGGCCGTTTCGAGCAATTTTTTGCGCGAAATTGGAAGGAACAGGATTTTAAGGTCCCCGCCCTGCGCCCTCGCGCGCCCGGCCGGGGATGCGCCGATTGACATTCCCCCGGCGAGTGGGTAGAATGGAGGAAGCCCGCGGCCTCGCCGCGCGGCGCGGCGAAATGAAGATTACAGGGGGGCAGCACGATGGAGCTCATTCGGATCACGCGCGAAAACCTCGATAAGGAACACATTTGCTGCGCGATTTCAAATGAAAAGGACTGCCAGGTCGTCTCGAAGAAGGCGTGGCTGAAGGACCGGCTGGACGAGGGGCTCGTCTTCCTGAAGGGCAACGTCCGGGGGAAGTGCTTTATCGAGTACATCCCCGCCGAGTTCGCGTGGGTGCCCGTCGAGGCGGACGGCTATATGTTCATCGACTGCCTGTGGGTTTCCGGGCAGTTCAAGGGGCAGGGGCACTCCAGCCTCCTCCTGGAGGAGTGCATCCGGGACAGCCGGGCGAAGGGGAAGAAGGGGCTCGCGGCCCTGTCCTCGCCCAAGAAGCGGGGGTTCCTTTCGGACCCCGGATACATGCGCTACAAGGGCTTTGAAACGGCCGACACGGCGAGCCCCTATTTCGAGCTGCTGTACCTCCCGTTCGAGGCGGGCGCGGAAAAGCCCCGGTTTAAGGCGACGGCCCGGGATGCGCGGCCGGGCGGAGCGCAGACCGGCTTTGTGGTCTACTACACCAGCCAGTGCCCGTTTACCGCGAAGTACGTCCCCCTGCTCGAAAGTCTGGCGAAGGGGCGGAACGCGCCGTTTCAGGCGGTGCATCTCACGACGCGGGAGCAGGCCCAAAGCGCGCCGGTCCCCTTCACGACGTTTTCCCTCTTTTACGACGGCGCGTTTCTCACGCACGAGATTCTCTCGGAAAAGAAGTTTGAGAAGCTCCTGCTCGAAAAGGGGTATTGAGGGGCGGGCGGCCGCGCTGCCAAGGGGCAAGGCCTGAACGCGCCAAAATAAGGATGCGGCGAAAACGCCGCATCCTTTAGATTGTTGACAAACCCATCGAAGGCAGAGAAACCAAAAGCCGTCTGCAAGACTGCAATCGTATCGCCCGGCTTTGCCGGGCGGGCGGGGCTTTTTCCGCAGCAAAACGCAGTTTTGCGGAGTGAAAAAATCACCCGTAAACTCGACAAAGTGGCGTATGCCACTTTGTCGACGCGCTAAGGATGCGGCAAAACGCCGCATCCTTATTTTGCAGCTCCCCCCGCCCCGGTCAGACGCCCCGCCTGGAGAGGAGGAACGAGTAGACGCACGGCACGAGCGCGAGCACGAGCAGCGCGAAGAGCCCCATCCAGGCGTGCGCGGGAAAGGCGAGCGCCGTCAGGAGCATCAAAAAGCCCCCCAACACGAAGCACACGCCCGCGACGCGGTGGGTGCGCCGCCAGTTTTCCGCGCTGTCCAGCGTCCAGGGCAGGCGGATGCCCACCGTGTAGCTGCTGCGCGTCTTGGGCATGTAGTTGCCCATGGCCATCACCAGCAGGCCCACGAGCGCGGGCACGAGCGTGCCCACGGGCACTTCGCGCCCCAGGCCCGCGAGCAGCGACATCGGCACGAGCAGCACGCACACGGCGGGCACCGTCCACTTGGCGAGCAGCGCGACGGGCCGGGCGACGTTGCCGCGCTTGGGGTCGCTGTTCATCGCCACGTGCAAGACCGCGTTGAGCGCCGCGAGCAGCAGCGGCATGCCAAAGCCCGCGAACGCCCGGGACGAGTAGCCGTCGACCTCGCCCGCGAAGTTCCAGTGCGTGGGCACCTGCTCCGGCAGCCGCGCGTACAGGAGGGCCGCCATCGCCATGGGCAGCAGGCACAGCGCCGTGGTGAGATAGAGCGTCCCGTCAATGCTTCTGCGCTTCATGTCCGTCCCCTCCCATGAACTGCGAGATCCAGAGCATCAGCTCCTCGAAGACCGACGTGTTCAGCTCGTAGAACACGAAGTTCTTCTCCTTCGTCTCAAAGACGAGCCCCGCCTTTTTGAGCTGCGACAGGTGATAGGAGATCGTCGCGCCCGTCATGTCAAAATGCTGCCCGATCTGGCCCGCGGACATGCGCCCACCGCGCAGCATCATCAAAATTTCGCGCCGCACCGGGTCGGACAGCGCCTTGAACGTATCGGGAAAGGCCATGCGCCCCGCCTCCCTCGCGCGAGAAATTAGAAATCCATCTAAATATCAGTGTAACAGGAAAGCGCCGCCCTGTCAAGCGGCGCTTAAACCCATTCTATTCGCGGCCTGTGCCGGGCATGACGTCCACGGAAACCGTGACCCCGTCCGGCATGTCGGCCAAGAGGGTCTCGTCCGAGGCGGCCTGCGGCTCGCGCACCGTCATTACGTACCGCCCCAGCTCGGGATCGTCGCGCACCACGGCGACGCCCGTGCGCAGGCTCCCCGCGTCCAGAAAGGCGGCGTCCGCGCTCGACAGGACGAGGTCCTCCGTCCCCTGCAGGACGGAAGGCTTCATCTCGACCCAAGCATCCTCCGCCGGCGCGGAGGCGAGGGACGAAACCGTCACGCTCACGTAGTACGGTTCGCCGCTATCCGTGGCCACGGGCGCGACGTTCACGTCCCCGACGTACAGCGTCGAAAGGGGGAACGCGGCGGGCTCCTGCGGGGCGTAGGTCAGGCTGGTCGCCGCCAGCGCCCCGGTCATGGTGACGGCCATCAGCGCGCAGGCGGCGAGCCCCGCCAGCGTGGGCCTGCGCCACTTCATGATCGAGACGACGCGCTCCTCCACCGCGCGCTTGCCGAACGAGACGCAAAGCGGCCCCTCCGCCCGGCAGCGCTCCGCCAGCGCGATCAGGGAGAGCGCGTAGCCGCGCCGCGCCGTCTCCCCCCGCGCGCGGAGCACCCGCTCGTCGCAGCACAGCTCGATGTCCCGCTGGCACAGGGCGTACATCACCCAAACCAGCGGGTTGAACCAGTGCAGCAGCGCGGCCGCGAGCAGCAGCAGCTTCTTGAGCACGTCCCGGCTCTTCACGTGGCTCAGTTCGTGGGCCAGCGCGTCCGCCAGGGCCTCCCCCGCCAGCGCGAGGCCCGCGGGCAGCACGATGCGCGGGCGCACCGCCCCATAGGTCAGCGGCGTGCGGATGCGGTCGCTCTCGTAAAGGGGCACGCCCTGCGCGCGGCGGCCCAGCGGCAGCGCCGTCCTCAGCAGGCGGCGGCTGCGCACGAACGCGCGCGCAAAGTAGAGCGCCGCGGCCGAAAGGCCCAGCGCGTAGAGCCCATACAGCCCGCCGCCCGCGGCAAAGGCCCGGCAGCGCGCGGCGAGCGCCGAAAGGGCGTCCGGCGCGCCGGACGCTTCCGCGAGCGCGAACTGCGACATCGAGGCGGCCTGCGGGGCGCGCAGCACCGGCAGCGAGAAGGGCAGGAGCAGCCGCAGCGCGCAGAGCCCCCAGAGCAGCACGAACACCCGCTTGGGCAGGCGGTGCAAAAACGCCGCGCGCAGGGCGAGCGTCAGCGCGATCATCAGGGAGCCGCCCAGGCTCATGCGAAGCAAGGTCATCGCCGCATCACTCCAGTTCGTCCACGAGCTTTTTGAGGTGGTCGATCTCCTCCCGGCTGAGCCTGCCCGGGCGGAGCATCGCCGCGAAGAACGCGTCCTGCGAGCCGCCGAACATCTTGTCGATCAGCTCGTCCGTCTCCTGGCGCTGCACCTCCTCGCGCCCGATGAGCGCGTGGCAGACGAAGCCCGGCTCGCGCCGCTCGATCGCGCCCTTTTCGATGCACTTCTTGATGACGGTGTACGTCGTGTTGCGGTTCCAGCCGATCTCCTCCAGCAGCAGCTTGGCGATCTGCCCCGCCGGAAGGTCGCCGCCGCGCCAGAGCGGCTCCATCACCTTGCGTTCCGAATCGAATAACTTGACGGGCATGCGGGCCCCTCCTGACTATCCAAATAGTATAGCAAAATCTTAACACAGACAGGGGCTCATGTCAAGGGGGCGGGCTTCCCCGCCCGCTCACCTGCGGCGCAGGGCGGCCACCGCCGCCGCCGCGCCCGCGACCGCGAGCCCCAGCCCCACGAGGAAGTTGATGGAGTAATGGCCGGCGCGCTCGATCACGTCGAACTCGAAGTTCCAGAAGAGCCGCAGGTCCACCGCCGCGCCCGAAAGCACGAACTCCACCCAGGGGTTCATGCAGGCGACGAGCACGCCGGAAAGCACCAGCGCGACCGCCGCCTTCATCGTCCCGCCGACGCGGCGCGCGCGCAGCGTCAGCGCGGCGAGCCACGCGAGCGCCAGCGGGAAGGCCGCGATCGTGGCCGCGGTCGGAAGCAGCGCCGCGTCGCCCAGGAAGCGCCCGATGCAGAAAAACAGCAGGAAGAGGCTGGCGGTGACGCCCGCGAGCGCGCACACGAGCCGCTCGCGCCGCACCAAGACCGGCAGGTTCGTGACGCAAAAGGCCAGCAGGATCGACGAGGCGACCACCGGGAACCAGGTGAGGGCGCGGTTCAGCGCCAGGTCGCAGATGAAGCAGGCCAGAAGGGCCACGGCGTAGGCGCCGAGCAGGACGGCGTGATAGACGCGCAGCGCGCGCGAAGACGGGTTGTTCATGTTTCCTCCTTATCGAGTGCGCGGCGGCCCGCCGGTCCTTCGCCGGAGGGGGCCGCGATCCGCTTGCGATTCCCCGGAAGTCTCGTTTGCCCCTCATTGTAACACAGATGGCGCGCGGGCACAAACAAAATCAGCGCGATTGACAGCCGGCGGCTTCTTCTGTAGAATGAGGACAGGCAGCGGCAAGGCCGCGCGAGGGAGGGCTATGATGGAGATCAGGGACGTCTTACGGGAACCCCTGCCCGCCGTGAAGCTCGTAGGCAGGCGCTACGGGAACGGCGATCGGGACGAGCACGGCACGTTCGGGCGCTATTGGGGCGAAGCCTTTGAAAGCGGCTATCTGGAGCGGCTGCTCGAGGGAAAGGCCGCCCCCGGCGCGACGGGGGATTACATCGGCGGCATGCGCGGGCAGGACGGCGCGTTTGAATACTGGATCGGCGTCTTCCTCGCCCCGGACGCGCAGGTGCCGGAGGGCTTCCAGGCGGCGGACATCCCCGCCGGGGAGCTCGGCGTGTGCTACCTGTACGGCAACGAGGCCTCGGGCGAGCTCTACGGGCCGGAGGCGGCCGAGCTGTGCCGGGCGGCCTTTGCCGCGAGGGGCTGGACGCCCGCGCCCGGCGCCTGGTACTTCGAGCGCTACAACTGCCCGCGCTTCACCACGCCGGACGAGGCGGGGAACGTCATCCTGGACATTTGCGCGCTCATCGGATAATTGAAGGGGGCCGTAAAGCTGGCTTGCAGCTTTACGGCCCCCTTAATCTATCCCCGTCAGACCGCGCGCTCCACCGGCTTCATCTTGGTGAAGATCATGCGGCCCGCGGCGGTTTGCAGCACCGTGGTCACGGTGACCTGCAGCGTCTCGCCCACGTAGCGCCGCCCGTTTTCCACGACGATCATCGTGCCGTCGTCCAGGTAGCCGACGCCCTGGCCCGGCTCCTTGCCCTCGCGCACGACCTGCACGCTCATCTCCTCGCCGGGCAGCACCACGGGTTTCACCGCGCCCGCCAGCTCGTTGATGTTGAGCACGCGCACGCCCGTCACCGCGGCGACCTTGTTGAGGTTGTAGTCGTTCGTCACCACGATGCCCCCGGTCTGCTGCGCCAGGCGCAGGAGCTTCACGTCCACCTCGCTCACGTCCTCAAAGTCCGTCTCCGGCACCTCCACGCGCAGGTTCGTCTCCTTTTGAAGGCGCGTAAGCACGTCCAGCCCCCGGCGGCCGCGGTTTCTGCGCAGCGCGTCGCCCGAATCGGCGATGTGGCGCAGCTCCGCCAGCACGAACTGGGGCACCACCAAGGCGCCCTCCAGAAAGCCGGTCTTGCAGATGTCGTAGATGCGCCCGTCGATGATGACGCTGGTATCCAGAATCTTCGGGCGCGGCCCCTCCCTGGGCTCCGCCCGCTCCGGCCGCCTGTCCGCCCGCTTGCCCAGCAGGCTGCCCACCGGCCACTCCCTGTAGCGGCGCGCGCCGACCGACGCGCCCAGATAGCCCATGACGATGTACACCATCACCGACAGCGCCATGAACAGCTCGCGCGGCTGCGACGTGCGGAAGAGCTGCGTCGTTAGGAGCGCTATGATGAGCCCCGCGATGAGCCCCAGGGCGCTGGTGAGCACCTGCTCGGCGGGCGCGCCGTCCAGCGCGCGCTCCGCGCGGTGCACGTTCTCCTGCACGTAGCGCAGAATCATGCCCGAAAAAATGCCGCAAAGCCCGAAGCCCAGCCCGCCGAGGACCAGATAGATCGCCATGCGCGCCCCCGCGTGCGGGAAGGAAACCGATCCGTCCGCCGCGAGCATCTCCCACAGGCCCAGCGCCAGCGCCGCGACGCCCGCGCCCACCAGCGCGCCCATCGCCGCGCACAGCACCCGAAGCCACCGTTGTATGTTCTTTTTTTTCATCCACATCCCCCGCTTTCCCTACGCATTTCGGATGTCTATAGGATAACCCGCGCCGACGCGCGTATTCATCGCCGGGATTGATTTGGCCCAGGCGGCTTTGGCCCCTCCCCGAAAGCCCGTCCGGCCCCTCAGCCGATCAGGATCGCGATCGCCTCCGAAACCGTGTCCACGCCGTACACCTTCATGCCCTCCGGCACGCGGATGCGGCGCAGGTTTTCGCGCGGGATCACGCAGGTGGCAAAGCCCAGGCGCAGGCATTCCGAAAGCCTGCGCTCCACCTGGCCCACCGCGCGGACCTCGCCCGCGAGCCCGACCTCGCCCATGACCGCCCAATCGGAGGGCACGGGCGTGCCGCGCACGCTGGACGCGACCGCCGCCAGCAGCGGCAGGTCCGCCGCGGGCTCCGTGAGCTCCAGCCCGCCCGCGACGTTCACGTAGACATCCTGGTTGTACATGGGCATGCCCGCGCGCTTTTCCAGCACCGCCAGCAGCAGCGCCAGCCTGCCCGTATCAAAGCCGTTGGTCGTGCGGCGCGGACTGCCGAACGGCGTCTGCGCCACGAGCGCCTGCACGTCCACGAGCATCGGGCGGGTGCCCTCCATGCCGCAAAGCACGGCCGAGCCCGCCGTATCCTTCGCCCGGGCGGACAGGAGCATCTCCGAGGGGTTCTCCACCTCGGTCATGCCGCTCTCATGCATCTGAAAGAGTCCCAGCTCGTTCACCGAGCCGAAGCGGTTCTTCACCGCCCGAAGAATCCTGTACTCGTGCTGGCGGTCGCCCTCGAAGTAGAGGACCACGTCCACCATGTGCTCCAGCACGCGCGGGCCCGCGATGGCCCCCTCCTTGGTCACGTGGCCGACGAGGAAGACCGCGCAGCCCGTCGTCTTGGCCATGCGCATCAGCAGCGAGGTCGCCTCGCGCACCTGCGAGACGCTGCCCGGCGCGGAGGCCATGTCCGGCCTGTACATGGTCTGGATGGAATCCACCACCATGTAGTCCGGGGCGAGCTCCTGCCAGCGCGCCTCCGCCGCGTCCAGCGCGTTTTCCGCGAGGACGAACAGGCTGTCCGACGTGACGCCGAGCCTGCGCGCGCGCATCTTGATCTGCCGGGCCGATTCCTCGCCGGTGATGTAGAGCACCCGCGCCCCGTCCCTCGACAGGTGCGCGCACGCCTGCAGCAGCAGCGTGGACTTGCCGATGCCCGGGTCGCCGCCCACCAGCACCAGGGACCCCTCCACGATGCCCCCGCCCAGCACGCGATCGAGCTCGCCGATGCCCGTGGAGGCGCGCGCCGTCTCGTCGTCCGGGATCTGGGAGAGCGCCATCGCCCCCGCGCCCGTGCCGGGCCGCTGCTTGTTGGGCTTTTGCGCCTGCGCGGCGGACGCCTGCAGCGAGGGCAGCACCTCCTCCAGCGTGTTCCACGCGCCGCAGTCCGGGCACTTGCCCATCCACTTGCCCGTCTCGTAGCCGCAGGCGGTGCACTGGTAAACCGACTTCGTCTTCGCCATGATTTTTCCTCGCGTCATCTATCGTGTTTCTTGAAACCTTTCGGCCTCTTGTTTCGTCTTATAATCGGAATTTACGGCCCAGGGGGGAACGCCCCCGGGCGCTTTGTCGCGCGACGGCCTTATTATACCATACGCGGTGGGCTTGCGCCATGTCAAAGGCGCTCGGATGCTGTCGAACGGGGCGTCGATCGTTCGCGCCGCGGTTCCCACGATTCTACAAAAACGGTGACAATTTCCAGCGAATTTGGACGTTTTTTTCGTTGCGCCGCCCGTGCCGGGCGCTTATAATGATAGTATATCCCGGAAAAATGACAGAAAAATGACGAATCAGCGTCACCTTTACGGGGCGCTGTTGCTCTTATAGATCGGAGGGGGCCGCATGAACCGCAGGCAGGACCGCTTTCAGAACCCTTATCAGAACTTTTCCACAAATTATGCGGGCAAGCACAAGGCGGTCTCCGCCAGCTACGAGATGTTCACCCCGCCCCGACGGAACCTCAAGCCCCTGCTCTTTACCCTGCTTTTCCTCGCCCTGCTGGCCGGCGGGTCGCTTCTTTACAGCTCCATCATCAGCCGCATGGTGTTCGTCAGCGAGGTGAGCGCGCTCATCCCGGGCCTGCCCAAGGAGTTCGAGGGCTACACGATTTTGCACATTTCCGACCTCTACGGCGCGCGCTTTGGGGAAAAGCAGGAGGACATCGCCCGCGCCGTCGCGGGCAAGAGCTACAACCTCGTGTGCGTCACCGGCGACATGCTGGGGGACGACGAGGACCCGCAGCCCTTTTACGAGCTGCTGACCGCGCTGGGCGAGAAGCGCCCGGTGCTCTTCATCGCCGGGGAGAACGACCCGGAGCCGTTGGAAGGCGAAAGCTCCCTGGCCGACAGCGTGCTGGCCCCCTTCATCCTGGGCGCGCAGCAGCGCAGCGCGGTTTACCTGGACGCGCCCTACTGCGTGGAATCGGGCGAACGGCGGCTGTGGTTCACGCCCGACTCGGCGCTGAGCCTGGACCTGGACGCGGCGGAGCAGACGTATCAGGCGCAGCTCGGGCGCGCGATCACTCCCGCGCAGCAGAAGGCCGCGCAGTACCAGCTCGAACGCATCGAGCGCGTCCGCGCCGCCCGCGAGCGCATGGAGGCGGACGACACCTACGTGGTGCTCTCGCACATGCCGCTCAAGCCGAGCTTCGTGCGCGGCATGACGACCACGCGCACCGAGAACAAGAGCACCACGCTCATCGGCATGATCGACCTGGTGCTTTCCGGGCACTACAACGGCGGCCAGGCGCGCCTGCCGCTTCTGGGGCCGATCTACGTCGCGGGCTACGGCCTCTTCCCCGGCGAGGGCGTGGTCGAGGGGCTGGTCACCTCCGGCACGCTGACGCAGCACATCAGCCCCGGCCTGGGGGTGCGGCCCGACACCGCGCCGCCTATGCGGCTGTTCAACCCGCCGACCGTGACGCTGGTGAAGCTGACCGCGGCGAGGTAGGGGGCGGGCGCGGCGAACTGAAGACGAAAGCGGCGGGGGCCGGGAGAAGGGACGCAAGTCTCCTTCCCCCGGCCCTCGCCGCGTTTTCATTCCGCGTCCGCAAAGTCCAGGCGAACGTCGCCGTTGTTCACGCGCACGGTGAGCCGCCTGTCGCCGCCCGCCGTCCGCTCCGGCAGGCTGCTCTCGCCCTTCTTCACGCGGCAGTCGATCAAAAATTCTTCGGCGCTCCCCAAAAGAGTGCCGTGGACATCCCCATTTTTCGCCTCCAGGGTGGCACAGCGGCCCGCGAAGAGCGAGTCTACCTCGACGTCCCCGCCCCGCGCGTATAGCGAGACCTCCCCCGTTACGCAAAGGGACGAGGCACGGATGCGCTCGTTCGTCGTGCGCACGTCAAGCGATTCCAGCGCCGCGTCGGGCACGCGGACGCTAAGCGTCCTCTTCGAGACGTCGGCCTTGAGGCCGAAGAAATCGCGCAATCTCCGCTCCGTGCGCAGCGTGAGGGTCACCGCGTCTCCCTCCCGCGAAAACGCGCAGGCTTCCCCTTCCCGCTCCCAGCCCTCCACGTAAAGGATTCCGTCGCTTGAGGGCAGCAGCTCAATTCGCCGGTCGCGCACGTCGATCAGCAGCGCCGTCACGCCGTCCGCCTCGTAGGTCACCTGTCTGAACGCATCCTCCCCGCGCGCGGGTACGGCGAGTGAAAGCAGCAGCGAAAGGCTCCACAGCAGCGTCCTGATTCGTTTCACTTCAAAATCTCCTTTCAATCCGTCCAGCGCCGCAGAGCCGAGAGCCCCGCCAGCGCGAAGGCGACGCAGAGCGCAAGGCAGGCGGCAAGCTGGCTGACGGCGTGCGCGTTCATCATGACGAGCCCGAAGAACCGGGCGATAATCCCTCGCAGCGGGGCGATGGGCAAAAACACGCCCAGCACCGCCGCAAGCGCCGCGTCCGCCGCCCAGCCGCTGAAGCGGCCCTGCACGAAGAGCAGCGCGTGCAAAAAGAGCATTGCGCAAAGCAGGAAGGCGGCCTGCTGCAAAAACGCGAGGAACGGGCCGTTTCCCCACCAGCCGCAAAGCTCCATCAGATTCACGACCGGTCTTCCCGCCAGCGGGTCCACGAGGAGGCGGACGAGGGTGTTTGCGAGCGACACGAGCCCGGCGATCGCTCCGTAGCACAAAAGGCTTCCCGCGAAGTAATCGCGCTTGCTCGCGCCCAGGCAGAGCAGCCTCGGCCAGTCGCGCAGGGCGACGAAGAACGGGGCCATGACCGCCGCGATGAGGGCGTAATTCCCCCGGCTGAGCGCGACGGAGGCGTCAGCGTCGGTCGTCGCGAGCAGCATCACCGCCGCCGCCGTGAAAAAGGCCGCGCGGCAGCCGAGCAGCTCGCGCTTTGCGACCGCAAAAACAGGTTTCATCGTGCGCCCCCCTTTCCGCCGACCAGACAGACGAACAGCTCCTGCAAAGTAAGCGGGCGCACCTCCACGCCATCTCCGGCGGGCGGCTCCCCGAAGATGCAGGCCGTGGCGAGGTCACCCACGTCCTGCTGCGATAGGACGCGCTGGCCGGCCGACGCCGCCTCCACGTCCGCGCGCAGGCCGCTCACGCAAAACGCGCAGCGCCGCACCGCCTCCATCGGCTCAAAGAAGCGCACGCTGCCCCGATCCAGGACGATCAGGTGATGCACCGCGTCCGCGATCTCCTCTATCAGGTGCGTGGAGACGACCAGAATGCGCGGATGGCGGCGGATGCTCTCCGTCAGCATGTCGTAAAACTCCAGCCGCATGATCGCGTCGAAACCCAGCACCGGTTCGTCCAGCAGCGCCGCCGACCAACCGCTGGCCAGGCAGATGGCGGTCGAAAGCATCGTCTTCATGCCCAGCGAAAGCTGCCGGAAGCGCTTTCGCCCGTCGAGCTCGAAGCGTTGCACCATCTCCGCGGCGAAGTCCCGGTCGTAGCCGGGGCACAGGTCGCCCGCGACGCTCAACAGCTTTCTCACCGGCAGGTTGTAGTGCCCCGCAAAGTTCTCTACGTAGCTGACGTCCGGGGCGAGGCTCCCCGGCGTCACCTCCCGCCCGTCCACGCGGACGCTGCCGGCCGTCAGGCGCTGCCGGCCCGCGATGGAGCGCAGCAGCGTGGTCTTGCCCGCGCCGTTTCGCCCGAGCAGACAGTAGACGCCCGGCTCCCGCAGCGTCAGGTTGACGCCGCAAAGCACCTCCGCATGGCCATAGCGCCGGGTCACGTCGATGCATTCAATCATTGCCCGCACCCCCGGCTCGCTCGATTTCTCATTGAATTCCTCCTTCAATTGTGGTACATTCAGCAGTATAAGGTTTTGTGCAACACAAAGGTCAAGAGGAAATTTTCATGAAGCACCGATTTTCCATCAGCGAGGCCGCGCGCCTTACGGGGCTGACGAGTGAGACGCTGCGCCACTACGACCGCATCGGGCTGGTGCAGCCCGGCGAGCGCGACCCGGCGACGGGCTACCGCTACTACACGGAGCAGGAGATCGTGCGGCTGAACGCCGTGCAGGCGCTGCGGTGCATGGACCTGTCCCTGCGGGAGATCGGCGAGGTGCTCTCCTACGACAGCCTGGAGCGGATCGTGGGCTTTCTGAAGCAGGCGGAGGCTGCGGCGGACACGAAGATCGCCCGGCTGCAATACGCCAAGGCCAAGATCGCGGCCGCACGGGCGGACTACGAAAAAAAGCCGGGCTCCGCCGCCAAGGAGGGCGCGCCCTTCCTGCGGCGGCTACCCGAACGCGTGATCCTGCTCTCGGACACGATGCGCGAACCCACGCTGAGCAACCTGTGGAACTACCACAGCCACTATTTCGACCAGATCGCGCCGGAACGGCGCGCGCTGTACGCCTTTGAGGATCTGGCGGGTATCTACACCGCCGGGGAAGAATCGCGCCTCTTCGCCGTATGTATCCGCTGCCCGGACGACGAGGGGCTGACGCGCCTGCCCGCGGGCGATTACCTGTGCGCCGCCTGCCGCGAGGAGAACCGAGGCGAAACGCTGCGCGCGCTAAGGGAAGAGACGCGGCGGCTTAGCGTGGAGCCGCCGTTCCTCGTGCAAATCGTGGTGTTGAACGGTATCCTCCAGTGGCACTATGAGCTGCAGGCGTACCTCGGAAAAGAAGGGGCGCAGAAAAGCCTACGGTAAATCAGGCAATGCGCGGCAGACTGAAAGAGGCGGCGAGAGCCGGGTATATGCCCGGCCCTCGCCGCTTTGCTTTACGCTATTCGTTTGAAGAGAAGCCGCCGCACGCCAAGTTCCGGCCGCGTGCGCGACCGCACGATGCGGACGCACCCCTTCGGATGCGGGCGCGGGCACAGCCCGCCGCCGCTCGCCCGGCCTCGGCCGCGTGCGCGACCGTACGATGCGGCCTCAATCGTTCGGATGCGGGCGCGGGCACGGCCCGCCACGGCCTGCCACGGCCCGCCGCCGCACGCCAAGTTCCGGCCGCGTGCGCGACCGCACGATGCGGACTCGCCCGTTCGGATGCGGGCGCGGGCACGGCCCGCCGCTTACTGCGTCACGCCGATGTAGCGCTGCCAGAGGATGCTTTCCACCGCGCCGTCCCGAATCGTATAGGTCAGCTCGACGTACACGTTTTCGTCCGCGGGGTAGAAGTACTGCGCCCGGGCGCTGCCGTCGTCCTGCACGCGGTAGGTGCCGATCTCCTCGCCCTTGCTGTCGATGTTGTAGAGCAGCCGGTCGCCCCGGTCGTTCACCGGCATGCCGCCCTTGTCGCGGAAGGCGTCGAGCACGGTCATCTCCTCGCTGCCCACCTTGGTCTTGCGCGGGCCGGTCATGGAGCCGTCGCGCGTCTCCAAATAGTAGAGCACGGGGTCCTTGCCCTCGGACAGCGAGACGAAGCGGGCGGTCTTGTCCGCGTACACGGCCTCGAAGCTCTGGCCCTGGCCGTAAGCGCCCTCGCCCGTGAGCTCCGTGTAGCTTTCCGGCTCGCCGTAGGACTTCTTGAACGCCGCGTACTTGGTCTTCATCAGCGTCAGGTTCTTGAAGGTGTCGTTCTTGTTGAACACGCGCTTTTGCGTGCCGGTGATCTCGTAGGTGGAGGTCATCTCGTAGCTCTGCTTGCCCGTGTCGGAAATGGCGATCGCCTTGAGGGTGGACTTTCCCACCGGCAGGGTGATGGGCCCGGTGTAGAGCAGCGAATCGGTCGTGGGCGAGGTGCCGTCCAGCGTGTAGTAGATCGCCACGATGTCTTCGCCCGCGCGCAGCGACACGTTGATGACGCGCTGATAGGGCCCCGGCGCGTAGTTGGCCTTGGGCGCGTCCGGCGTCTTGATGATGACCTGATACGTCTCGTCGAGAATGTCGCTGGGCACGCCCGTCTCCGAAATCGCCACGGCGCGCAGGTGCGTCGCGCCCTCCTCGCAGTGAATCTTCTCGCCCTGGTAGAGCGTCTTTTCCTCGGAGGGGTCCGAATCGTCCAGCGTGTAGTAGATCTTCGCGCCCTCGGCCGCCGTCAGGGTGACGTCGTAGGGCACGTTCGCCTTGTTGTTGATGAGCTCGAACTCCTTGGCGTTCTTCTTGTCCGAGACGGTCACCGTCGCCACGGGCGCGTCGGGCATGTACTCCCGCCGCATCGTCTCAAACGTGTCGCTGCCCGTCGCCTCGTAGGCGCGCTTCATCAGGTCCACCGCCTGCTGGGCCTCGCCCGCCTCGCGGCTGATGCGGATCATCCGCGTGTACGCCTCGACGTGCTGCGGGGCGAGGGTGTCCATCAGCTCGGTGTAGATGGCGACGGCGTCCTCCTGACGCCCGTCGATCTCGTAGACGCCGGCCAGGTCCAGCGCCGCCTCGACGCTGTCCGGCTCGATCTCCCGCGCGCGCTCGTAGGCCGCGATCGACCGCTCGATCTCGCCCGTGTCCAGGTAGCTGTCGCCCAGGCTCATGTAGGCGCTGGCCGGCACGTCGTAGCCCCAGGCCGCGAGCTGGCGCTGGCCGGAGGCCGTCTGCGTCAGAAGCAGCGTGACGCTCACGCACACCGCCGCCGCGAACAGCAGGATGCCGCCCACCATGGGCCCCCACTTCACGCGCTTCCTGCGCACGGGCCCGCGCTTGACGATCTGCTCCAGGCGCTCGTGGTCCATCTCGCGCGTCGCCTGCCGCCTGGGGGAGTGGCGCACGCGCACGGGCTTGCCGCCCTTGCCCGCCACCCCGGCGCTGACGCGCTCCCGCTGCGCCGCCGCGCGCGGCGGCGTGCTGGAGCCC
>JAEXCG010000032.1 GCA_023402355.1 Bacillota bacterium | reverse complement strand
CCAGCGCCCGCCCGAGAAAGCCGGCAGACGGCGCGTCGTGCTCGCGGAGCTGAACCATCGTGCAGCCGCCGAGGATCGCCTGCTCCACCGCCTCCGGCAGCGCCATACCCTGAAGCACGTCCCGATTGGTCACCAGATACAGGGAATAGTCAGTCCTCATGCTGCGCCTCCTTTGAAAGTCCCGCGCGGTACAGGGCATAGAAGTGATGCGTTGGCCCGTTTCCGCGGCCGATGGACAGGGCGTTTTCGATCGCCCCCTGTACGTATTCCTTCGCCAGCCCGACCGCCCGCACCGCCCCGCAGCCCTCGGCCAGCCGGGCGGCGATGGCCGAGGAAAACGTGCATCCCGTGCCGTGTGTATTCTTCGTGGCGATTCGCCTGCCGGTAAAGTGGTAAAATTCCGTCCCGTCGTACAGCACGTCCACGGCTTCCCCGCAGGCATGCCCGCCCTTCACCACGACGGCCCCGCAGCCCATCGATCGGATGCGCCTGGCCGCACGCTCCATGTCCGAAACGCGCTCAATCGTCATGCCCGTGATCGCCTCCGCCTCCGGGATGTTGGGCGTCAGCACCTCCGAAAGGGGAAGCACCTCGCGGATCAGACAGCCGATGGCGGACGGCGCCATCAGCGGGCTGCCGTTCTTCGCGTACATCACCGGATCGACGACGACGTGCCGCGGCCTGTAAGCTTTGAGTCCCTCCGCCACCGCGCGCATGCAGGCGGGCGACGAGAGCATACCGACCTTGACCGCGTCCACCTCGATGTCCTCGAACACCGCGTCCATCTGCTTTCGGATCATCTCCGGCGCGACCTCCTGCACGGCCAGCACACGGCAGGTGTTCTCCGCGACGATTGCAGCGATCACGCTCATGCCGTAAACGCCGTGCGCGGAAAACGTCTTCAAATCGGCCTGCACGCCCGCGCCCCCGCTGCAATCCGACCCCGCGATGGTCAAAACCTTCTTCAAGCAAATTCCTCCTTTTCCGCTCTGCCGGTGGACTACGCTTCCGGCTCCCCCGCTCGCGGCCCCGCCATCCGAAAGAAGCCCCACTCCAACAGGCTGGCCTTTCGGAACGTCGAAAGCAGACGCGCCCGTTCCCGCGCGTCCCGTGGGCGGCAGCGTTCCTGCGCAAAGGCGGTCCACTGCCCACACCGCAGGGCATACTGGGGGTCCGCGTAATCCTGAATGAAGTCCCCATAGCGCGAGGTCTTGGCCCGCCCGTCCGCCGCGACGATTTGAAAGATGTAGCTGTAGCTGAGCATGCAGGGCAAAAGCGCCGTCAGGATTTCGCCCCCGTCCCCCCGCTCCGCCGCCTCGGACAAAAAACGGATGTACCGCCGCGCCGCGGGCTCCGGCGTCATGCGCTCGACGTCGCCGTCCGTGAGGCCGTACCGCGCAAGATAGCTCAGGCGGACGGCCGACTCGCGGTCCGTCACAAAATTCAGCATGTCGTAGTAGACCTGAATCTCGCGAAGCGTCCGCGCGTGGTAGATGGCCTTGCCGAAGGTGCGGGCGTAGTGCTTTAGGTAGATGCTGTCCTGGATCATGTAACGCCGGAACGCCGCCTGCGGCAAATCGCCCCGCAAAAGCCCCTGAACGAACGGCGTCTTTATGCAGCAGTTCCAGACGGGCAGTGAATCCGTGATCGCGCGCTCAATAAACGACATATGTACCCTCCAAACAAAGAAAGAGCCTCCGCCTTTCGGAAGCTCTTTCATACGACGACAAAAAGACCGGCGTAAGAAATTGCTTCCCTACGCCGGTATTAGCCGACAGGTCAAGAGGTCAGGTCTTACCTTTTTCAACTTATTACAGTTCCCTCGCAACACGATGTCTATGAAGTTATTGCCAAGCCCATTTTGTGTGAACCTGAACGAAGTATAGCACGCGGCGGCGGACGGTGTCAAGGGGTCAGCCCGGTTTCTTCGCTCCGCACCGGAACCCAGACCTCGATCGCGCTTTCCCCCCGCGCGTCGGTCTGCTCGCCGTAGCGCACGAAGTCGAAGCGCGCCGTTTCGTCGAGCCGCGCGGACGACCGGGGAAACCAGCCGCCGTAGATGGCCTCGAAGAGGGGCTGCGCCGGGTCCTGCGCGCGGGCACGAAAGGAAAAGACGAGGTATGTGCAGGCCGGAAGCTCCACGCGGACGGCGCGCCGCGGCAGACCGGCATCCCCCGATACCTCCACGCCCGCGCAGTAGTCAAAGCCCGGCTGATCCCCCTCCATCGAAAAGTTTGCGCGGTAGTCGTCGAGGCCCACGGTGAAATCCGGGTCCGTCCGCCCTGTAAAGCGCCGCTTGGCCGCATGAAGCCTCCGCCAGCAGCGGCCGAGCCCCTGAAAGCCGCGGCCCGTGTGCGTCCTAAACCCGGCGACGACCCGCGCCGGGCTTTTAACCTTTTGCACGGACAAGATTCTTCCGAGCACCTTCTCTTCCCACCCCGCCTGCGGCGCGAAGGGAAGCTGCAGCGGGTAAAACGCGCCCTTCTTCCGGTAAACCCTCGGGGATTCGCCGTACAGGCTGCGAAACGCCTTCGTGAAGGCCTGCTGATTTTCAAAGCCGCAGCAGAGCGCGACGTCCACGAGCGCCTCCTGCGAATCGACGAGGCGCCGCGCGGCCTCCGTCAGCCGCCTGCGCCGCACGTACTGATAGACTGTGCAGCCCACCATGGTCGTGAACAACCGCTCAAAGTGGTACTTGCTGTAGCCGCACTCCGCCGCCGCGTCCTCCAGCCGAACGCCTTCCATAAGCTTGCCCTCTAAAAAAGCGACCGCGCGGGCGATGCCCTGTGCGTTTATCTCCCCCATGTCCTCACCTCCGGATTCCAGTATAACAGCGTGGCGGGCACGTTTCTTATCCAAAGTTGCGAAAGAAAAGGAATCCCTGAACTTTCCAATGTTCAGGCGCACGGCGCATAGGGCGCGCCGATCTGCCTTGTCATCAGCTCCAGAAAGCGCTCCATCTGGGGCGTGACGCACTTGTTCCGGTGATAGATGAGCTGGCTGTACATGCAAATTTCAGGGCACGCCGCGTCCAGCGCGGAAAGCCTGCCGTCGCGTATGAAATCCCGCACGACGAACTCCGGCAGAAACGAGACCCCAAGATTTTGCAGCAGCATCTTCGTGATGACGTCGGTGTTGCCGGTTTCCAGAAACGGGTGGAGAGCAAGCCCTTCCGCCGCCAGCGCCTGTTCCAGCGCGAACCGATAGCTGATCCCCTTTTCCGTGAGCACGAACGGCTCCATGAGCAGCCGCTCCAGCGGAATCCGCCTTTCCCGGGCCAGCGGATGCTCCGCCGACGCGACGAACACCGCCGCCTCCGGCCGCTCCGCCACCTTCACCCACTCCGCGAAGTCGGTCTTTTGATCCAGAAAGTACAGGACGTCGATGTCGTTGCGACGCACCATGTCGAACAGGTCGGACACCAGGGCCGTGTGCGTGCTGACCTCCACGTGCGGGCATAGCCGGCCAAACTCCATCAGGATCGGCGGCAGAACGCTGATCAGCAGGGACTCGGCCGTGCCGACGCGCAGCCTGCCCGTCACATCCCCCGGCGCGCGCGTGACGTCCTCGGCCCTGCGCACCGCGTCCAGAATGTCCAGCGCGCGCGGAAGCAGACGCTCCCCCGCCTGCGACAGCTTGACGTGCTTGCCGATGCGCTCAAAAAGCGGCGTGTGCAGCTCCTCCTCAAGCTGCTTGATCTGCATGGTGACGGCGGACTGCGAGTACCCGAGCTGCTCCGCGGCCCGGGAAAAGTTTTGCAGCTCCGCGATGCGCACAAAGGTCGCGATATTCCGAATTTCCATAAGCCCTCTTATCATTTATTTTGAACGATATTATAAAAACCATGAATTTTACAAATTCATGGTTGGTATGGTACAGTAATGCCCGTAGAAAGTCAAGCGCATGAGGGAGGCAGAACCATGGAGGCTGCGATGGAAAACCAGATGAACCGCGCCGGAGAACTGATGAAGGAATTCGTCGATACGGTCTTCGGCTTTTACCAAAATATCCGGCAGGAAGACGTGCTTCGCCAGCCGGACGAGGAGACGCTCCGGCGTCTCATGGCGCGCGGCATTCCGCAGGAAGGACGCCCGGTAGGCGAGGTTTACGAGGAGATGCTCCGCGACGTGTACGCGAATAACGCGCTGGTGCAGCACCCCCGCTGCTTCGCGTGCATCCCCAGCCCCGTTTCCCTCTTTTCCTGGATGGGCGACGTGATGACCAACGCCTACGACCCGCACGCGGGCTGCCGGATGAACGCCTCCGCCGCGGGCTGCGTGGAGGAGAATCTGATCCGCTGGATGTGCGGCCTCGCGGGCTATCCCGAGGGCTGCGGCGGGCTCTTCGTCTCCGGCGGCTCGATGGCGAACCTGACCGCGCTGTGCGCCGCGCGGGACGCAAAGCTGCGCGACGCGGAGCGGGCGATCGCCGTCGCCTACGTTTCCGACCAGACGCACTCCTCCGTCGCCAAGGGGCTGCACATCATCGGCTTCCGGGCCGATCAGGTGCGAAAGATCCCCTCGGACGCGGCCTTCCGCATGGACGTAGGCGCGCTGCGCGCCGCCGTCGCGCAGGACGCCGTCGCCGGAAAGAAGCCGTTCGCCGTGATCGCGACCGCCGGAACGACCAACACGGGAAGCATCGACCCGCTGCCCGAAATCGCCGCAATTTGCCGCGAGCACGGCCTGTGGATGCACGTGGACGGTGCCTTCGGCGCGTCCATACTGTTGTCAAAGCGTTACCGGCATCTGCTCTCCGGGATCGAGCTTTCCGACAGCCTGAGCTGGGATGCGCACAAGTGGCTGATGCAGACCTACGGGTGCAGCGTGGTGCTCCTGCGCGATCAGTCCCACCTTCTCCGCAGCTTCGCCGTGCACCCGGAATACCTCAAGGACGCCGGCGCGTTCACCCAAAGCCCGGATTTCTGGGATCTGGGGCCCGAGCTGACCCGCCCCGCGCGCAGCCTGAAGCTGTGGCTCACCCTGCAGGTCATGGGCAGCGAGGGCATCGGCCGGGCGATCGAGCACGGGTTCGCGATGGCCGAGCTCGCCGGGCAGCTCGTGCGCCGTCAGCCCGGCTGGGAAGTCGTCTCCCCCGCGCAGCAGGGGATCGTGTGCTTCCGCTTCGCGCCCGCGGGCGTACCCGCCCACCGCCAGGACCTTATCAATCAGGAAATCGCCCGCGAGGTCACGCAAAGCGGCTACGCGCAGGTGCTGACCACCGAGCTGAACGGCCGGAAGGTGCTGCGGATGTGCACGCTGAACCCGGAAACGACGCAGGAGGACATCCGCGCGACGCTGGAGTGCCTTCTGCACAGCCGCGCCGCTGAAATGGCGCGCGGCCCGAAGGCGGAGAGGGGCGCGAAAAAGGTGTCGTAATCAGGCCGTCCCCAGGCGGCAAATCAAAAAGGAACCGGAAAATCCGATTCCTTCCAGACCGATGACAAACCCATCGAAGACAGACAAACCCAAAGCCGTCTGCAAGACTGCAATCATATCGCCCGGCTTTGCCCGCTGCGCCCAGCGCTATGCGCTGGGTACGGCCCTGCGGAGCGCTTCGCGCTGTCCTCGCGCCTAGTCGCTTCGCTCCCTTCGTAGTCGGGGCTTTTTCCGCAGCAAAACGCAGTTTTGCGGAGTGAAAAAATCACCCGTAAACTCGCCAAAGTGGCCTATGCCACTTTGTCGACGCACTAAAAGGAACCGGAAAATCCGATTCCTTTTTTGATGTCAGCCGCCGAGGTACGCCCGCTTGACGCCCTCGTCCGACAGCAGCTCCTGCCCGGGGCCGCTCAGGATGATGTGCCCGGTTTCCAGCACGTAGCCGCGGTCCGCGACCGACAGGGCCATGCGCGCGTTCTGCTCCACCAGCAGAATGGTGACGCCCGCCTGGTGCAGCTCCTTGATGATGTCGAAGACCTGCTCGACCAGCAGCGGCGCGAGGCCCATCGACGGCTCGTCCAGCATCAGCAGCTTGGGCTTCGACATCATCGCCCGGCCCATGGCCAGCATCTGCTGCTCGCCGCCGGAGAGCGTGCCCGCAACCTGTTTGCGGCGCTCCTCCAGCCGGGGGAAGCGCTTGTACACGTCCTGAATGCCCGCGGCGATCTGGCTGCCGGGCTGCGTGTAGCCGCCCATCTCCAGGTTTTCCTCCACGGTCATCTGGGTGAAGACGCGCCTGCCCTCCGGCACCTGCGCGAGCCCCTTTTCGACGATCTTGTGCGGCTGAACGCCGCCCAGCTTCTCCCCCATGAACTCGATGGAGCCGGTCTTGCTGTGCAGCAGACCCGACATCGTCTTGAGGATGGTCGACTTGCCCGCGCCGTTCGCGCCGATCAGGGTGACGATCTCGCCCTCCTCCACGTGGAAGGACACGTCCTTGATCGCGTGGATGGCGCCGTAATACACGTTGATGTTTTCTACATTCAGCATCATGGCGTCATCCCTCCTTGCCGCTGCCCAGATAGGCCTTGATGACCTCCGGGTTGTTCTGGATGTCGTCCGCCGTGCCCTTGGCGATGATCTGGCCGAAATTGAGCACGCAGATGCCCTCGCAGATGCCCATGACGAGGTTCATGTCGTGCTCGATGAGCATGATGGCGATCTGGAACGTATCGCGGATCTTGACGATGTTGTCCATCAGCTCGCTCGTCTCCGAGGGGTTCATGCCCGCCGCCGGCTCGTCCAGCAGCAGCAGCTTGGGCTTGGTGCCCAGCGCGCGCACGATCTCCAGGCGGCGCTGCGCGCCGTAGGGCAGGCTGCCCGCCTCGTGGTCCGCGAGGTCCTGCATGTCGAAGATCGACAGCAGCTCCAGCGCGCGCGCCCTCGCGCTGCGCTCCTCCCTCCAGTACCTCGGCAGGCGCAGGATGGAGGCCCCCAGGTTGTACTGCATGTCGTTGTGCAATCCGATGAGCACGTTGTCGAGCACGGTTAGGCTCTTGAACAGGCGGATGTTCTGGAACGTGCGCGCGATGCCCGCGCGGTTGACCTGAATGGTGTTCATGCCCGCCGTGTCGCGGCCGTCCATCAGGATGGTGCCGCGCGTGGGCTGATACACCTTGGTCAGCAGGTTGAAGACCGTCGTCTTGCCCGCGCCGTTGGGGCCGATCAGGCCCGCGATCTCGGTGCGGCCGATGGCCATGTTGAAGTCGCCCACGGCGGTCAGGCCGCCGAAGTCGATGCCGAGGTGGCGGCACTCCAAAATGGGCGCCTTGTCCACGTCGCGCTCCGGGATGATGTTGGGATTTGGGACCGGCACCAGCTTGGGTTCCGGGATGCGCCGATAGCTCACGGTTTAGCCGCCTCCTTCCCCTTCTTGTAGCCGCCGTTTAAAGCCTTCTCCAAAATGCGCGAGAGGGAGAAGTCGTAGGTGCCCAGCAGGCCCTTCGGGCGGAAGATCATCATGACGACCAGCAGCAGCGAGTAGGCGACCATGCGGTATTCCGCGATGCCGCGCAGCAGCTCCGGCAGAATTGTGAGCACCGTCGCCGAGAGGATGGAGCCGAGCATCGAGCCCATGCCGCCCAGCACCACCAGCACCAAGATTTCGATGGACTTCATGAACTTGAAGGTCGAGGGGTACAGGGAACCCAGGTACCCCGCATACAGGCAGCCCGCGATGCCCGCGAAGAAGGCGGAAACCACGAACGCCATGACCTTGTAATAGGTGGTGTTGACGCCGCAGGCCTCCGCGGCGATTTCGTTTTCGCGGATGGAGAGGATCGCGCGGCCGTGGCGCGACTTCATGATCATGTGGATGACCAGACACGTGAGCGCGACGCAGATGAACACCAGCGTGAAGCTGGAGGTCTTGGGGATGCGCTTGAGGCCCGACGCGCCGTAGGTGAACTTAAAGCCCAGCACTGAGTCGATGTTGGTTAAGATGACGCGGATGATCTCGCCAAAGCCCAGGGTGATGATCGCCAGGTAGTCGCCCTTGAGGCGCAGCGCGGGGATGCCGATGATGAGTCCGAAGATGCCCGCCATCACGCCGGAGAGCAGCAGCGCCAAGATGATGTAGGGGACGCAGGCCGCCATGTCGCCCGCCTTGAGCAGCGCCGCCACCGGCGTCGCCTTCATGAAGATGCCGCCCGTGTACGCGCCGACGGCCATGAAGCCCGCGTGCCCCAGCGGCAGCTGGCCCAGATAGCCGGTCGCCATGTTGAGCGACACCGCGAGGATGATGTTGATGCCGACGGTCACCAGAATGCCGGACCAGTAATTGGTGATCGCGCCGCTTTCAATCTGCGAAAAGAGCACGGCCCACAGGGCGACGGTGAGCAAAAGGTTGATGCCGTAGCGAACGGGCATGGAGATCCGTTTTTTTCTCATATCGCGCACCTCCTCAAACCTTCTCCGTCACGGGACGGCCCAGAATGCCGGTCGGCTTGACCAGCAGCACCACGATCAGGATGGCGAAGACCACGCCGTCCTTCCAGACGGAAAGGCCCGCCGCGGAGACCAGCGCCTCGGCCATGCCGATGGCGAAGCCGCCGATCACGGCGCCCGGGATGGAGCCGATGCCGCCGAGCACGGCGGCGACGAACGCCTTTAAGCCCAGCATCGAGCCCATGGTGGGGCTGGCCTGCGGGTAAGCGCACAGGTAGAGCACCGAGCCGATGCCCGCGAGCGCGGAACCGACGGCGAACGTAAAGGAGATCGTCCGGTTGATGTTGATGCCCATGAGCTGCGCGGCCCCCATGTCCTCCGAAACCGCGCGCATGGCCTTGCCCAGCTTCGTGCCCTGCACGAGGAAGCTGAGGGCCAGCATGGCGACGACCGAAACCACGATCGTGAGCAGGGCGGCGATGCTGATGTTCACGCTGCCCAGCGTGAGGTTGCCGGTCACCATCGTGTCCATGCTCTTGGTGTCCGCGCCAAAGAGAAGCTGCGCGCCGTTTTCGAGCAGGAAGGAGACGCCGATGGCCGTAATCAGAAGCGACAGGCGCGGCGCGCTGCGAAGCGGCGTGTAGGCTACCTTCTCGATGACGACGCCGAGCAGCGTGCTCACCAGCACCGCCAGCAGGACGGAGAGCAGCGGGTGCAGGTGAAAGCTGGTGATTGCGTAATAGGTCATGTATGCGCCGACCATGATGATGTCGCCGTGCGCAAAGTTGAGCAGCAGGATGATGCCGTACACCATGCTGTAGCCCAGCGCCACCAGGGCGTAAATGGACCCGGATTGCAGTCCGTTGATGATCTGGGCGATAACGAGGGACATCCGTGCGTCACGTCCTTTCATTCCTTGCGGCGGAGTGAACCTCCCGCAGCGCCTGCGACACGGACGCCCAGCAGCCGCCCCCGCCAAGCGGAGGCGATCAGTGGACGTCCGTCTCTCATGAAGCAGGAATTTCGTCCCGCATATAAGGACAATGCGGGGGGAATTTGTACTTCCCCCCGCTCAAATAGGTGCCGATATGAGGCTTAGTACAGCTCGGTGAACTTCTCTTCGCCGCCCTGGAGCTGAATCATCGCAGCGGACTTGATGGGGTTGTTGTACTCGTCAAACGTGTAGGAGCCGGTGATGCCCTCCGTGCCGTCGTTGGCGGCCAGCGCGTCGATCACGGCCTGCTTGTATTCGTCGGAGCCGGCCTCTGCGCCCGTCTCCTCCGCGCTCGCCAGCGCGTTGCAAAGCAGCATCGCGGCGTCGTACGCGAGCGGGGCGAACATGTTCGGCACGGGCTCGCCGTAGGCGGCCTCATAGTCCTTCTCGAACTGCGCGACGGACTCGGTGCCCGGGGCGTAGCCGGAGCAGTACACGCTGCCCTCCAGGTCCTCGGCGGTGGCGTAATCCTTGATGCCGCCAAAGCCGTCGCCGCCCAGGAACGTCGCGGTGATGCCCACCTGACGGCCCTGCGTGATGGCCAGGCCCGCTTCTCCGTAGTAGATGGGGCAGAAGACGACGTCCGGCGCCTGCGCGGCGATGTTGGTCATCTGCGCGCGGTAGTCGCGGTCGCCGGTGGCGAACGCCTCGGTCGCCACGACCTCAAGGCCCAGCTCGCCGGCCTTCGCGACGAACGCGTCCTTCAGGCCTTCGGAGTAGTCGTTGCCCGTCTCAAAGAGGATGGCCGCCTTCTTGGCGCCCAGCTTGCCCACTGCGTAATCCGCCATCTTCTCGCCCTGGAACGGGTCGATGAAGCAGGAGCGGAACACGTTGGTGCGCAGCTCGCTCTGCGGGTCGTCCGGGTCGATCATGGTGACGCCCGCCGCCGTCGCGGACGCGGTGATCTGCGGCATGTTCACCTCGTAGGTCGCGTCGGCCAGCGCGATGGTCGCGCCCGTCAGCACGGAACCGATGACGGCGGTGACGCCGTTGTCCATGGCCAGGTTGAAGGCGTTGACGGTCTCGATGCCGTCGGCCTTGTCGTCGTACTCGAGCACCTTGACGGTCTTGCCGCCGATGCCGCCCGCCGCGTTGAGCTGATTGATGTACAGCATCGCGGCGTTATGAACAGGGATACCGTACTGGGCATAGTCACCCGTGGTGTTCGTGATCAGCGCAATGGTGATTTCACCTGCCGCGTCGTCCGCAAAGACGGAAACGCTCATCAGCAGCATGGCCACGCACAGCACGATGGCGGTGAGTTTTTTCATGACGATCTCCTCCTACTAATCCTTCTATTGCAAAAGGGCGCACGCGCTGCGTGCACCCGTCGCAATCGCTCCATGGAAACGCCGCGCAAAGGCCCGCCGCATCATCCATGTCGCTTATTATACAATTCCCGGTTCCCTGAATCAAGTGTTTTTTATATTTTTCCTCTGTTTTGCAGGAAAAGGCGCTCTATTATGCACTTGCCTCTTCCTCGCCCGCGAACTGGCTGTTGTAAAGCCGCGCGTAGGCGCCGCCCTTGGCCATCAGCTCGTCGTGCGTGCCCGTCTCCACGATGCTGCCGTTTTGCATGACGAGGATGACGTCCGCCCCGCGGATGGTCGATAGCCTATGCGCGATCACAAAGCTCGTGCGCCCGGCCATGAGCCTGCGCATCGCTTCCTGGATGAGCACCTCGGTGCGCGTGTCGACGCTGCTGGTCGCCTCGTCCAGAATCAGGATCGGCGGGTCGGAAAGCAGCGTGCGGGCGATGGTCAGCAGCTGTCGCTGGCCCTGCGAGATGTTTCGCGCGTCCTCCAGCAGCAGCGTGTCGTACCCCTCCGGCAGCGTGCGCACGAAGTGATCGACGCCCGCCGCCTTCGCCGCGCGCAGGATGGCCGCCTCGTCCGCGTCCTTCCTGCCGTAGGCGATGTTCTCCCGAATCGTGCCGCTGATGAGCCAGGTGTCCTGCAGCACCATGCCCAGCGCCTCGCGCAGCTTTTCGCGCGGCAGGGTCTTGATGTCCACGCCGTCGATCAGGATGCGCCCGGCCTTCACGTCGTAAAAGCGCATGAGCAGGTTGACCAGCGTCGTCTTGCCCGCGCCCGTGGGGCCGACGATGGCCACCATCTGTCCGGGCTCCACGTGCAGGTTCATGTCCTGAATCAGCGTCTTGTCGTCGGTGTAGCCGAAATCAACGTGCTCAAAGGTCACCGCGCCCTTCGCGTGGGCGAGGCTGACGCCCTTGTCCTCGCTCTCGATCTCCTCCGGCTCGTCGAGCAGCTCGTACACGCGCTCGGCGCTCGCCACCGCGCTTTGCAGCACGTTCATGATGTTGGCGACCTGGCTGATGGGCTGCGTGAACTGCTTGTTGTAGGTGATGAAGGCCGTCACGCCGCCGACGCTCATGCGTCCGGAGATGACCATCAGCGCGCCCACCACGCACACGCCGATGAAGCCGAGGTTGCCGATGAGGTTCATCAGCGGGTGGATGAGGCTGGAGAGAAACTGCGCCTTCCAGCCGACGGTGTACAGCTCCTCGTTCTGCTCCTTAAAGCGCCGGATGGAGTTCTCCTCCTGGCCGTAGAGCTTGACCACGCTGTGGCCGGTGAACATCTCCTCGATATGCCCGTTGAGGTCGCCGGTGACCGACCACTGCTTCACGAAGAGCTTTTGCGAGCGGCGCGTGATGAACATCGTGCCCGCCATGATGAGCGGGAGCATCAGGATGGTCATGAGCGTGAGCAGCGGCGAGAGGGAAAGCATCATGATCAGCACGCCGATAAGCGTGACCACGGCGCTGAGCACCTGCGTGACGCTCTGCTGCATGGAGTTGGCGACGTTGTCGATGTCGTTCGTCGCGCGGGAGAGGATGTCGCCGCGCTCGTTGTGGTCGAAGTAGGAAAGCGGCAGCCGTCCCATCTTTTCGTCCACCTTGCGGCGCAGGGTGAACATGACCTCCTGCGTCACGTCCACCATCTGCACTTCCTGGAAGTAACGGAAGACGGAGGAAAGCACGTAAAGGCAAAGCAGCCCCACGAGCACGCGGGCGAGCATCGAAAAGTCGATGCCCGTTCCCAGTCCCAGCGCGTCCGTCACGATGTCGATCGCGTGCTCCACCATGCGCGGGGCGGTGATGTTGAAGACGTTCGCCGCGGTGACCGCGACGAGCACCAGCACCAGCTTCATGCGAAGCGGCTTAAACTCGCCCAGCAGCCGCCTGAACGACCCTTTAAAGTTCTTGGCGCGGGCGGTTGCCTGCGCCCCCTTGCGGCCGCGATGGCCGCGTCCCGGTCCCATCATGAGGCTTTCTCCTCCTCTGCATGCTGCGACAGGGCGATCTGCCTGTAAACCTCGCAGCCTTCCATCAGTTCCTCGTGCGTGCCCATGCCGGCGATGCGTCCGTCGTCGAGCACCACGATGCGGTCCGCGTGGCGGATCGTCGAGATGCGCTGGGCGACGATGAACACCGCCGCCTCCTTCGTCTGCGAGGCGAGCGCCCTGCGCAATCGCGCGTCCGTCTCAAAGTCCAGCGCGGAGAAGCTGTCGTCGAAGATGTATACTTCGGGATGGCGAATCAGCGCGCGGGCGATGCACAGCCGCTGGCGCTGGCCGCCGGAGAAGTTCGTACCGCCCTGCGCGACGGGCGCGTCCAGCCCGTCGGGCATCGCGCGCACGAAGTCCTCCGCCTGCGCCGTGCGCAGGGCCTGCCACATCTGCTCGTCCGTCGCGCCCTCCAGCCCCTGGTTCAGGTTGGAGCGGATCGTCCCGCTGAACAGGAACGCCTTCTGCGGCACGTAGCCGATGCGAGCGCGAAGCTGCGCCTGCGTCATGTCGCGCACGTCCGTACCCGAAAGCAGGATGCGCCCGCCGGAGACGTCGAACATGCGGGGGATCAGGTCGATCAGCGTGGATTTGCCGCTGCCGGTCGAGCCGATGATCGCGGTCGTCTCCCCCGCGCGCGAGGTAAACGTGATGTGCGAGAGCACGTCCTCCTGCGCGCCGGGGTAGGCGAAGCGCACGTCCTCGAAGGAGACCTCGCCGCGCGCGACCAGGCGGTCCGCCGACTGCGCCGGGTCCTCCATGGACGGCTCCACGGAAAGCACCTCCACGATGCGCTCGGCCGAGGCCTGCGCGCGCGGCAGCATGACGAAGATCACGCTGAGCATCATCAGGGACATCAGAATCATGGTCGCGTAGTTGATGAAGGCCTGCATCGCGCCGACGTTCATCGCGCCCATGTCGATGCGCTTGGAGCCGAACCAGAGGATCGCCACGGTGACGAGGTTGAGGATCAGCATCATGCCGGGCATCATGATGCCTATCAGCTTGCCCACGCGCGTGGAGACGTCCTTGAGG
>JAEXCG010000027.1 GCA_023402355.1 Bacillota bacterium | reverse complement strand
AGCCTCTTGCCGGTGACACAACAGTGGTAAACGGTGAAGACTGGAAAGTCAGTTATGATATAGGTGACAGTTGGAACAAGGTGAAGAAAGAAAAGAAAAAGAACAGTTCGCTGTTTAAAGTAGATATATTGGTATATCCGCAGCTATACTTTAAGAACTATATCATTACACAGATATATCAGGCTTTATTAGAGTTTAGCCCGGCGGTAGAGGTGTCGCTTTGGCCAGGAATGAAATTTACCGGACAGATTGTATTTCCTGTATACAATGATGGATATGGAGAAACAGCCGGAAAAATTCATCCAGGATATTTGACATTAGCACAAAAATTTAGATTACCATATAATATACAAAGTACAGTAACTATTGGTATGTTTGATTATAATACATATGGTGCAGATTTAAATTTGTTTTATCCGTTTAAAGACGAACGTTTTTCTTTAGAAGGAAGAATTGGCTATGTCGGATTTGGATATTGGCATGGTTTTAAATTTCGCTATAATGATAAATACACTACTTATTGGTCTGTAGGGGGAAACTTTTACTGGCCAAGGTATAATACACAGTTTAAATTGAGAGCTGAACAATATTTATTAAAAGAAAAAGGGGTAAGATTTGAAATGATCAGACACTTCCGCTATGCCAGTATAGGTTTCTACGCTGTAAAAGCAGAACATGCCAATAGTAATGGAGGGTTTAAGTTCATCGTCGCATTACCACCTTATAAATATAAAAGACATAAATATATACCAAGGGTTTCTACCTCATTGGGTACGGGTATAACATATAATGCAGGAAATGAAAAATATTATTATAAAATGCCATATAGTAATGCAAGTGACAATATAATGCAACAAAATAGTTTTAATCCATATTTTATTAAATCAGAATTATTAAATTTTTAATTTTATTGAGATGAAAAAGAAAAGTTTTTTGAGCGGTATTGGTGCTAAATTAGCATTAGCTGCAGTAGCTTTAACAACAGTAGTGTTTACAAGCTGCGAAAAAGAAGAATTTAATGTAGAACCGGTAGAACTATCACCTGCTAGTGCGACGATTGTTGCCACCGTATATGATTTGACAACGGGTGAAGTTCTTGCTCCCCAAGCAATTGTTGAAACAATCACTGCAGGTACAGATGGAACAATTGCAGCTACTACAAAAGAAATTAGTTGCCCCTCTTTCAGCAATGCAGAATATCTGCCAGTAGAAGCCATTACTGTGGCAATTCCTAAACTAGCAAAAGGACAGTTTGCTCTTATTCCGGTAAATTTCTATGCTCAGAAAATAGTTTCTGCTGCTAAAAATGTAACAGTAAGCGAAGACCCAACTACAATTGAAACAACTGAAGTTAAGAATACTCCTGTTACTTACGGACCTTATGATGTAGACAAAAATATAGATATTGAATATGCAGCTAAAGTAGGTTCAGAAGTTGTTAATATTAATGCTATTAACAGTTACATTGAAACTCTTGTTAACTCAAGAGCAATGAGTAACGAAAATGTTATCAAGGTTTTAAAAGCAGTAGTCGGTACTTACAATACAGGTATTAAAACTGAAATGCAGAAAGAAACAAGAACTATCAAAGCTCAAACTACTGTAACATTCAGCCCTGTAACAACAATTATTGAATCAGTCGTTACTGTAACTGCAACAGTTGATGGAGTAGAATATACTATTCCTAATGTACAGCTTAGAAAAGCTGGTGCAACAGTTGTTTCTGAATCTTCAGAATCACACGCAGGTCACGATCACGGTCATGGAGATAACAGCAACTCAGGTGGTGGTGCAGGTGGAAGATAATAATTAATCATCTATCGGTTATTTGTTCAGTTATTCACCAAAAAATATAATAAAAATGAAATATAAATTCTTAACACTGTCACTTTTGTTGGCAGGAGCTTGTGCAACTACGGTTATGGCACAAGATACTAATTATTATACTCCGAAATGGAGTGATAACATCTTTGTCAGTGTAGGTGGAGGTATCCACGCTATTGAAAACGATGGTTTCAATAAACTGGCTCCTCACTTCAGTATCTCTTTGGGTAAGTTAATTACTCCCACATGGGGAATACGTGGTCAAGTAAATGGTATCACACAACACTTGTGCTTGGATAACAGTTACTACCAACACAACAAGAATTATGTAGGAGCTAATATCGACGCTATGGTAAACTTGTCAACTCTGTTTGCAGGTGCTAATCCTAGCCGTTTCTTTGAAGTTTACGGTTTTGCCGGTCCTATGCTTTCTGTAGCTAAATCACAGAATGTAACAATCAAAAATGATGGAACAATGGTTCCCGAAGGTGAAAATAAAGTAAGAGCACGTATCGGTGCATCTGCCGGTGTAGGCTTGAAATTCAACATTAACAAATATTGGGCTATTGATGTTGAAGCTCGCGGCGCTATTGCTCCCTCTATCTTTGGTAATATCAGCAGCCACCGTAAAGCTGAAGGAACAGGTATGTTGACAGCTGGTGTCAGCTACATCTTCGGTGGCAAGAAGTTTGCTAAAGTTGAAGACCGTGTAGTAGAAAAAGAAGTGATCAAGGAAGTGGTTCGTGAAGTTCCGAAAGAAGTAGTCAAGGAAGTGATTAAAGAAGTTCCTAGCGCTGCAGAAG
>JAEXCG010000016.1 GCA_023402355.1 Bacillota bacterium | reverse complement strand
CTGCTGGTGAACAGCGCCTCGACCGACGGTACCCGCGCGGTCATGGAATCGTTTGCGGCGCGCGCGCCGATGCGCGTTCGCGTGCTGGACAACCCGAAGCGCTGGCTCGCGCCGGGCATCAACGCGGCGCTGGACGCGGCGGCGGGCGAGCTCTTCATCCGGCTGGACGCGCACGCGCGCATTCCGAAGGACTTCATCACCAAGAACGTCGCCGCGATTGAGCGCGGCGGGGATATCGTCGGCGGGCACGTGGACGGCAGCGCGCCGAAAACGCCCTGGCAGTCGGTGCTGACCGCGCTGGACATCTCCCGCTTTGCGGGCGGGGCCGCGCCCTTTCGCAACGCGGGCGAAGCGCGCGACGTGGATACGCTCGCCTACGCGATGTACCGCCGGTCGGTTTATGATCGGGTGGGGCGCTACGACGAGCGGCTCTGCCGCACGGAAGACAACGAGATGCACTATCGCATGCGGCAGGCAGGCTATCGGTTTCGCTATTGCCCCGAGATCTGCTCGTACCACACCGCGCGCGCCTCGCTCAAGGGGCAGCTTCGCCAAAAGTGGGGAAACGGACTATGGGTCGGTCGGACGATGCGCATTTCACCGCGCTGCTTTGCGCCGCGGCACTTCGTGCCCGCGCTGTTCGTGCTGGCGCTGCTGTCGGGCGCCGTGCTGGCGCTGTGCGGCGCGGGGCTGCCGCTGGGCCTGCTGCTGCTCGCGTACGGCGCGGCGGACGTCTTTTTCAGCGTTCGCGCCGCGACCGCCGCGCCTGTGGGAAAACTGCTATGCCTCGCAGCGCTTCCGGCGCTCTTCCCGCTGGTACACGTCACCTACGGGTTGGGCACGCTGTGGGGCCTTTTGACGATGCTGCGCGTCGGCACAAAATAAATTTGCGAAAGAAGGAAATGGTATGGCAATCGAACGGGTTCGTGCGTATTTAAAGGCATTTGGGGCGGAGGATCGCATTCTGGAATTTCCGGTTTCCAGCGCGACCGTCGCGCTGGCGGCGGAGGCGCTCGGGTGCGAGCCTGCCCGCATCGCCAAGACGCTGTCGTTTACGAGCGGCGAAAGCTGCATTCTGGTCGTCGCGGCGGGCGACGCGAAGGTGGACAACGCGAAGTTCAAGGCGCGCTTTTCCATGAAGGCCAAGATGCTGTCGCCTGAGGATGCGGAGCGCCTCGTCGGCCACGCGGTGGGCGGGGTCTGCCCGTTTGCGGTGAACGAGGGAATTCCGGTCTATCTGGACGAATCGCTGCGCCGGTTCCAGACGGTCTATCCGGCCTGCGGCAGCTCGAACAGCGCGATTGAGCTCACGCTGGAGGAGCTGGAGCGCTTTTCCGGCGCGCAGACCTGGGTGGACGTGTGCAAGGGCTGGCAGGAGGCATAATTCGCGCGCGGTGCGCGTCGAATAAAACACAAAAGAACCGTTGCAGAAATCGCTTTTGCAACGGTTTAGATTGTTGACAAACCCATCGAAAGCAGAGAAACCAAAAGCCGTCTGCAAGACTGCAATCGTATCGCCCGGCTTTGCTCGCTGCGCCCCGCGCTATGCGCTGGGTACGGCTCTGCGGAGCGCTTTGCGCTGTCCTCGCGCCTAGTCGCTTCGCTCCCTTCGTAGTCGGGGCTTTTTCCGGAGCAAAACGCAGTTTTGCGGAGCGAAAAAATCACCCGTAATCTCGCCACAGTGGCCTATGCCACTGTGGCGACACGCTGAACCGTTGCATAAATCGCTTTTGCAACGGTTCTTTTTGCGCATCGATGTGCCTTTACGCCTGCGGTACCTGCTCCCTTACGAGCTGCAGCACGTCGCCAAGCGTGCCCTCCTCGTACAGGCGGTAGAGCAGCTCCCCGAAGAGCGAGTTCGCCCACGCGAACCACGAGCGGGTAAAGGACTCCGGCTTCGCGGGGTCGAAGCTCTCGTGCATGAAGTGGGTGCCGCCGTGGGTCTTTAAAAGCTGCACGAGCAGTTCCGCGATCTCGGGAACGGAGGTCGAGGTCAGCGCCTGCATGCAAAGGGCGATGGGCCAGATGTAGCCCGCGGGCGTGTGCGGGGAGCCGACGCCCTTGGCGTAGGGGCCCTCGTAGTAGAAGCGGTTGTCCGGGCTCAGCACAAAGCTGCGCGTGCGCAGGTAGAGCGGGTCGTCCTTCTTGCATACGCCCAGATACGGAAGCGAGAGCAAGCTCGGCACGTTTGCATCGTCCATCAGCGTGTAATGACCCAGACCGTCGGTCTCATAGGCGAAAATCTGGCCGTGGTTGGGGTGCTCGACCAGCGCGTACTTTGCGATGCCGGTAAGAATATCCTCGCGCAGGGCGGAGGCGTCCTTGGAAAGCGCCTCGTCGCCCAGCAGGGCGGCAAAGTAGGCGGCGTCGTCCATCACGCCCGCGGCAAACAGGTTGGCGGGCACGAGGTAACCGTAGACGCACGCGTCGTCGCTGGGGCGGAAGCCCGACCACGTCATGCCCGTGCGCGCGACCGGCGCGCCGCGTCCGCCGTGTGTGAGCGTGTCGGAGGGCGGGCAGTCGGTGCGGATGAAGTAATACGGGCTCTGCGCATGATCCTGCTCCCGACGGAACGTTTCGACGATGGCACGCATGCCCTTGTGGAACGTTTCGGTCAGGAAGGCGGTAGAACCCGTCGCCTGGCGGTACACGTGCGCGAGGTGCAGCGGCGCGCAGAGCGAGTCGATTTCGTACTTGCGTTCCCAGACTTGCGGGCCCTGCGGCGGCTCGTCCTCGGCCCACTTCGCGCCGCTGGGCTCGCCGTTGAAGGCGTTGGCGTACGGGTCGATCAGCACGCAGCGCATCTGGCGCTCGATGACGCCCTCGAGAAAGCGGGCGACCTCGGGCTCGTCCGCAAAGCGCACGTAGTGCATCACCTGGGCCATGGAATCGCGCAGCCACATCGCGGGGATGTCGCCCGTGATGATGAAGGGCAGGCCGTCCTCCTTTTCCTGACAGGTGGTTTCCAGCGTGTTCAGAAAGCACTGATGAAACATGGCGTCGAGCCCGGGCACGGCGGCCAGCGCCGCCTCCACGGGCTCAAGACGCCTTGATACGATCTGATGAATGCCCATAAAAAGACCTCCGTTCGCATCTGCGGCGTTTTTTGCTACGCACAGTATAGCGGAAGGAGGCCTAAATTGCAAGCGGTTCTATAGACCGGCGTTCCTGCGCCGCAGGAGCAGCGCGCACAGCGCCAGAAGCCCCGCGCCGGAACCGACCAGCACGAGCGCGTGGCCGGCGGCGGGGAGGACGTAATCCCCGTAGCGGAACGCGCAGCCCAGCTCCAGGTTGAACAGGTCCTTCGCGGCCTGCGGCCAGCCCTCGAGCTGCGGGGTGAGCAGCAGCTTGCGCAGCAGCGCCGCGCCGTGGGAGAGCGGGAAGAAGCGGATGAAGGCCTGCACGCCGGATGGCAGCGCGCCGATGGGGACGTACATGCCCATCAGAAACCCGATCAGCGTGCCCAGCAGCGTTTGCAGCGCGCCGTACGAGGAAGCCGTGCGCAAAAACAGCGCGCAGCACAGCGCGGCAGAGGCGCTGCAAAGGACGCTGGCCCCCGCCGCCGGAAGGGCCGCCAGCCAGACGGCGGGGCTGAGCAGCAGCCCATCCGCCAGGTACAGATAGATCGCCCCAATCCCCGCGCACAGCGCCGTCATGAGCAGCCCCGCGCCGAACGCGCCGCCCGCGTAGCCCGCCGCCAGGCGCAGCCGCGTGAGCGGAGAGGCCGCGAAGTCCGACAGAATGCGTCGCCTGCGGTCGTCCACGAGCTGCGAGAGCGCGCCGAAGGTGGAGGTGACGCTGGTGACGCCGAGCAGCCCCGCGACCATCCAAACGTCCATCAGCGCCTTCGCACCGGGAAGCGGCGGCAGGTTGGACACCAGCGAGCGGGAGAGGAACAGCGCATAGAGCACCAGCACGATCAGCGGCGAGAGCATGGAGAAGAAGAGCCCGATGCGGTCGCGCAGGTAGAGCAGGATGTTACGCTTCAGCAGGAGCAGCATCGTCCTTCGTCTCCTCTCCCTCGATCAGACGCACAAAGGCGTCGTCCAGCGTGCCGGAGCTGACCTCGAACGCGCAGAGCAGCGGCGCAAGCGCATGGAGCAGCGGAATGGCGCTAAGCGTGTCGGCAAGCTCCAACCGAAGCGCCCGACCGCGCGCCTCAAAGCGCAGGCTCCTTGCGAGCAGCGCGCTTTTGAGCGCCTCCTCGTCGCTGGGGTACAGCAAAAGCGTATCCTTGGCGTAGCGCGAACGCAGCGCTTGCGGCGTGCCCTCGGCGACGATGCGGCCCCGACAGATGACGCTGACCTCGTCCGCCTGCGCGGCCTCCTCCATGTAGTGCGTGGTGAGCAGCACGGTCATGCCGCGCTCCCTTTGCAGCGCACGCACCGCCTCCCAGACCGCCCCGCGAGACTGCGGGTCAAGACCGGTGGTCGGCTCGTCGAGGATCAGCAGGGTGGGCGCGGCGACCAGCGCCCGGGCGATGTCCGCGCGCCGCCGCTGCCCGCCGGAAAGGCGATCGTAGCGGCGGGATAGCAGGTCCGTGATGCCGACGGCCGCAGCTGCGTCCCGCACGGCGCATGCGAGCGCCCGGCCGCGCAGCCCGTAAAGCCCGCCGCGGCAGCGGAGGTTTTCCTCGACGGTCAGCAGGTCGTCGAGGACGCTCTGCTGAAAGACGATGCCGATCGCGCGGCGAATGGCGTCGTCCTCCCGGCCGAGCGCATGCCCCGCGACGAGGACGCTGCCGGCGCTGGGGGCGAGCAGCGTGGATAGCACGGATAGGGTCGTGGACTTGCCCGCGCCGTTAGGCCCCAGAAATGCGAAGAGCGACCCCTGCGGCACGCGCAGGTCGATGCCGCGGACGGCTTCCAGCGCGCCGTAGCGCACGCGCAGGCCGCTTATGTCAATCGCGTTCATGGCTTTCCTCCCGCTTTTTTTGTATTTCGTCGTTGATGGCCTTGGCGTCCCGGCTCGCATGCCAAAAGAAGAAGCCGTATACGCTTAGCGTCACCACCGTCACGACCGGCAGGATGCACAGGAGCGTGCGCAGATTTAGTTCGAACAGCCCGAAGAGAACGCCCACGAAGAACACGCAAAGCAGCGCGACCGCCGTTCCGAGCAGAATCTGGGCTGCCATGCCCTTTACCGGCAATCGGTCGGTAAAGTACATGACGCACTGAATGAACGTGTTTATGGCGAGCAGCTGCAGCAGGAGCACGGGCGTGAAGTGCAGATAGGGGACGGGCAGGGGCAGCAGGCAGAGAACCGCCAGCACGAAGACGAGAATCGTGTAGGACACGCAGACACGGATAAAGTAGTTCTTGAACATACGGCTCATCCTTTCAGCCCGAAGCGTTCTTTGACGGCGGGCACGTAGTGGCGGGAAACGACGACGCGTTCGCCGTTTTGCAGCGTCGCTTCCAGCCTTCCGTTGTACTGCGCGCGCACGCTTTCGATGCGGCGCGTGTTGAGCAAGCAGTTCTTGGCGCAGCGGACGAACGCCGTGCGCTCAAGCTGGCGTTCCAGCTCGTACAGGCGCAGGTCGCATTGCAGCACGTCCTTTTCCGTGTAGAGAAACGTGTGGTCGTCTATCGACTCGAAGTAGTAGATATCCTCGAGGGCGACCTGCATCAGGCGGTCGTCCTTGCGCGCGGAAATGGAAAACCCGTACAGGCGGATCTGCTCGAGCAGCGCGCGCAGCCTGTCGTCCACCAACGCGCAGCGGACGATGATTTCCGTTTCGGCGATGTCGAGATCCTGCATTACCGTCAGCTTCATGGGCTCACCTCGGAAAAAGCATAACACAGGGCGCGGCGGGGCGCAAGGCGCGGAGGGCGACCTGCCGAAAATCGCGGGCAAGATGCAGCGAGCGCGTGGAAGAAAGAGGGCGCTTCAACGACTGAAGAAAGCATGATGTGGAGGTGGTGAGACGATTGAGGACTGATTTGAGAGAGAAAGTGGGGATAAAAAGAAAAGAGAACGGACTGCTGCCCGTTCTTGTGGAAATGAATGGATTAGAAGGCGGCGATGACCGAACCCTTGTAGGTTTCGTCGATGAAGGTCTTGATCGCGTCGCTCTGCAGAACTTCCTTCAGCGCGAGGACGAAGTCCGCGTTCTCATTCCCTTCCTTGACGACCACTACGTTCAGATAGGGGGAAGAACCGTCCTCGATGGCGACGGAGTCGTTTACCGGGTTCAGGCCCGCGGCCAAGGCGTAGTTGCCGTTGATGACCGCAAACTCCACGTCCGGCAGCATGAGCGGAAGCTGCGCGGCCTCGACCTCGAGGATGTTCACGTTGTGCGGGTTTTCCTCGATGTCCAGCTTGGTGGCGGTGATGCCGGCCTCTTCCTTCAGGGTGAGGACGCCCTGCTTTTCGAGCAGCAGCAGCGCGCGGGCTTCGTTGGTCGGGTCGTTGGGCACGGCGATGGTCGCGCCGTCCTTCAGGGTTTCAAGGGTTTCCCCTTTGCCCGCGAAGACAGCCATCGGCTCCACGTGCACGCCGAAGGCGCTCACCAGGTGCGTGCCGTTCTGCGCGTTGAAGTCGTCCAGATAGGGCTTGTGCTGGAAGTAGTTTGCGTCGAGTTCGCCGGATTCGGTGGTGGTGTTGGGCAGGATGTAGTCGGTGAACTCCACGACCTCCAGGTCGTATCCTTTTTCGAGCAGCGCGTCCTTCGCGGCGGCGAGGATCTCGGCGTGCGGGGAGGGGGAAGCGCCGACCCGGATCTTTTCGGCGGCCAGGGCGAAGCTGGAGAGGCTGAGCGTGAGCGCAAGGGCGAGGACGAGCGAAATCAACTTTTTCATAGGGGTACACTCCTTCTTTTTATCGATTTTGCCGTATTTGAGACGCCGGGGAATCACTTTAGCCGGTGATCCACCAGGCGGGAACTCCGCGTGCCGATCAGTTGAATGACCTGCACCAGCAGCACCAGCACGACCACGACGATGAGCAGAATATCGGTCTTATAGCGATAATAGCCGTAGTTGATCGCCAGCGCGCCCAATCCGCCGCCGCCGATCGCGCCGGCCATGGCGGAATAGCCCAGGATGTTGGTGGTCGCGGTGGCGGCGCCGCTGATGAGGGAGGGCATGGCCTCCGGAATCATCACCTTGAGCACGATGTGCAGCCGGGTCGCGCCCATGGACTGCGCCGCCTCGATGACGCCGCGGTCGATCTCCTTGAGCGACGTTTCGACCGTGCGGGCGACGTAGGGGAAGGCGGCGATGGTCAGCGGCATGATGGTCGCCTTGGAGCCGATGGCCGAGCCCATGATCGCGCGGGTGATGGGGATGACCGCGATCATCAGGATCAGGAAGGGGACCGAGCGCAGCACGTTGATGACCGTACCCAGAACGTGGTTCAAGGGGGCGTTTGGCAGGACGTGGTCCTTTTCGGTCACCACCAGCAGCACGCCGAGCGGAAGGCCGATGAGGTAAGAAAGCAGCGTGGAGAAGAGCACCATGTAAAACGTTTCCCAAAGTCCGTTACCGATCATGGACAATAGTTGCTGCCAGGTCATCCGCGCTCACCTCCTCGATGGTAATCTGCTGTCCCTTCAGGTATTCGACCGCGCGCTGTGCGCCGTCCTCGTCCGCGGGCAGCTCCACGAGCATCTGCCCGCGCTGCTGGCCCGCGACCGACTGGATGTTCGCCGAGAGGATGTTGACCGGCACGCCGCACGCGAGAATCATGCCCGCGATGACCGGCTCGTACGTGCGGTTGTCGTCGAAGATCAGGCGCAGGCAGCGCTTTCCGGGCGGCAGCTCTTCCTCGCTCGTCGTGCGGAACAGGCGCTTGGCTGCGGCGGTTCGGGGATTGGCGAACACCTCGCGGACGTTGCCCTTTTCCGCGATCCGGCCGCCGTCGATGATCGCCACGCGCGTACAGATCTGCCTTATGACCGCCATCTCGTGCGTGATGACGACGATCGTGATGCCCAGGCGCTTGTTAATGTCCTGCAAAAGCGAGAGGATGGCCTGCGTGGTCATCGGGTCCAAGGCGCTGGTGGCCTCGTCGCACAGCAGCACCTTCGGATCGGTGGCGAGCGCCCGGGCGATGGCCACGCGCTGGCGCTGCCCACCGGAGAGCTGCGCGGGGTAAGCATCCGCCTTTTCCGCGAGCCCGACAATTTCGAGCAGCTCCCTTGCGCGTTTTTGGGCCTGCGCCTTGGGCACGCCGCTGATCTCCATCGGGAAGCAGACGTTGCGAAGGACCGTCCGCTGCATCAGCAGGTTGAACTGCTGAAAGATCATGGCCACCGTGCGGCGCATCTTGCGCAGCTCTTTTTCGTTCATGGTGAGGATGTTCTCGCCGTCGATGAGGATGCGGCCCTCCGTCGGGGCGTCCAGACGGTTGATGCAGCGGATCAGCGTGGACTTGCCCGCGCCGCTCATGCCGATGATGCCGTAAATGTCCCCCTTGTGGATCGAAAGGTCGATGCCGTCCAGCGCGACGACTTCGCCGGCCTGCGAGGGATAGACCTTTCTGACGCCCTGAATCTCGATCATGACGGGACTTCGGGACGCCTCCTGATTGCTTGCCATGTGCTCAACTCCCTGTGCTTTTGCTCGGCTGCGGTGGATGGGCATTATGCTACACCACGTCTTTGCGGGTTGTCAACCCCCGAAATTGCAAAAAAGCGGGCCGAAAAGCGCCGTTTGAGGCGCCCTGCGAACCCTGCTTCTATTTAAGGCGCAAAGAAAAGAACGCGCTGAATTTTTAAAAATTATTTTGAAAATCGCACTTACCAGGTTGACAGGCGCGCCGGTGGATGCTAAACTAAAGCAAAGCAAGCCGAAGGGAGGACAAATCCATGCGTTTAGGCGTTCACTCGATGCGAATGTTCCTGATGTGCGCGGAGATGTCCGACGCACTTTTTGGCTTGCACAGGAACGTAGAATAGGCATTGATGCAGCAATCAAGCCCGTTTCGCCACTGTGCGAAGCGGGCTTTTCTTTATCTCGAACCGGTTTGAAAGGATGAGTCAAATGCCGAATCTGCTGATCCCGCTGCTCCTCGCGCTGGCCGGGCTCTTGCCGTGCCGATGCGCAGGCCCCCTGGCACCCGCAGCGTGCTGCCACTTCACCGGGCGCTTCGCCCTGTGCTCCGCCCCCGCGCCGTGCGCGCAGGGCGTAAGACGGGACGCGCGAATGCGCCGCATGGGCCGAATGTGACGGGGAGAGGAGAACTGCGCGTGCGCTACGTTCAGGAGATCACGGACTTTATCTTCGTGCGCCATGCGCCGCGGCCGGTGGACATCGCCTTTCTGCCCGGCAGCGCCTACGCGGAGACCGCGCTTCAGGGCGCCCGCATGTACCGGGAGGGCTACGCGCCGCTGCTGCTCCCCTCGGGGCGGTTCAGCGTGACGCTCGGGCGCTTTCCGGGCCCGCAGTCGCACGCGGCGGAATACCCGGGCCCGTATGAGAGCGAATGGGCCTTTTACCGCGACGTGCTGATGCGCTGCGGCGTCCCCGAGCGCGCGATCCTGCGGGAGGATCAGGCGACCTACACGTACGAGAACGCGATCTATTCGCGCCGGGTCACCGACGCGCTGGGCGTTGAGGTGCGCAGCGCGATGATCTGCTGCAAGGAGCAGCACGCCCGCCGCGCGCTCATGTACTACGAGACGCTGTACCCGGAGACAGAGTTCATCGTCTGTCCGGTCAGCGCGCAGGGCATCACGCGCGACAACTGGACGAAGACGGAGGAAGGCATCGACGCGGTGTTGGACGAGCTCATGCGCTGCGGCGGGCAGTTTCACGCGATTTTGAAGGAAAAGCTTCTATAATATAGGGGAAGCCGCCTCTGCGCTTTTGCAAAGGCGGCTTCCTGATTTTGTGATCAGGCCTTTCGAATGGCGATGAAGAGCGCGCCGTCCTTGGCGCTGGCGTCGATGTGGATGGGAAAGCCGTAATCGTTTTGAAAGATCAGGTCGAGCTTGTCGTTGCCGACCGCGGCGTCCACACCGTGAGGCACGTAGCTGGCCCCAAAGCTCCCATGGGGACGGCGATGGAGAATGGTGATGCCGTCCCAGAGCTGAAGCAGCACGTTGTACAGGGTGGTGGAAACCTGGCAGGTGCCGCCGCCGTAGCCGGGCATCGTGGTGCCGTCGATCAGCACCGGGGCCGCCTGATAGCCTCGGGCTTTTCTGTAGGGTCCGGCGATGCCGTTGAAGGAAAAGGTCTGGCCCGGCTCCATGTCGATGGAGATGTAGTCGCAGGCCACGTCGATGTTGACCATGCGGCCCTTGTTCATCTCGGTCTGCTTGACCTTGTAGAAGCTGGTGAAAGCGGCGAGGATGTCGCCGCTTTCGGCGTATTCGGCGCTCGGCGCGACCGGTTCCAAGTTCTCGATCACAGAGGCGGGCAGATAGCCGATCTTGCGCTGATAGGGGATGACGATCCAGCCGTCCTCGATGTACCAGAAGGAGATGCGGCTTCCGGGCGTGACGGTGCACAGGGCCTCCGAGGAGGTGTCCATCGCCGTATAGACCGGGGATTCCGTCTTGACCGTCGCCACCTGGGTGTGCAGCACCGCGCCGTAGGGCGGCGTGTTTTCCGGGTCCAGGGGCGTGATGTCCGTGACGTTTTGACGCTTGACGTAGCCGTCGCCCTTGTCCTCGGTATAGACGTGCAGCCATTCGGGCGAGTAGTCGATGATGCCGACGCGCTCCTTTTCCTTTAAGACGCCCAGCGAGGCGCTGTCCTTGCTCTCCTCGGCGCGCAGCGTCACGCTTTTGAGGGTTACGCCCGTGTAGAGGATTTCCGGCGCGGCCAGGCCCGCAAGGGGCAGGGAACAGAGGATCAGCGACAGGGCGAGCAGAAAAATGAAAATTCGTTTCACGAAAAGCCTCCTATATAATATGAAGGGACGGCATCTTGCCGGTAAACGCGGAGTGTCATTTTATTATATCATTCCTCCCGGGGGAAGATCAAGCGCTAAAATGTGAACGTTTGGCATAAGCATGGCGGGAAAAAGAAAATGGCCGCGTCGCGGCAGGGGAGGACGCTATGGCGTATTGCAGGCAGATCGTGACGGTCAAAAGGCCCGACGGCACCGCGTGCGGGGCGGCCGTCTGGCAGGAGAGGGACGGTAAGCTCCAGCTGAGCATCCAGTGTACTCAGGATTTGGGCGGGCAGACGCTCGACGTCGTGCTCATCGAGCAGGGCTGCGCCCGGCGGATCGGCACCTGGAGCGCCCAAAAAGGGACGCGGGCGCAGGCGGTTGCGGCAGCGCGCGCGCAGGGACTTGCGCTTTGTACGACGGACGGACAAATCGCCGCCCTGGGCTTTCTAAGGGGCTGTACGCAGAGCGCGCTGGCGCTCCGCGCTAGGCTGAGCGCCGTCTATACGCCGCGAGCGGACGAGCCGGAGCGGGAGATGCCGGAACAGGAAGCAGGCGCGGCAGAGGCGGCGCAGCCCGCGCAGCACAATATAATAGAAGAAAAAGCCGCGCCCGAGCGCGCGGAAGCGGGAATCGTGCGCGTTTCCGCCCCGCCGGATGCGCGCAGAGAGCTGCTCTTCCAGGACGGCGTCCCGGTGGGGCAGACCTTCCGTGCGGCGGCCTGGCCGCCCCTGCCGCTGGCGCCCGGAGCTGCGCACAGGGACGGCGTCTTTTTTCTGCCGGACAGGTTCAGGGCTTTGTGACGGGTATGAACACGGTTTGATTGGCCGCAAGTGTATGTTTTTGAATGATACTGTCATAATAGTTCCTGTGGGGCTTCGGCGCCGGAGCGGAACGCTGCGCCCTCTGCTCCGGCTGCGCATCAGGGCGCGCGCCCCCTGTTTCGGGCTCCGGGGCCGGGGCGGGCGGTTCGTCCGCCGCGACCGCGGGGACCGCTTGAACGGCTGCGGGCGCGGCGTCTTCGCGGGGAACGGGCTGCTGGCGCGGCGAAATGCTTTGAATTTCTCGCCAGCGGTCAAAGCGCTGGGTATCGGTGAGATGGGAGAAGGGGACCGCCGCGCCCTGCAGGAGATCGAACGGAGACGGGTTTTCCATAGCTGCATCCCTCCATGGTATTCTGTTTTCGATGGCCCATTTCAATGTATGCGCGCATCCGCGGGAATGTGAAACGGTGAAGACGCTCGCAATAGATGGCGAAATAAGTCAAAATGGCCGTGAAAAATGAAAAAAACGTTGAGTATTTCCGTTTCCTTCTGTATAATAAATGAAGTATGATCCGCTTGTTTTGCTATACGCGCCGCCGGGGCGCATACAGCACCGGACGGAGCGTTTTCGCTCCCTGCGCGGGGGCACAATCAGAAAAGGGGTGTAACGATTTTGAACGATCAGTTTGGCGAAGGCTATGACATCGACCGCGCCGGGCAGGAAGAGCAGGAAAGCGGCGAGCCGCGCCGCCGTCGCCGCCGCCGCCCGAATCTGGACGAGCCGGACGCGGAGATGAACCTGCCGAAGGAGCCCGCATCCGTGGAGCCTCCTGCGAGGGACGAGGAGCCGGCGCCGATGCGCCGCACGCCGCCGCCCGGCATTCGCGCGACCAAGCGCCCCGACCCGGACGATGAAGGATATGCCATGGGCGGCATGGATTATGACTTCGACGATACGGACGGGTTTGAGGACGAGTCGGATCTGGACGAGCAGCCTTCCCGCCCCGGCAAGGGCAAGGGCTGCCTGATCGCGGCGCTGATCGCTCTGTTCGCCGTGCTGGCGCTGTGCGTTTTCGGCTGGTTCTTCATGCCGGAACTGCGCGATTCGCTGCTCGAAAAGGTGGGCTTTGCCGCCACACAGGACGACATGACCGCCTATTCGGCGTTTGAGATGACGGCCGAGCCGCAGACCATCGACGCCGGCGGGCAGATCGTCTTTACGGTGAAGACCTCCAAGAACGCCTCCAGGGTGCAGCTCGTGAGCAACACGGGCAAGCAGATTGCGCTCGTGCCGCAGGACGGCGTGCAGTTCCAGGTGGTGGATGCGCCGGAGGGCCTCGTGTGGGGCATTCCGGTGACGTTCGACGAGGCGTACGAGGGCGCGGTGCTCGCCTATGCCGGTTCGGATTCCGCCTGGGCCATGGAGGAGGCGCAGAGCGCGGCCACGGCCGTGATGGTGCTCGAGCCCCAGGCGGCGGAGCCGGCGTCGCTGATGCAGACGAGCGAGCCGACGGCGCAACCCGAATCTGAGCCGACGGCGCAGCCGACGCAGGCCCCGACCGCGCAGCCGACGCCGGAGCCTACGGCGACCGTCGAGCCGACGGCGGCTCCTACGCCGACGCCCGAGCCCACGGCGACCCCGACCCCGACGCCCACGCCGAGCCCGACGCCTACGCCGACCCCGACCCCGGTTCCTACGCCCACGCCGACTCCGACGCCTGTGCCGTATCAGGTTTCCAGGGTTGAGCCGGATGCGAGCGCGGAGCCCGAGCTGCTCGGCATGACGACTTCCGTGATCGCGAAGGGCACGGAGCAGGAAAGCGCCTCGCAGAAGATTTCCATGGGCGATCCCGAGAAATACGGCCGCCAGGACGGCGTGCTGACCTTCCGCAATGGCCCGATGCGCCAGAACGCTTCCTTTGGCGCGGCCGATATCAGCGACGAGACGCTGGAGCTCGCCTGGTCGAGCAAGACCGGCATGGTCGCGGGCGAAGGGAAGACGATCTATCAGGGCTCGGATTGGACGGGCCAGCCGCTGATCGTCAAGTGGCACAAGGAAATCCGCGAGATGATGAACCTCAAGGATTCCAAGAAGTCGATCACCGGGCTCAAGGAGGTCATCCTGCCCGCGATGGACGGCAAGGTCTACTTCCTCGACCTGGACGACGGCAAGCCTACCCGCGACCCGATCGAGCTGGGCTACCCCTTCCGCGCGAGCGCGGCGGTGGACACGAACGGCTACCCGATGCTGTTCGCGGGCCAGGGCATTTCCCAGCTTCGGAGCAACACCGGCACGATCGGCATGCGCGTGTACAACCTGATCGACCAGTCGCAGATTTACTTTGAAAGCGGCCGCAACGCGCTGGCGAACGTGTCCAGCGGCGCGGTGGACAGCTCCGCCTTGCTGGAGCGCGATTCAAACACCCTCGTCTACACCGGAGAAAACGGCCTGCTCTACACGATCGCCCTCAACACGGAGTTCGACCTCGCGGAGGGCACGCTCAAGATCGATCCCGAAACGGTCGCTTACCGCTACAAGAGCAATCTCAAGGGCACGCAGGGCATCGTGAGCAGCGTGGCGATGTACGGCAATTACGCCTACTTCGCGGACAATCTGGGCGTGCTACAGTGCGTGGACCTGAACACCCTGGAGTGCTTGTGGGCGGTGGACGTGACGGACGCCACCTGCTCGACGGTCGCGCTGGAAGACGAGGGCGACGGGACCCTCGCGCTGTATACGGCGAACACCATCCAGAAGCGCGAGCGCAGCGGGGACGTCTCGATTCGCCGCTATGACGCGCTGACGGGCGTGCTGGAATGGGAGTACACGATCAAGTGCAAGTATTCCAGCGACAACACGGCCGGCGCGATGTCCTCGCCGATCGTCGGCCAGGGCGACATCAGCGACATGGTGGTCTACACGATCAACCAGACCGGCGAGGAGGAAATGGCCTCCGTCATCGCGCTGGACAAGCAGACGGGCGAAGAATTGTGGAATCAGCCGCTGGACGCGTACTCCTACTCTTCTCCGACCGCGGTTTACACCACCGACGGCAAGGGCTACATCGTGCAGGGCGATACGAACGGCACGCTGCGCCTGATGGACGGCTTCACCGGCTCGACGCTGTCGACGGTGGCGCTGGGCGCCCCGATCGTCGGCTCGCCCGCCGCCTACAACGACATGGTCGTGGTCGGCACGACGACCGGCAGAATCTGCGGCGTCAGGCTCAAATAAGAAAGCGCCTTTGAAAAGACGCGCGGACATTTTCGGCGCAGCGAAAGCTGCGCCGTTTTTGATGGCGTCAAAAAAGCCGCCCGATAAAGGCGGCTTTCAATTATCTGGAGCCGGATTCGTTCCAGGTGTCCAGATAGTGGACGATCTGATTGAGCGCGACGCGTTGACGATCGCTCAGCGCGTCGGGCATCGGCGTCTTGTCGGTGATGGTGAGCGATTCCTCGAGCAGATAGGCGGGGGAGATGTCGAGCACGTTGCAGATGGAAACCAGCGTTTCCAGGCTGGCCTTGCGGCTGCCGCGTTCGATATGCCCCAGAAAGGAGACGGACAGCCCTACAGCCTGCGCCAGTTGGGCCTGAGTCCAGTGGAGAGTTTGACGCTTCTTCCTAATGCGTTGACCCAGCGATACATAATTCATACGATAGCTCCTTTTTCGTTCGGCGGACCGATACGAACCGACGCGAACGTGGACGATTTTTTGTTTAGATTCGACCTCATTTTGCCGAATCCTGCCGAATTTGATCGTTTTTTGCCGTTTGGCTGAAATTGGCACATTTCTTTAAAAAAAAGGCTGGCTATTTCCGAGGAAACGTGTTATAATGTCGTTGTTGGACCTCAACCAAGGTATTGCCCGGTTCGTATTTCAAGGCCTCCTTCGTCTATCGCTTCGTTCGATGACCGGAAGTCCGTCTGGAGCACATCAGGGTTGTCATCGGGTGAGGCACAAGAAATTTAGGAGGTTTTTTATTATGTATCAAGACAAGACGCTGACCTGCCGCGAGTGCGGTGCCGAATTCGTTTTCTCTGCTTCCGAGCAGGCTTTCTACGCGGAGAAGGGCTTCCAGAACGAGCCCAGCCGCTGCCCGAACTGCCGTGCTGCCCGCCGCGCCCAGAACGGCGGCAACCGCCCGGAGCGCCAGATGTACGAAGTCGTTTGCGACGGCTGCGGCTGCACCACCCAGGTGCCCTTCCAGCCCCGTGGCGACAAGCCCGTCTACTGCCGCGATTGCTTCGAGCGCAACCGTCAGAGCCGCTACTAAGATGCAAGGAGGGGCTGTCAAGCTAGCGTTTTCTAGCTTGACAGTTTCTTTTTAAGTTATTGCGTATTTGGGGGAAGGTTTTGTTGGATAATAAGGCGATTAGGCTAACCCTAATAAGCCCCATTGCTTTATTGAGAAAAACAGAGGCAGAACTCGCCGGAAGAAAGATTCGATTTTCACGTTGCTACGAAGCCTTGAGCTGGTGGATAATTACGCCATCTTTTTGACGCTGAATTTTTGAATGCAGTTTAGCTACATTGAAGGCAAAGAGATACAGGAGGACTTCTGTAAACACGTTGACTGAACCACGTCTGAGGAAGCGCCTGAATCCCCAATCCTGTTTGAGCACGCCAAAGATTCCCTCGGACTGGATCGAACGATTCATTCGAAGCTGCGTACCCAGTACCGTCGTAATACGCGCCTGCGCCTCTGCTCTATATGCCCAGAATGCTTCGGATCGCTGAATGGTTCTGCCGGAAGCCGACTTTGTGCAAAGCTTTCTCATTGGGCAGTCAGCACAAGCCAGGCATCT
>JAEXCG010000214.1 GCA_023402355.1 Bacillota bacterium | reverse complement strand
GTGTATGAATTAGTTGACTAATTTTATGCTATTTACTGAATGTCCCTCAAATAGGGAAATAAACAATAACTTATGATTGGAGAAACCTACACACAGACAACTCCAATCATAAGTTATTGTTGTTTTAAGAATTCACTGTTTCTTATTTGGCAAATGCGTGGCGATAACCTTTCACCTTGTTCCAGCTGCCGCGGGTAAAGTCGGGTACAGTAACCGGAGCATTACCGTTTTCGATAGAAAGGCGGGTAAGGTCTGCCATGCAGCACCATTCAGCCAAATCGTATACATCCATATCCAAAGGCAAACCGTTGCGCAGACAGTAAACCAGACGGTAATCCATGATGTAGTCCATACCACCGTGACCGCCTACCTTCTTGGCTGTCTCTTCCAATTCCTGGTGAATAGGGTGTTTGTATTTCTCCATCAAGGCTTTTTTTACGTTTTCGGGAACAGCAGCGTGCATATTCAGGTTCTCGTGGTTGGGTACTTCTTTAGCGTCAACCTGGTCGGGGCGCAGGCAATATTCTTCGATAGGATATTTGTTGGCAAAACCATCAGTACCTGTCAGCTGATACATACGGCTGTAAGGACGGGGATTCATTACATCGTGTTGGATAAGAATTGTCTTACCGTTTTCTGTGCGGATGAAGGTCATGGTGTGGTCACCGTTCTGGAATTCGATATAATCGTTTGCCAAACCATATCTTTTACCCAGTTTAGGACCGGTTGCAGCCTTGGTGTCCATAGCTACCAAAGTCTTCATGCGGTCGCCGCGGTGAATGTCCAGCAACTGGCAGGCAGGACCAAGACCGTGAGTGGCATAAACGTCTCCACGGTTTTCGTTATTGTAATCCAAACGCCAGTTATTCCAATAGTAGGGCCAGAATTCTTCGAGGTTGTGGATATAAGCACCTTCTACGTGCAGCACTTCGCCGAACAATCCCTGTTGAGCCATGTTCAGTGTAGTCAGTTCGAAGAAGTCATATACACAGTTTTCCAACTGCATACAGTGCTTGCGAGTCTTTTCCGAAGTATTGATTAACGCCCAGATTTCGTCCAGTGTCATGGCAGACGGAACTTCGATGGCAACATGTTTTCCATGTTCCATGGCATAAACACCCATTTCGGCATGATGCTTCCAGTCGGTGGCAATATAAACAAGGTCGATATCATTACGTTCGCACAATTGCTTCCATGCATCTTCCGAACCGGAATACAGTACCGGTGCTTCCATTCCTGCATTGGTGACGATTTTTTGTGCTCTTTCTGCATTTTCGGGAAGTAAATCGCAGAGTGCGACAATCTTTGTTCCGGGGATATGTGTCCAGCGTTCCACAGCTCCGGGGCCTCTCATTCCGAGTCCGATAAATCCAACACGAACAGTGTCGAGTTTAGGAGTGGTCAGTTGGATTACATCCTGTTGTCCTGCGGGACGTTCGGGAACTGCTACTTCAATAGGAGAAAACACCTCATTCTGTGCGGTTTCTTTTTGAGGTGAAGTGCATCCGGTCAAGCATATCAACGCTAAACCGGCTACCAAGGTAGATAGTTTTTTAATCATGGTTTTTTTCTGATAAAGTTTTATTGGATTAATAGTTGTTTGATGCAAAATTACATAAAATCTTCGGAACGGACGAATAAAAAAGAAGTAAATGCTGCCGAATGGCTTATAAATGAAAGGTTTGTGCTTCTGTGTTTATAAAAAAGGAGTGTGTCAAAACTAAACCGGGGTTATCCCATCGTCAGCTGTAGGGGAAGGGTTTGCCTGCCCGAAGACGCAAAGCAAACTGTTTTTGGGCGAGCGAACCTCGCCCCTACGAACTAAACGACAGCATTATCCACGTTTTGACACAACTCCATAAAAAACTAATATGTTATTGAAAAGAGAGCTCTAATTCAGAATAACTCCGCTGTTACCAGTTGGGTTTTGAGTCAGAGTGCCCGGATAAGCATTTATTGCATTCTGAGGAATGTAATAAATGACACGGTAGTCTGATGCGGGAATGTCTTCAAATTGTTGGTGAGGTCCCGGATAGCGACGTGTCAAAGGCTTGCCGTTGCGGAACACATCATAGCTGCGTTCTGCTTGATAGGCTAATTCCAGTTGGCGCTCTTTATCAATTCTTTCGCTGGCGTTTGTTGCATCCAATGAAGCGTATCCACCACCGATGATAGAACGTTCGCGAATAGTATTTAGGTCGGCTAAAGCAGCAGAATAGTTGCCCAATTTGGCATAGGCTTCTGCACGATTCAGATAAATTTCACTCAAACGACTGATAATCGGTGAATGTAAATGTGAATCTTCTCCTTCGCGAGAACATTTAGTGATGTAGAATTGTGGATATACACGGTTGAGAGAAATGTAATAGTCTAACACACCCGTATAAGTCTTGCCATCCTGGTAAGTGATAGAATAAATTTCTTGTTCGGCATCTACAGGAGTCAATGTATATTCCGGACCGTCCGGTACATCTTTTCCATCTACTTCTTTGGTCTTTTGGCAGATCACTGTTGCTCCTTTTTTGATTACAGTCAACTGTTCATAATTTAGTACCGTTTCAGAGTCTTGTTTGATAAAACGGAATACTTCTTTATGATCATCAGTGTATGTCGGCTCGATAAATGCAGCACGTGCGTCTACGATTTTGTAATGATCCGGACGCCAGTCATTACGTCCTGTTTCATTCAGTAAATCAATATATTTGGCACTGGCATACATTTCTCCCCAACCCATACCGCCGATATTGGCATACATACCGCCAATACCGTAGTAGTGGTCATAGCCGGAGAATTCGGAAGCAACACGTTTTACGACAAAGATGGATTCGTCATTATTTTCGGGAGTAAGAGTGTTGTATTTCATAAACTCCTCGCGAGGTAATAATGAGTAGTTGCCCGAATTGATAACTTTGTCCGCGTAGTCAACTGCCAGTTGGGCATATTCCCGGTTGGGGTTTTCATACGTTCCACTCATATACAGATATACGCGTGACAGCATTGCCTGAGCAGCTTCTTTTGAGGCATAAGCAGCGCCTTTGTTGATAGTCATCATCTCTTCTGCTTTTTTCAAGTCACTGATAGCTTGCTCATATGTTTCTTTTACTGTAGAACGGTCAGGCAACAGCAGGTCTCCCATAATATCATCGGGAGTACCATTGACAATAGGTACGCCTAAATTCTTGTCGGGGGCCTGATAGTAAGGACGTCCATAAGCACGACATAAGTAGAAATACATCATACCGCGCACATAATAGCATTCGCCCAACTGGTTGTCTATTTCGGCACTCTGTCCTTCTTCTATCATTTTGATGACGTTCGAGGCTTGGGCAACGGCTTTGTAACCATAATCCCAAAAGTTCTGTAAGCGGTAGTTTACCGGAGTACGGGAGAAAGAAATGAATTCATAGAAGGCATCTGTTGATGAACCACGAATCATCATATTGTCACCGGCATATTCACCACAACGGTGCATGGGGTCTGACCATGTCTTTAACTGGGCATACATACCGTTCATTAGAGATTCCAACGATGCGGAAGGGTCGTTGGTGATTTGTTCTGCAGCCATAGAATTGTATGGTAAACGATCTATGTCGCAAGCGGTCAATGATGCCGCTGCCAATAATAAGGTCAATATCTTTTTCATTGTTGTTTCTACTGATTAAAAGGTAAGATTTAAACCGAACATATATTTACGTACAGACGGATAAACGGCAGGGCCGGCAGTACCCATTACCGAACCGTCACTGGCCGGAATTTCAGGGTCTACGCCTGAATAATCTGTGATTGTAAACAGGTTTTCTGCGTTCATGAATACGCGTAAATTTTGAATACCCCATTGTGGTAGCTTAAAGTTGTACCCCAGGGTCAGAGAACGTAATTTCAGGTAGTCGCTGTCTTCCAGATAACGGGAAGATGCAGAGTTTCCTTTATCTTGATTATTATATTTGGCAACGGGATGAGTGGCAATATCTCCCGGTTTTTCCCAACGATTCCAGCCGTCTTTCAGTTTCATTTGATTGCGGTCGGTATAAGTTCCGTCGGAGTCATATTCTTGACGTGAATAGTTATAAATCTTTCCGCCGATAGAGTAACCGAATACGGCATTCAAGTCAAAACCTTTCCATGTTAAAGTTGTAGAGAAACCTCCGAACAAATCGGGAGCTGCTGAACCGCATTTATAGTATCCTGCTTCTGCATAGTTAGAGGTTGTTTCTCTTCCTGTGACATTGCCTTCGCTATCTTTAGTATCTTTGTACCACATTGGAGCACCGTTTTCAGGATTTACACCTGCCCATTCCTTTAAATAATAAGTATCTACCGAATAACCGATTTCGAGGATGCGTTGCGCTGTACCGGCAATGCTACTTCCATCACTGATGATAACGGGTTTTACCACATAGCTTCCGTCTGTATCTTTTTGTTTATAGAGATTTTTTAATTTATTACTATTGTGACCTATATTTAATTCTACGTTCCAGAACCAGTCTTTTGTACTGATGATATCACCGCCTAATGAGATTTCATATCCGGTGTTCTTCATTTTGCCGATATTCCTGTAAACACTGGTCACTCCGGTAAGCCCTGTAACAGGCACATTATAAAGAATGTTGTCTGTGTCTTTTGAATAGAAATCAAAAGTAAAGCGCAGACGGTTATTAAACAATGCAGCGTCAAGACCGATGCTTGTGGTGTAAGTTTTTTCCCATGTCAAGTCTTTGTTGCCGATAACACTGATTAGTGCACCTGAGTTTTCATTATAACTGGAAGATACCGAATATAGGTCGTATTGTGGGTAAAGTGAAGAAGGACGGTTACCTACTGTGCCATAACCTCCACGTAATTTAAGGTTATCGATCCAATCTACATCAAACCAGTCCTCGCGACTGATAATCCATCCCACACTACCTGACAGAAGATTGCCGTATTTAGCATTCGTTCCTAAGTTGGATGCACCGTCCCGGCGGATAGAGGCTTCGGCAATATACTTACCATCATATACATATTTCCATTGAGTGAAATAAGACTGAGTAGCCCATTCGTTGATACCGCCTTTAGTACGTTCGGGCTTGGATACTACATCCAGAACTTCAAATCCGGGTACAAATCCGGTACCATAGACATCTAGATTCTTATAATAATAATCATTAAATTCGTAAGCTATCAATCCGCTGATAGAGTGCTTGCCGAAGTCTTTGTTTATTAATAATTTCTGGTTGGTATAACGGCGGGTTACTTCTGCTCTCCACTCTGTGAGACGCCCATTTACATTTTCGCCACTGCTTGAGCGCGGATCACTATAGCCGTGAGAAGTAGAGTTGATGTATTTATAGTTGTTGACAGATGAGAATGTCAGCCAGTCTGTTATTTTAATGTCAAAATCTAAACTTCCCATAAATTCGTAATATTTGGACTCTGAATAGTTCCATTGTAAATCGTATAGGTAGTTGGTTTGCTGAGTGTTTACCCAACCACTGTAGCGGTGAGGAACCAAGTTACCGTCTTTGTCATAGGGACTATCCCATGGGAGCATAGAATACATAGCTGTGACAGAGTATTGGCGGTCATCAATATTTCGAAGTGAACCGCTGAGTGCGGGTTTGATTGTCAACCAGTCAAATGGTTTGTATGTAGTCTTCAAGCGGAAGTTATACCGACTGTAATCATATCCTTTTACGGCACCTTCTTCATCATAATATCCTACAGATAGATAAGATTGCATTTTTTCGTTACCGCCGCGTAAAGATACATTATACTCCTGTGTGAGTCCGTTTTGGGTAGCTAAATCCCACCAACTGAAATTACTGTCACGCAGGTCCTTGTTCCATCGTGGAAAAGAAATTTCATTGGCATTTTGGAAGGAAGCATAATAGTCATAAAGTTCTGCACCATTCATTACTTCCAAATTTCCATTATTCAGTGAGCTGACCCCTAATTTTACAGAAGCTTCGATAGTCATTTTTTCGGCTCGTCCGCTTTTGGTTGTAACTACAATGACACCATTTGCACCTTGAGAACCGTAAATGGCAGTGGAGGCGGCATCTTTTAAAATAGTCATACTTTCAATATCTGCTGGATTTAATTGTCCGGCGTCCGAGCCTACTATAACACCGTCAATAACCCATAATGGAGAAGTCGTACCGTTAAGTGTGGCTTGTCCACGGATAACTACTGCACCACTGGAACCGGGTTGGCCTGATCCCGGAGCCACATATACTCCCGGAACTTTACCATTTAACAAATTTTCTACCGATGGCGTGGTTATGTCCTTCAACTTCTCGCTTTTGATGTTATTCATAGAACCGGTTAAACTTTCTTTGCGCTGAGTTGTGTAACCTACTACTATGACTTCATCCAGCGCTTCAGAGTCTTCGTCCAATTTGATTGTTTGCAAGCCACCGGTTGCTTTCACTTCTATTGATTTGTAACCAATAAAAGAGATGCTGAGAGTAGAACCAATCGGTGCTGTCAATTCATATTCGCCATCAAAATTGGTGATACTACCGTTTGTCGTTCCTTTTACAACGACATTGGCACCGATAACCGGTTCTCCGGTTCTGGCATCCAAAACTTTTCCTTTGATTTTGGCTGTCTGTTGTGCTACGGTTGGGAATGAAACATCAGTCATACCGGTAGGAATGGCAGAGGAAGGAATTGAAGTCATTCCAAGTACACCGGCTAATAATGTGTACTTACCTCTTTGGGTTAAAGTCTTAATTTTCATAAGTGTTTCATAGAGTTAATAATACTATAATAGATTTGAAAGGCTAATGAATTAAGGAGTATTTGCTAAGTATTTTAAGAACTTATCCTATTTTCTTCATTCACTAACAGCGGCAAAGATAATAATATTATTGATTTATTCACTATTATTAAGCTCAAAAAGATAAAACTATCTCATACTCGTTTCACTGTCTTAATTATCCTATGCCATTTCTATAATTTTTCACACTTTATCTTTATGTAATAAAGCATCATGACGGTATATAAAAGGTAGAAAACAAGAAGCTAAAAGAAGCTCTTTTTCACAATGAATACCACCTATAGCTACTTCTGACAAATAGGATAAGTTCTTAAAATACTTATCGCATTTTCTAATCAATACTTCGGTAATTTTTTACCGAAAAATTAAATTTTAAACCATAGAACCGGTAAAAGCAGGTTCGAAAACACTAAAGAGGTCATTGAAATGTTGTCAAAAACGAATGGTTAAGCATGAAGAAATGTGCTAAAAAAAGTGCTAACCTACTGATAATAAAGGAGAAAAGTATTGCATAATTCGTTATTTTTTAGTAAATTAGAAGTCTCTCAACTCTTCTGATTATGACTAAAGAAACACTCCTTATGCAATACCAATCCGAGTGCCTGTCGGCTCTCAAATCAACTGCGAATATACACAAACCTTTTGAAAAGACCTTTATGGATGCAATGAAATTATTCATGGCCATTCCAGATCGTATAAACTTCCTCCAGTTGGGCAGGTATGGACGTTTTTCGGAACAGACCTACCGTAATCTTTTTGAGAATGAGACATTCGACTGGTTTGCGTTCAACGATTCTATCATCAGCAAGCATCTCACAGGTAGAAGAAAAGCCATCGCCATCGATCCTTCCTATATCCCCAAATCAGGCAAGAAGACACCTTGGATTGGTTACTTCTGGTCAGGCTGTGCAGGGGATTATAAACGAGGATTGGAAATCTTGGGCATCGGAGTCATTGACATCGACAACCACGAATGCATGACTTTAGGTTCCATTCAGACGCCGGATTGCAAGACCTTGGATAACATGGGAAGAATCTGGTTGACTGGTACAGCAGCTATCTAATCAGTAGAAAAGACAAGCTACAGAGCCTATCCAAAACAGTGGTTGCAGACGCATTCTTTTCCAAGGAAACATTCATAACGCCTATGTGTGAGAGCGATTTCCATATCATCAGCCGCTTCAGGAACGATGTAATCCTGTACTATCCGACATTGGAAAAGAAAACAGGAAAACGGGGCCATCCCAAGTGGTTTGACGGCAGAATTGACTTTGCCAAATTGGATTTGACCCGGTGCAAGGAATACGAGGTGAACAAAGGAAAGCTATACGGATTGAGGGTATATGCAAAAGCTCTCAAAAGGTATGTTTCCTTAACCATCTGGTATCCGATGGACGGGAGGACAGACAAGTGGCAGCTCTATTTCTCTACAGACGATTCCATGGATGGACGCGAAGTGCTGCATTATTACAGGACCAGATTCCTATTGGAATTTTGCTTTAGAGATGGAAAGCAGCATGCAGGAATCACCAACTGCCAGTCAACTGACTTCAGAAAGTTGGATTTTCACTTCAATGCATCGCTTGCTGCTGTCAACTTGGCCAAAGCGGCATGCAAGAGGCTCGGAATAGCCTATTCCATATCCTCTTGCAAGTCATTCATACACAATGCTTATATGCTTGAACGATTTATTTGCGTGTTCGGGATTAAACCGGACATGCAAGTTATTGACAAACTTTTCAAAGAACTCATTTTATTTACTGCCATAGCCGCTTAGGCTTGGCGATTTTTTAACGAACTATTGCATAATAAATAGAATTTAATTAATAATGTTATGTCTTTATTACCATTTTTAGTAATTTTCAACACCACAAAAGTAGGCTTTCACTCTATAAAAGAGGTTGAAAATTTACCGAAAAAGCTCTCTCAATATCAGAGAAAGCACTTTTTTCATTATTCCGGCAATGCGAGCCATTCAAAACAGGATTTCTCTATAAGGGCGGATAGTATTCAATCAATTTCTTCCTTGTTCTATGTATTCTTTCGGTGTCATGCCATACTTCTTCTTAAAACAAGTACTGAAGTATTTCGAGTCGTTGAAACCCACCGCAAAGGCAAGATCGCTTATCCTTATTTTACCTTGCTCATCCATCAGTTTACATG
>JAEXCG010000212.1 GCA_023402355.1 Bacillota bacterium | reverse complement strand
CGCTGTGCCCGACCTTTGCGCTGACCTGGCTGGAAAAGCGCATCTCGCCCGCGCTGGGCGAGGACGCGCGCACGGAGCTGTCGAGGCGATATACGTTTCACAGCGTCCGCGACGTGGCGTGCAGCCTGCGGGAGATGACCGACGCGCTGCCCGCGCCGCACGCCCCACAGCGGGAGGACGAAGAGCGCGTCGAGCGCTTTGCGCAGGGCCTGTGCGAGCAGTGCGAACGTCGGATGGCCTGCTGGAACGACGATTTTTCCCGTACCAAGCAGTGGGTCTCGCGACTATTGCGGCCGCTGCCCGAGCGCACGGACGATGAGGTGCGTCGGGAGGCCGAGGAGATGGGCTGCGAGCGAAGCGACCGCTTCGCGGAGGCGCGCAGGGGGCAGCTCCTGCAGGAACGCATGGAAAACGCGGCTTATACGCGCTGTATCGAGCAGCACGGGACGATGAAGCGTCAGTTGGGCGCGCTGGCGCAGGCTGTGACGCGCCTGTCGGGCGAACTGTGCGAGGACGTCGAACTGGACGAAGCGCTCAGCGGGCAGATCGCGAAGGCGCTTGCGCGGGCGGGCATACAGGCGCGGGTCGTCTACGCGGTGCGCAGCGGCGGGCGGCTTCGGGTGATGCTGGAGCGAAAGGACGAATCCACGATCGCCGGCATGCAGCAGGCCATCGCCGCGGCCGCCGGAACGCCGGTGCGCTGCATCTACGACGAGCTTTTGCAAACCGAGCTGTACTTCGAGCAGGACGCCCCGCTGGACGCCGAGGTCGCGGCGGCGAGCATGAAGAAGGCGGGCGAGGAGGTCGCGGGAGACAGCAACTTTACGCACCGGCTGCGGGGCGGAAGGTGCCTGGTGGCGCTCAGCGACGGCATGGGGAGCGGGAGCGCCGCGCGGCGGGAGAGTCAGGCGGCGCTCAGGCTCCTGTACCGCTGCTTCAAGGCCGGGTATTCCCGTGCGCAGGCGCTCAAGGCGGTCAACAGCCTGATGGTTTCCTGCGCGGGCGAGGACGTCTTCGCGACGCTTGACCTATGCTTGCTGGACCTGTACGAGGGGCGCGCCACGATCGAAAAGCTGGGCGCGTGCACTTCCTTTCTGGTGCATGCGGGCAAGTGCGAGGCGCTGGAGGCGGACACCCTGCCGATGGGCATGCTGCTGGACGTGCAGCCCTGCTCCCGATCGGTGGAGGTGGACGTGGGCGACCTGCTGATCTTCATGACGGACGGCGTCGCGGACACGTTCCCGCAGGGACAGGAAGGGCTGATGCTGGCGATCGACCGTCTGCGCGCGCAGAGCCCGCAGACGATCAGCCGGGCGCTGCTGGAGCGCGCGCTGCGCGTTCAGGGCGGGCAGGCGGGCGACGACATGACGGTGCTGTGCGTGCGCATCGTCGAGAGCGGCATGGAGGAATACCGGCAAGGACGAAAAAGAGGATGACCCAATGTCACCGCGGACACAAAGCGGTGACTTTTTCTTTTTTTCGTCTTGCGCTTCCCGCTGTTAGCGGGTACAATATAGCCTGTATATGATGGGGGAAATATCCATGCTCGAGGAAAAGGTTCGCGAAGCGCTGCTGGGGTCGTGCGGCGTGCGCGAGGGGGATGCGGTGCTCGTCGCGGTCAGCGGCGGGGCGGACTCCGTCGCGCTGCTGCACGCGCTGTCCGGCATGGCGAAATCCGGCGAAATCCGGCTGGAAGCGGCGCACTTCGAGCACGGCATCCGAGGCGAGGAATCGCTCGCCGACGCGCGGTTCGTCCGCGCGCTTTGCGGCGGCCTGCAAATCCCGCTGCATGAGGGGAGCGCGGACGTGCCGGCGCTTTCGCGCAGGTGGAAAAACGGCCTGGAGGACGCCGCGCGGCAGGCGCGGTATGCTTTTTTACAGGACTGCGCAAAGGCTGGAGGCATCAAGGCAGTCGCGCTGGCACATCATATGCAGGATCAGGCGGAGACGCTGCTGCTGCATGCGGTGCGGGGAAGCGCGGGGCGCGGCCTTGGCGCGATGCGCGCGCGCAGCGGTCTTTACGTGCGCCCGATGCTGGGCGTAAGCAAGCCGGAGATTATTGCTTATTTGGAAGGACGAAACCTGTCCTGGCGGGAGGATTCGACCAACGCCTCCTTGGAGCCTGCGCGCAACCGCGTGCGGCGGACGGTCATGCCGGCCCTGCGCTCGGTCAATCCGCGCGCGGACGAGGCGCTTTGCCGATTGGCGGGCATGGCGCGGCGCGATGAAGCGTACTTTGACGAGGCGCTGAAAGGCCTTTGTCTGCCTGCGCCCGTATGTACGCCCTACGGCCTGTGCCTGCCGCTTGAGCCCTTGCGGCCGCTCCATCCGGCGCTGCTGTCCCGGGCCCTTTACGGCGTTCTCCTCGAGGCGGGGGTGAAAAACCCTACCTATGAATGCCTCGAGCGGTTGGAAAGCACGCTCAGGAGGGGCGGCACGTGCAGCCTTACGGGCGGCTATACCGCGCACGCGGGCTGGACGCACCTGCACGTCGTATCGGGACGCTTCCACCCTGAAACCTCGTTTGAAATGCCCTTGCGCGACGCGCTGTCGGGCGGAGCGCTGCCCCTGGGCGGATGCCTCGCGCGCGACTGCGCACAGGCAGGGCTGGGAGACGGCCTGCGGCGGCAGGCGCTGCGCGCGGACGCGCTGCCAGGCGCCGTCGTCCGCTATCGGCGACCGGGCGACCGATTTTGGCCGCTGGGCGCGGCCGGGACGCAAAAGCTCAAGCAAACGATGATCGACAGCCGGCTGGACCGGCCCTTCCGCGATCTGGTTCCCCTCATTGCCTGCGAAGACAGGATCTTATGGGCGGTCGGTCTGCGCGTGAGCCAGGAAGCGGCCGTCCCGGAGGGGGAGCGGGAAGCGGAATACCTTGTCTTTTCGGGCGGACTGCCCTGGCTATAGATGAAAAACGAACAAGAGTAAATAAGGAGCTTGAAACATGCAACAGGAACGCAGGATGTACAGAGACTTAAAGGATGAACTGCTGCTGACAAAGGAGCAGATCGCGGCGCGCGTAAAGGAAATGGGCGACGAGATCACCCGGGATTATGAAGGCGTGGAGGGGGATCTGGTGCTGGTCGGCATCCTGAAGGGCGCGATCGTCTTCTTCGCCGACCTGATCCGCGAGATCGACCTGCCGCTTTCGATGGATTTCATGGCGATTTCCAGCTATGGCAGCGCCACCAAGTCCTCCGGCGTCGTGCGCATCCTCAAGGATCTGGACAAGGACATCGTAGGAAAGCACGTGCTGGTCGTGGAGGACATCATCGACAGCGGGCTGACGCTGTCGTTCCTCAAGGACAACCTGCTCTCCCGCGGCGCGGCGTCGCTCAAAATCTGCACGCTGCTCGACAAGCCCGAGCGCAGGAAGGTGGACCTGCACGTGGACTACGCGGGCTTTCAGATTCCGGACGAGTTCGTCGTCGGCTACGGGCTGGATTACGCGGAGACGTACCGCAATTTGCCGGACATCGGCGTGCTGCGCCCGGAGATCTATTCAAAGTAAGAACATTTGCAAGCCGGCGTCAGTCGTGCTATAATATTACGATCATCATCTAGGGAGGTCAGCGCTTGAAGAAGTCATACAGGGGGTTTGCGCTTTATGCCGTCATCATTCTGGCGATCATCATCATCAGCCAGATGTTCGGCGCGATGGGGCAGACCCGTAGCGTCAAGATAGATTACAACAAGCTTCTGGAGTACATCGAAAAGGACGAGGTTTCCGCGGTCGCCATTCTGGACGACACGCTTGTGGGCCTGATGCGCACGACCAAGATCGCGCAGATGGATTTCCCGGATAAGGCGTACGACTTTGAAACGACCATCGACAAGGACAACTTCTTTGCGACGGTGCGCCAGATCTACGCGGACAAGCTGGGCAAGCCGGTCGACCAGGTGAGCGAGCGGGACTTCGCGTTCGGCATCACCTATCTGCCCCAGCCGCAGACGCCCTGGTATCTGGAGTTCATTCCGTTCCTGATCATGATGGCGCTCGTGTTCGTCTTCTGGATGTTCATCATGCGTCAGCAGTCGGGCGGCGGCAACAAGGTCATGTCGTTCGGCAAAAGCCGCGCGCGCGTCTTCGACCCGGACAAGAACAAGATCACCTTCGCGGACGTGGCGGGCGCGGACGAGGAGAAGGAAGAGCTCACCGAAATCGTGGACTTCCTGCGCAACCCCAAGCGCTTTACGGACCTCGGCGCGCGCATTCCCAAGGGCGTGCTGCTCGTGGGCCCTCCCGGCACCGGCAAGACGCTGCTGGCAAAGGCCGTCGCGGGCGAGGCGGGCGTGCCGTTCCTGTCGATTTCGGGCTCCGACTTCGTGGAAATGTTCGTCGGCGTCGGCGCGAGCCGCGTGCGCGACCTGTTTGAGCAGGCGAAGCGCCACGCGCCGAGCATCGTCTTCATCGACGAGATCGACGCTGTCGGCCGCCACCGCGGCGCGGGCATGGGCGGCGGGCACGACGAGCGCGAGCAGACGCTCAACCAGCTTCTGGTGGAGATGGACGGCTTCTCGATCAACGAGGGCGTCATCGTGCTGGCCGCGACGAACCGTCGCGACATTCTCGATCCGGCGCTGCTGCGCCCCGGCCGCTTCGACCGTCAGATCACGGTCAATTACCCCGACGTACGCGGCCGCGAGGCGGTGCTCAAGGTGCATTCGCGCGGTAAGCCCCTCGCGGACGACGTGGACCTCTCCGTGCTGGCCAAGCGCACGCCCTTCTTCACGGGCGCGGACCTGGAAAACATCATGAACGAGGCCGCGATTCTCTGCGCGCGGGCGGGCGGCACCGTCATTACGATGAAGAACCTGCGCGACGCGGTGGAGCGCGTGCAGATGGGCCCTGAAAAGAAGAGCCACGTCGTGACCGAGCTGGATAAACGCCTGGTCGCCTATCACGAGGCGGGGCACGCCATCGTCGGGGCGAAGCTGAAGTACTGCGACGACGTGCACCTGGTGACGATCGTGCCGCGCGGCAACGGCGCGGGCGGATACACGCTGTCCCTGCCGGTGGAGGAGCGCGACTTTTCGACCAAGAATGCGCTGGTCGACTTCGTGACCATGGCGCTGGGCGGCTACGCGGCGGAAAAGCTCGTCATCGGCGACGTCTCCAACGGCGCGACGAGCGATCTGAAGCGCTCGACGGAGCTGTGCCGCGCGATGGTGACGCAGTACGGCATGAGCGACAAGCTGGGCCCCATCTATCTGGGCGGCGAGCAGGAGGTCTTTCTGGCGCGCGACATGAGCCAGCAGACGCGCAATTACTCGGAAGAGCTCGCCGCGCTCATCGACACGGAAATCCGCGAGCAGCTGCAGAACGCGTACTATCGGGCGACGGACATTCTGCGGGAAAACGTCGGAAAGCTGCACGGCCTGGCGGAGCTGCTGATCGAAAAAGAGACGGTGGACAAGGCGGAGTTCGAGGCTTTCATGAACGAGGAAGAGGAAGCCTGATAAAAGGGGAGTTACATGCGGTTTTCGAGCATTGAGACTGCCGTTGGAGGACGCGTCTTTGCGCGGAAAAGGACTGCGGTTCGGGTTTGCCGTCGGATCGGCGTGCCCGAACCGACGGCTGCGCCGCGCCTCGCTAGGGCGCTTTACGCGGAGGTCTCCTGCCCGAAAACCGATCGCAATGCGGTGAAGGATCGCCAGCGGCCGCCGGATGCGGCCGCTGGCGGATGCCTGCGCCGCTTTCGCGTATCCCGCGCCCAAAGGAAGCGGGATTTGCCCCATCCCAACCTCCGGGGCGGGCATCCGAGACCGCAGGGAAAGGACGAATGCGCATGAAGGCGGACCTGCACATCCATACGACCGCCTCGGACGGCGCGCTGACCCCGCGTGCGGTGGTGCGCGCGGCGGCGCAGGCGGGCTTTTCGCTGATCGCGGTGACCGACCACGACACCATCGCCGGGCTGGAAGAGGCTTGCGACGGAGCGCTGGCGGCGAATCTCGCGCTGCTTCCGGGCGTCGAGCTCAGCGTCGTGAGCGCCGGGACGGACAGGGAAATTCATCTGTTGGGCTATGGAATCGACCCAGGCAGCCCGGCGCTCCTTCGATACTTTGAGGAAAAGGGCGCGGAGCGGGCGGCGCGCATGCGGTCCATGGTGGAAAAGGCGCGCGCCCTCGGCATGGAGATACGCTTTGAGGACGTGCGCGCGGCGGCGCGGGGCGTCCTGTCCCGATCGCACATCGCGAAGCTCATGGTGGAGAAGGGCTGTGCGCCGGACATGCGCACCGCCTTTGAACGCTACCTGAACCCGGGAAAGCCGGTCTACGTGCCCCGGGAGCGAACGACGGTGGCGGAGGGGTGCAAGCTCCTGAAAGAAGCCGGAGGGGTGCCGGTGCTGGCGCATCCGGGGCTTTTGCGCATGGGCGAGACCGCGCTGGAAGCGTGTATCGGCGAGTGGAGCGGGCAGGGGCTCGAAGGCGTTGAGGTGTATCACCCCAGCCATCAGGCCAATCACGCGCGTTTTCTGTACGCGCTCGCGCGAAGAAAGGGCCTGCTCGTGACGGGCGGCAGCGATTACCACGGCGAGCAGATGCGGGACACCCATCTGGGCGACGGGCTGGATAGATGGGAGACGCTCGATGTCGACGCGCAGGCGCTCTGGCGCGCCGCAGGTACCCGCTGGGGAACCCTTCAAGGCGCCTGACCGGTCAGGCGTTGATTCTCAATACCATGGAAAGGAGTGAGCGGTATGTCTTATTCAAGGGCGGGGTATACGCCGCCGCAAGCCCCTCATCAGCAGCCAAGTCCGAAGCAGCCCGTGAAAAAAGGAGGCCGGGGCCGCAGGCCCGGCAGCCGCATCCGCTTTTCAAAGCGCGCCAAGGCGGTCTTCGGCCTGCTGCTCGCGCTGATCGTGCTGGTGCTGGCCGCGATTGGCCTGGCCGTATACATGAGCGTCAGCGTGCACGCCTATGACGACACGTTCGTCCCCGGCGTCTACATCGGCAACGTGTCGCTCGGCGGCATGACCCCGGAGCAGGCGGCGGAGCAGCTCACGGGCGTGGCCCAGACGGGCATGGACGGCTGGCACGTGAACCTGACCTATCAGGACGTGACCAAGACGATTACGCCGACGGACATCGCGATGCGCTTTGACGTGGGCGATCAGCTCAACAAGGCCTGGGCGATCGGGCGGTCGGGGAGCCTGTACGAGCGCTATACGCAGATACAGAACGCCAAGAAGGAGCCGATGGCGATCATCGGCGAAATCTCCTACGACGAGGCGATGCTGGACAGCATCCTCAGCCAGGTTCAGGAAGGCCTTGAGCGACAGGTGCAAAACGCGACCTCCTCCTTCGAGCCCTCGAGCGATACGCCCTTTACGTTTACGGACGAGGTGTACGGGCGCCATCTGGACACGGCGCCGGTCAAGACGCAGATACTCGAGGCGATTCGCTCGCTGGAAAGCCGCGATATCGTGCTCGAACCGGAGCTCACCGCGCCTGCCGTGACGCGCGCGATGCTGGAAGAGAAGATCTCCGCCGTCGTCATCGTGAAGAGCAGCATCTCCTCCTCAAGCGAAGCGGGCCGCAACCAGAACATCGCGGTCGCGCTGGAAAAGCTGAACGGTCTGGTCATCTCGCCGGGCGAGCGCGTGTCCTTCAACAGCGCCGTCGGCCGGCGCACGGAGGCGAACGGGTTCACCACGGCGCTGGAAATCGCCTACGGCGAATACGTGGAGGGCATCGGCGGCGGCGTCTGTCAGGTGTCCACCGCGCTGTATCAGGCGGTCGCGCGCGCGGGACTTGAAATTGTCGAGCGCACGCCGCACGCGATCCCCTCCAACTACGCCGAGCCGGGACAGGACGCGACCGTGTCCGACCGCGGCCTCGACTTCATCTTCCGCAACACGAGCGACATGCCGATTTACTTCAAGGCGCGCATGGTGGAGGATGGAAGCCGCAAGTACATCGAGATCACGATCTTCGGCAAGCCCCTGCCGGACGGCATCCGCTACACGCTCGAGTCGACGGTGGTGGAAACCCTCCCGCTGCCCGACCCGGTTTACGTGAAGGACAAGGACGCCAAGTACGTGGTGTATGAGGACGAGGAGTATCAGGCGAGCAAGGGACGCCAGGGCTACGTGGTCGAGACGTACCTCGTGACGACGAAAAATTCCGCGCTCGTGGAGCGCGAGCTGATCTCGAAGGATACCTATAAGGCCAGCGCGCCGCAGATCTACGTGGGCGTCACCCCGAGGCCGGTGGATACGCCGGCCCTGGAGGAGATAATTCCGGAGGAATAGACGAATAGTTAGGAGGAACTGTACGATGGAAAAGAAGTGCTTTTTGACGGAAAAGGGCCCCAAGGCGGTCGGTCCGTATTCGACCGCGGTTGCATACGGGGACACGATTTACCTGTCCGGCATGATCCCGATCGACCCCGCGACCCAGAAGCCCGTGGAGGGCGACTGCGCGGCGCAGGCGGTTCGCGTGTTTGAAAACATCAAGCTCGTGCTCGAGGAAATGGGCGCGACGATGCAGGACGCGCTTAAGACGACCGTGTACCTGACGGACCTGTCCAAGTTCGGCGAGGTCAACGCGATTTACAAGGACTGGTTTGGCCCGGACTATCCCGCGCGCACGTGCGTGGAGGTCGGCAAGCTGCCGCTGGGCGTGCAGATTGAAATCGAAGTCATCGCGAAAAAGCATTAAGAAAAAAGCGCGTCCCTCGCCGTTTTGGCGAAGGGCGCGCTTTCGTCAGTCCTGGGGCCCGTGCTGCGCGATCTGGTCGTTCAGGAGGTTGATGTTGCCGCAGCCCATGGTGAGCACGAGGTCACCCGGCTGCCAGTGGGCACGGAGGTAGGCTTCCGCGTCGTCGAACGTGGGCGTATAGTGCACGCGCTGGCCGGTCTTCTCGATCGCTTCCACCAGCATGGAGGCGTGGATGTCGCCCGGGTCCTTCTCGCGCGCGGCGAAGATGTCCGTGATGAGGATTTCGTCCGCGTCGCGGCAGCAGTCGATGTAGCTGTCGAAGAGGTGCTTGACGCGGGAGTAGGTGTGCGGCTGCATGACCGCCCACAGGCGGCCGGGATGCTGCATCTTCGCGATGGAAAGGGCGTTGCGCATCTCCGTGGGGTTGTGGCCGTAGTCGTGATACAGCCGCACGCCCTGCACGGTGGACGTGTGCTCGAAGCGCCGGTGCGCGCCGGTGAACGCCTCCATGCCGCGCTTCAAATCCTCGAAGGACGCGCCCAGCGCGTGCGCCGCGGCCATGGCCGCCAGGGCGTTGAGCACGTTGAAGCGGCCGGGCACGCGAAGCTGGACATGGGTGCGCACTTCTCCTCTGTACACGAGGTCAAAGCCCGCGCGGCCCGTGTCGTCCTCCACGAGGCGTTCGGGGTGCCAATCGCACCGGTCGTTCAGGCCGAAGGATTCGTGAGCGCAGGAAAGGCCCTCCATCAGGGAAGCGACGCGCGGGTCGTCGCCGTTGCCGATGCAAAGGCCGTCCGAAGGCAGCAGGGCGAGAAATTTGCCGAACGTCTGCGTGATGTCGTCGATGTCCCGGTAAAAGTCGAGGTGATCTTCCTCGACGTTGAGCACGACGGCGATGGTCGGGCGCAGGTGCAGAAAGCTCGCGTTAAACTCGCACGCCTCGGCCACGAAGGCGTCGCCGTCGCCGATGCGCGTGCTGCCGCCGATGGCGTCGAGCTGGCCGCCGATGTGGACGGAGGGATCGAGCCCCGCGCCCACCGCGATCTGGGAGAGCATGGAGGTCGTGGTCGTCTTGCCGTGGGTTCCGCAGACGCCCACCGCGCGGGGATACCCCTCCATGAGCTGGCCGAGCAGCGCCGCGCGCTCCATGCTGGGGATGCCAAGTCGCGCGATTTCCAAACGTTCGGGATTGTCGGAAGCAATGGCGGCGGTGTAGACCACGAGGTCGGCGCCGCGCACGTTCTGCGGACGGTGCCCGATCTCTACCGGAATGCCGAGCGCGCGTAGCTTTTTTGTGGCGTAGGATTCGGTGCCGTCGGACCCCGTGACGGCGTAGCCCTTCTGCTGGAGCATCTCGGCCAGGCCCGACATGGAGCTGCCGCCGATGCCGATCATATGGACGCGCTTGCCGGTATAATCCCGGATGTGCGGTGAAAGCATAAGGTCACTCCCTTTAAAAGCAAGAACTTTTGAACGCGTAATGCCCATATTATACGCTTTTGTGGGGCCCAGTATCAACCGCTTTCAGAAAAAAGGAAGAAAACCGTAAAAACTCGAACAAAAATGCACGAAAATGTGTGTTTGTACTGGATTTCATCTGAAAAGTGAATTATAATAGGGCTTATTCAGTGAAACATTCGTAGTTTTGAAGGGGGATCTTCCATGGACCGTATCAGGCGCAACGAGCGTCTCGCCGCGATGACGCGCATTCTGGTGGCTGCGCCGAATCATATCTTTACGCTTAGCTATTTTTGCGAAATGTTTGGGGCCGCGAAGTCCACGCTCAGCGAGGACATCGACATCCTGCGCGACGTGCTCGCGCAGTTCCATCTGGGCCAGCTGGAAACGGTCACGGGCGCGGCGGGCGGCGTCCGCTATCGCCCGATGCTCGTGGGCGGCGACGCGCTCGCCTGCGTGCAGTCGGTCGCCGAGATGTTGTCCGCGCCGGGGCGCGTGCTGCCCGGCGGGTTCGTCTACATGGCGGACGTGCTCTCCATGCCCGATCTGGTGGAAAAAATGGGCATGATCATGGCGTCGCAGTTTTATAAGCAGGAGCCGGACTTCGTGCTGACGATGGAGACGAAGGGCATCCCGGTCGCGCTGATGGCGGCCAAGGCGCTGGACGTGCCGCTGGTGATCGTCCGGCGCGACAGCAAGGTCTACGAGGGGCCGGCGGTAAACATCAACTACCTGTCGGGCTCCGCAGGGCGGGTGGAGACGATGTCCCTCTCGCGCCGCGCGGTCAAGGAAGGGCAGCGGGCGCTCATCGTCGACGACTTCATGCGCGCGGGCGGAACGGCGCGCGGCATGGTCGACATGATGCGCGAGTTCGCGGTGACCGTGGTGGGCATCAGCGTGGTGATGGCCACGAAGGAGCCCGCGAAGAAGCGCGTGGACGGCGTCAAATCCCTGCTGCTGATGGAGGATGTGGACGACGCGCAGGACCGCGCGCTCATCCATCCTTCCGATTGGCTTCTTCAGTAACATCAAGGAGGCGTAGCGAATGGACCGTATAGCCTTGATTCTGGCCGCCGACGACGGCGCGCAGATGCAGTCGGGCATTCCCAAGGCGCTGCACACGCTGTGCGGCAGGACGATGATCGAGCACGTGGCGCACGCGATGAACAGCGTGTGCGGCGACGTGGCCTACGTGCTGGGCAAGAGCAGCGAAGCCGTGCTAAGCTGCGTCGGCCGGGACGTGCCCTACGTGCTGCAGGACCCGCAGGAGGGCTGGGGCACCGCGCGCGCGGTTCGCGCGGCGATGCAGATGCTTTCCGGCCGCGACGGCTGCGTCGTCATCGCGCCGGGCGACATGCCGCTGGTGAGCGAGGAATCGCTGGAACGCCTGGTGCGCGCCGTGGAGGAAGAAGACAGCGCCGCCGCGCTGCTGTACGCGACGATGGAAAACCCCGGCGGGTACAGCCGGATCGTCCGCGACGACCTGGGGCAAGTGCAGTCCGTCGCGAAGAACGAGCGCCTGACGCAGGCGCAGTCGCGCATCCGCGCGTGCAACGCCTCCGTCTACTGCGTGCGCATCGACATGCTGATGTGGGCGCTGCCGCTGGTGAAAAAGAGCGAGGCCGACGGGCTCTACCACCTCTCCGACGTGGTGGGCATTCTGAGCGGCGCGGGATACCGCGTGCAGGGCGTGAAGATGCGCGACCCGATGGAGTGCATCGACGTGGACGACTGCGTGCAGCTCGCGCAGGCGAGCCGGGCGATGCGCGAGCGCATCAACCGCAGGCTGATGAAGGCCGGCGTCACGATGATCGACCCGGACGCGACCTACATCGATTCGGACGTGCAGATCGGCTCGGGCACGCGCGTCTATCCGGGCTGCGTGCTGGAGGCCGGCACCGTCGTCGGGAAAAACTGCAAGCTGCTGCCGAACTCCCGAATCCACGGCGCGAAGATCGGGGATCACGTCACGGTCGAAAGCTCGGTCATCCTCGAGGCGGAGGTGGCGGACGACACGACCGTTGGGCCATACGCCTACCTGCGGCCGGGCACGCGCGTGGGCAGCGGCTGCCGCGTGGGCGACTTCGTGGAGATCAAGAACAGCTCCATCGGCGACGGGACGAAGGTGTCCCACCTCACCTACGTGGGCGACAGCGATCTGGGACAGAACATCAACCTGGGCTGCGGCGTCGTGTTCGTCAACTACGACGGCAAGGTAAAGCGCCGCTCGACGGTGGGCGACCACGCCTTCATCGGCTGCAACGTGAACCTCGTCGCGCCGGTCAGCGTCGGCAAAGAGGCGTACGTCGCCGCCGGTTCGACCGTGACGCGGGACGTGCCGGAGGGCGCGCTCTGCGTGGCGCGCGAGCGGGAAACCATCAAAGAAGGCTGGGTTGAGGCGAGGCGGGAGCAGGGAAAACTCTGATCGCGTCGAATCAAATAAACCGAACATTGCGAGAAAAATGCAGCGGGGGAGGCGCAGGCTTTCCCCGCATCGCCCTGTTTTGGACGCGGGCGATCAAAAAGAGGGGTTTTGAATATGTTTGTCATCGTAGGGCTGGGCAATCCCGGCAGTCCGTACGCGCGCACGCGCCACAACGTGGGCTTTGACGTGATCGACGTCCTGGTGGAGAAGCTGAACGCCGGAACGCCCAAGAAGATGTGCAGCGCGCTCGTCTGGGAGACGCGCGTGGAGGGGGAGCGAGTGGCGCTTTGCAAGCCGCAGACGTACATGAACGACAGCGGGCGCAGCGTGGTGGAGCTGGTGAACTGGTACAAGCCGGAGAACGACCGCCTGCTCCTCGTCTACGACGATATCGACCTTCCGCTAGGCAAGCTGCGCCTGCGCTCGAGCGGCAGCGCGGGCACGCACAACGGCATGCGCTCGGTCATCGGTCTGCTGGGCAGGCAGGACTTCCCGCGCCTGCGCGTGGGCGTGGGCGCGAAGCCGGAGGGCTGGGATCTGGCGGACTGGGTGCTCTCGCATTACCAGACCGAGGAAGAGCGAAAGACGCAGTTTGACGCGTTCCTGCACGCGGCGGACGCCGCGCTGACGATCGTTCGCGAGGGCGTCGAAGCCGCGATGCGCGCGTGCAACGTCAAGGGTTGAGGGAGGAAGACATGGCGAACGAATTCCTGTTCGAGCCGCTTAAAGGCTGGGAACCCTATCAACGGCTGCTCCTCGACGTCCGCGCGCATGCGGTCGTCGCGGCCTATGGCATGAGCGAGGGCCAAAAGGCCCACATCGTCTCCGCGCTCCATCGGGATACGGGCCGTCCGGTGCTCTTCGTCGTGCCGAGCGACCAGGTTGCCGCGCGCGCGCACGAGGACATATTGCAGATGCTGGGCGGCGGCGCGGCGCTGTTTCCCGCGCGCGAGGTGAACTTTTATCAGGCCGTCGCCCAGAGCCACGAGCTCGCGTGCCGCCGCATCGAGACGATGCAGCGCCTTAGCACGGGCGACGCGAGGATCGTCGTCGCCCCGGTCGACGCGCTGATGCACCGCCTCATGCCGCAGGCGCTCTTTGCCGCGCACACGATTCGCCTTGCGGAGGGGGACGTCTATTCGCCGGGCGACCTGGCGGCCGCCCTGTCGCAGGCGGGCTACGCGCGGGAGGAAATGGTGGAGGGCAAGGGCCAGTTTGCGCTTCGCGGCGGCATTCTGGACATCTTCCCGCCCGACGCGCTCAGCGCTTGCCGCATCGAGTTCTTCGACGACGAGGTCGATTCCATCCGCACGTTCGACGTGCTGACGCAGCGCTCGCAGGCCCGGCTGAGGGACGTCGTCATCCCGCCCGCCGGGGAGGCGCTCGTGGACGAAGGGCAGGCGAAGGGGGCCGCGGCCCGCCTGCGCGCGTCGCTCGAGCTGGCGCTTCAGGCGGCGCAGGGGCGCGAGCAGGACTCGCTGCTCGGCTCGCTCCCGATGCAGGAGGATTACCTGTCCGGCGAGCGCTACGACGTGGCGCGCGAGGTGATTTCACGCGCGGCGCGCCCCGGAACCCCAAGAGAGCGACTGGAGGGCGCGGTGCGCGACATCGCGGACGCCTTGGAGGCGGGGCGCTACGTCCGCGGGTTGGAGCGCTACATGAACCTGCTGTACGACGCGGACGAGACGATCCTCGCGTACATGAAGGACCCGATCGTCGTGCTCGACGAGCCGGACCACCTGCGCGAGCGCTGCGAAAACCGGCACTTTGAGTTCATCGAGGCGTATAAGAGCGCGCTGGAACGCGCGGAAGCGCTCAGCGAACAGGCGGAGCTGCTGCTCGACTACCCGCGCCTTTTGCCAAGGCTCACACAAAACGGCGCGCTTGCGATGACGGGCTTCCTGCGCACGATGGGCGGCTTTACCCCCAAGGACGTCGTCCAGCTCGACGGCACGGGCGTTTCGGGCTATCAGGGCCAGCTAAAGGACCTGTGCGCCGACATGGCGCGCTGGCAGCAGGATGGCTGGCGCATCGCGCTGCTCTCCGGCGGCGTGGCGCGCGGCCAGCGCCTGCTCGCCTCCCTGAGCGAATTGGGCGCCGCCTGCACGTTTCGGGAGGACGGCGGGGCCGTCAGGCCAGGAGAATGCGCCGTCGTGCCGCTCGCGCTGACGCACGGCTTTCAGTATCCGCAGATCAAGCTCATGGTCATCTCCGACGGCGACATCTTCGGCGTCGCCCAGAAGAAGACCCGCTCGCGCCAAAAAAAGGCGGGCGAAAAGATCGCGGCGTTTACGGACCTTAAGGTCGGGGATTACGTCGTACACGAGACGCACGGCATCGGCGTGTACCAGGGCACGGTGCGCCTTTGCAGCGAGGGCACGTATCGGGACTATCTGTTCATCCAGTATCAGGGAAGCGACAAGCTGTACGTGCCCACCGACCAGCTCGACCGCATTCAGAAGTTCATCGGCGCGGAGGGCGTCGCGCCGCGCATCAACAAGCTGGGCGGCTCCGAGTGGAAGCGCCAGAAGGCGAAGGTCAAGCAGTCCATCAAGCAGCTCGCGTTCGACCTGGTGAAGCTCTACGCCGAACGCAAGGCGAAAAAGGGCTACGCCTTTTCCAAGGACACGCCCTGGCAGCGCCAGTTTGAGGAGAACTTCCCCTTTGAAGAGACGCCGGACCAGTTGCAGTCCATCGCGGACATCAAGGCGGACATGGAGAGCAGCAGCACGATGGATCGCCTGCTGTGCGGCGACGTCGGCTACGGCAAGACGGAGGTGGCCCTGCGCGCCGCGTTCAAGGCGATCATGGACGGAAAGCAGGTCGCGTTCCTCGCGCCGACGACGATCCTGGTGCAGCAGCATTACAACACCGTCCTCAAGCGCTTCGAGGGCTTCCCGGTGCACGCGGAGGTCATCAGCCGCTTTAAGACCGGGGCCGAGCAAAAGAAAATTCTGCAATCCGTGAAGGACGGCTCCGTAGATATTCTCGTGGGCACGCACCGGCTGCTGGGCAAGGACGTGGTCTTCAAGGATCTGGGGCTGCTCATCGTGGACGAGGAGCAGCGCTTCGGCGTGGCGCACAAGGAGAGCATCAAAAACCTCAAGAGCAGCGTGGACGTGCTCACCATGTCCGCGACGCCGATCCCGCGCACGCTGCACATGTCCATGGTCGGCATTCGGGACATGAGCCTGCTTGAAACCCCGCCGGACGAGCGCTACCCGGTGCAGACCTACGTGATCGAGTATCAGGACGGGCTCATCCGCGACGCGATTTTGCGCGAGCTGCAAAGGGGCGGGCAGGTGTACTTCCTGTACAACCGAGTGGACACGATCGACCAGTGCTACGCGAAGCTCTCGCAGCTCGTGCCGGAGGCGCGCATCGCCATCGGCCACGGGCAGATGCGCGAGCACGCGCTGGAGGACGTGATGCTCGACTTTTACGAGCACAAGTACGACGTGCTGCTGTGCACGACGATCATCGAATCGGGCCTGGACGTGCCCAACGCGAACACGCTGATCGTCTATGACGCGGATCACTTCGGCCTCTCGCAGCTCTATCAGCTCCGCGGGCGCGTGGGCCGTTCCAACCGCCTCGCCTATGCGTACCTTACGGTCCGCGCGGGCAAGGTGCTCAGCGAGGTGTCGCAAAAGCGGCTGGACGCCATCCGCGAGTTCACCGAGTTCGGGTCCGGTTTTCGCATCGCCATGCGCGACCTGGAGCTGCGCGGGGCGGGCAACATCCTGGGGCCGGAGCAGAGCGGACACCTTTCGACGGTCGGCTACGACATGTACTGCAAGCTCATCGAGGAAAGCGTGCGGGAAATTCGCGGGGAAATGGGCGAGGCGGTGGAGGACATCGAGGCGCGGGTCGAACTGCACGTGGATGCCTTCCTGCCCATGGAATACGTCGGCGGGGAGCAGCAGCGCATCGAGGTCTACAAGAAGATCGCCTCCATCGAGGACAGCGCGTCGCGCGACGACGTGGAGGAGGAACTCATCGACCGCTTCGGCGACGAGCCGCAGCCGGTCATCAACCTGGTCGCGATCGCCCACCTCAAGGCGATGTGCGAGCAGCTTGGCATCGACCTCATCGTGCACCGCAGCGGGCAAATGCAGATGCGCTTCTCGCCCTACGCGCATCCGGACGGCGCGAAGCTGCTCTCCGCCGTGCAGGGGGTAGACAAGCGGCTCATCCTTTCGGCCTCGCAGCCGCCGAGCCTCAACCTGCGCGACCCGTCGCTTTCGCCGGAGGAGATGCTGCACGAGGGCGTCAGGATCATGGAAAAGGTGATGAAAAATCTGTCGCGCAATTGACCCCTGCGCATTTGGGCGGACGAAATGTGTTTTTTTCGTCCGCCTTCAAGGGATTGGGCTGTTTCTGTCGAATGAATACCATATTGTGTGTGTCCGTCGGGCACCGCGCAAAACAGACGGCTAGGCGCTTTGGGCTCCGCGCACGGCGCGGGTGTCCAAAGGCATGAAAGGGGGAGGCTTTGTGAACGTACGCGAACAGATCGAGGCGCGCGAGGAGAGCTTTCTGTCGCCCTATGCGGTGAAGAGCGCGCAGTCGCGGGGGCGCGAGCGGGAGATCGAACCCTGCACACTGCGCACCGCATTTCAGCGAGACCGGGACCGCATCCTTCACTGCAAGTCGTTCCGCCGCCTGAAGGGGAAGACGCAGGTCTTCCTCGTGCCGCAGGGCGACCATTACCGCACGCGGCTGACGCACACGCTGGAGGTGTCGCAGGTGGCGCGCACCCTGGCGCGCGCGCTTTGCCTCAACGAGGATTTGACCGAGGCCATCGCGCTGGGGCACGACCTGGGGCATACGCCGTTCGGCCACATCGGGGAGCGCACGCTCGACCGCATGACGCCCGAGGGGTTCGACCACAAGGACCAAAGCCTTCGCGTGGTGGACGTGCTGGAGGATCTGAACCTCACCTGGGAGGTGCGCGACGGCATCGCCCATCATTCGGGCAAGCAGCCCGCCGCGACGCTGGAAGGGCGCTGCGTGCACTTTGCGGACCGGATCGCCTACATCAACCACGACATCGACGACGCCCTTCGGGCCGGTGTGCTGAAGAAGGACGAGCTGCCGCGAGGATGCGTCGCCACGCTGGGCGATACCCACGGCAAGCGCCTCAACACCATGATCGCGGACATCGTCGCCAGCAGCGCCGGCAAAGATGAGGTGAAGATGTCCGACGAAATCTGGCAGGCCAGCATGGAGCTTCGCGCGTTTCTCTTTTCGCGGGTGTATTCGCGGGATTGGGCCGCCGGCGAGGAGAAAAAGGCAGATCACGTGGTCGAGGCGCTTTACCGCTACTACGTCGAGCATCCGGGGCAGATGCCGCTGGAATACGTCGAGATCAGCTATCGCGAGGGGATTGAACGCAGCGTCTGCGACTTTATCGCCTGCATGACGGACGGGTACGCGGTCGCGACCTATCAAAAGCTCTTCGTCCCCAGCGCGTTTGACAGCCTGTAAAGCAGGCGCAGGCCATCGACAAAGTCGATGGCCTCGTGCAAAATGAAGGGCCATGTTGCACGACGGATATGGAAAACGCCCCGCACGGACGGCGAGCCGGGCGACACGACCCCGTATGAAGGGAAAATTCCCTCTTCATGCATCTTCTTTTGCATGAAGATACTTTGTCGGCAATCCGAGCCTGTAAAGCAGGCGTCTGGTTTTCGCGATACAGGCAGGAAATAAAACGGATTTGGCGAATCAAAAGGATGAAGGACGGTGAAGGAATTTGGCAGGACGCTTTCCGCCTCAGTGGCTGGATGAGCTGCGCGCGCGGGCGGATATCGTTACCGTGGTTTCGCAGTACGTGCAGCTCAGGCAAAACGGTCGCCGCTATTGGGGTCTGTGTCCGTTTCACGGGGAAAAGACCGCGTCCTTCAGCGTCGATCCCGAGCGGCAGATGTATTACTGCTTCGGCTGCAAGGCGGGCGGCAGCGTAATCCAGTTCGTCATGGACATGGAGCACATGGAATTCGTGGACGCGGTCAAGCATCTGGCGGAGCAGGTGCACATGGAACTGCCGCAGGTGACGTATTCGCCGGACTACGCGCGCTTGAAGAGCGAACGGGAACGCCTGCTTGGCGCGAACGTGGAGGCCGCGCGTTTTTACCATGCGCAGCTTTGGAAGGATGAGAGCGCGCAGGTGCTTTCCTACCTGCACGGGCGCGGGCTGGACGACGGCACGATCATGAAGTTCGGCCTGGGCGCGACGCCGCCCGCATGGGACGGCGCGACGCGCTATCTGCTCTCCAAGGGCTATACCGTGGAGGAGCTGACGCGGGCCTGCATCACGGTTCAGAAGGACGAAAAGGTTTACGACATGTTCCGCAATCGGGCGATCTTCCCGATCATCAACGCGCAGGGGAACGTCCTGGGCTTTGGCGGCCGGGCGCTGGGGGACGCCAAGCCGAAGTACCTCAACTCGTCGGACACGCCGGTGTTCAACAAGCGTCTGGGCGTCTACGCGGCCAACCTTTTGCGCAAGCAACGCGGGCTGAAGCGCGTCATCCTGGTAGAGGGGTACATGGACGTCGTTTCGCTCGTGCAGCAGGGAGTGACGGGCGTCGTCGCCACGCTGGGCACGTCGCTCACCGTGGAGCAGGCGCGCCTGCTCAAGCGCTACGCGCCGGAGATCTGGGTGGCCTACGACGGCGACGCCGCGGGGCAGCACGCCATCCTTCGCGCGCTGGACATCTTCGACGCGGAGGGGATTCCGGCCCGGGTGCTTTACTTCCCGGACAACCTCGACCCGGACGAGTTCATCCGGCGGGATGGACTCGCGGCCTTTGAACAGCTGACGCCGATCGGCGCCGTGGCCTACCGCATGCAGCGGGCGGCGGACGGGCTGGACCTCTCCACACAGGAGGGGCGGACGCAGTACGCGCTCGCCTGTTCAAAATTTCTAAAAAAAGTGCAGGAACCGGTGGAACTGGACAGCTATATTCAGCGTCTGATGATAGAGACAGGTTTTCCGCGCGAAGTGCTGATGCAGCAGGTGGGCAGGCAGACGGCCTCCCCGTCGCCCGCGGAGGTGTCGATCAAAAGGCGTGCGCGCGCCGAAGAGGACAAGCAGGCGTTTTTGCCCGACCATTTGAAGGCGGAACAGTCCATATTGTCCTTTCTGTCGTCCGGACGGATGGAGCAGTCGCTCGTGAGGCCGGAGGATTTTACGCAGCCTCTGCACCGGCAGATGGCTGAGGCGCTTTTGAGCGGACAGTCTGCCAGCGCTTTGCTGGAAGAGATGGAGGATGAAACGCTGCGCGCGCAGGCGGCGCAGATCATGGAATGTGAACCCAAGGGTGAGGCGGACGTAACGCTGCAAATCGTCGCGGACTGTCTGGAGCGGATGCGGAGGTATCGCATTCAGACGAAGATCGACGAGCTCAAAGCGAAGCTTGCGACGCTGCAGGGCGAGGAGAGAAGGGAAGCGCTCTCGCAGCTCATGCAGCTTGAGGGGATGCGCCGCACCAAGGCCGGCCGAAAGGAATGATCCAAGTGAGCAATACACCGGACGCGAACAAAAGCAAAATCGAAGAGCTCATCAAGGCCGGGAAGGCCAAGGGCGTGCTCACCTATAAGGAAATCATGAACCAGCTGGTTGAGATGGAGATCGAGCCGGACCAATTCGATAAAGTGCTGGACACGCTGGAGTCGCTGGGCATCTCCGTCGTAAACGGAGAGGACGGCCAGGAGGCGGTCAGCGAGCCGGAAGAGGAAGTGGACATTTCCGTGCCGGAGGGCGTCGGCATCGACGACCCGGTGCGCATGTACCTCAAGGAGATCGGCAAGGTGCCGCTGCTCTCGCCCGAAGAGGAAATTGAAATCGCCAAACGCATGGAGGCCGGGGACGAGGAGGCCAAGCGCAAGCTGGCCGAGGCGAACCTGCGCCTGGTCGTCTCCATCGCCAAGCGCTACGTGGGGCGCGGCATGCTCTTCCTCGACCTGATTCAGGAGGGCAACCTCGGCCTCATCAAGGCGGTCGAAAAGTTTGACTACCGCAAGGGATACAAGTTTTCCACCTACGCGACCTGGTGGATTCGCCAGGCGATCACCCGCGCGATCGCGGACCAGGCGCGCACGATCCGCATTCCGGTGCACATGGTGGAGACGATCAACAAGCTGATCCGCGTGTCGCGCCAACTCCTTCAGGAGTACGGCCGGGAGCCGCTGCCGGAGGAAATCGCCCGCGAGATGGACATTCCGGTCGAAAAGGTGCGCGAGATCATCAAGATCGCGCAGGAGCCGGTATCGCTGGAGACGCCCATCGGCGAGGAAGAGGATAGCCACCTGGGCGACTTCATCCCCGACGACGAGGCGCCCGCGCCCGCGGACGCGGCCTCGTTCATGCTGATGAAGGAACAGCTCATGGACGTGCTGGACACCCTGACGCAGCGGGAGGAAAAGGTGCTGCGGCTGCGCTTCGGGCTGGACGACGGGCGCCAGCGCACGCTGGAGGAGGTCGGGCGCGAGTTCAACGTGACGCGCGAACGCATCCGCCAGATCGAAGCGAAGGCGCTGCGCAAGCTGCGCCACCCGAGCCGCTCCAAGAAGCTGAAGGACTTTCTGGACTGAGAGGGACGAAGGGGCCGAGGCTCCTGACGAGGGGCCTGGGGGCGGTGCCCCGAGGTTCCTTTCTTTCATTTACGGAGGAAGACGTGCAGGACATTTTGCTGGATGAAAGACTGGAGACGATCGCCTCCCTCGTCGGGGAGGCGGCTTCCGCCGCGGACATCGGGGCGGACCACGGGCGGCTTGCGTGCGCGCTGCTGGAGCGCAGCCCCGACCTTATGATGACCGTGTCGGACGTGAGCGCGCCGTCGCTGGAAAAGGCGCGCCGACTGCTGCGCGAGCGCGGGCTCTTGCCGCGCGTGCGCCTGTGCGTGGCGGACGGCCTTGCGGGCCTTGAAGCGCCCGTAGAGGCGATCATAATTGCGGGCATGGGGTCAAAGACGATTCGGGGCATCCTGGAGAGCGGCAGGGAGAAGATCGGAGCGGCGAGGCTGATCCTTCAGCCGAACCTGGACGCGGACCAGCTCCGCATGTGGCTTTGCAGGGACGGCTTTAGGATCGTGACCGAGCGCGTGGCGCGCGCGTCCGGGCGGTTTTATCCCATTATCTGCGCAAGGCAGGGGGAGAGCGAACCGCTCTCTCCCCAAGAGGCTTTTCTGGGGCCTCGGCTCTTGCGCGAGCGCCCCTTGCACTACGAGGCGTATTTGCGCTGGCTGCGGGACGTGCGGCTGCGAGAGCGCGAGCACGTGGCGCATGGCTCGACCCCGCACGCGCTTTTGCGGAGGGAACGCCTGGACGAACAGCTCACATGGATAGAGGAGGCGCTTTCATGCAGGCAAGGGTGAAGGACATCGTATCCATCATCGACGCGCTGGCGCCGTTTGATACGGCGCTCCCGTGGGACAACGTCGGCCTTCTGGCGGGCGATCCTGAGTCCGTGGTCACGTGTGTCGTGACGGCGTTGGACGTGACGCCGGGCGTGGTCGAGGAGGCGAAGAGACTGGGCGCGCAGCTCATCGTGACGCACCACCCGATCCTCTTTTCGCCGGTGCAAAGGGTTTGCGCGGACGATCCGCAGGGAAGCCTGATTCTGTCGATGCTGCGGGCGGGCATCTCGATGATCGCCGCGCACACGAACTGGGACCTTGCACGCGGCGGGTCCAACGACGCGCTGATGCAGGCGGCGGGCTTTGAGGGGGCCGTGGGCGAGGGGTTCCTTCGCACGGCGGAGCTGACGCCGCCGCTTGCGCCCGAGGCGCTGCAGCGGACGCTTGGCGAACGCCTGAAGACGCAGGCGCTCTTTTACGGAGATCGGGCGCGGCCGGTGCGCCGCCTCGCCTGCTGCTCGGGGGCGGGCGGCGAGGAGCTGCCCGCGGCGGCAAAGGCGGGCGCGGACTGTTATTTGACAGGCGAACTCAAGCATCACGAGCTGCTGGAGGCGATGCAGCGGGGCCTGCGCGTGGCGCTCGTGGGCCATGGACCGAGCGAAGAACCGGCCGCGGACGCGTTAAATCGAGCTTTACAAAGTCAGGCGGATGCGTTACAATATTCTGTACGTGTCATTCGTTCAAAGGTCAATCCGTTTGTTTAAGGCGGGATCAGGTAGGAGGTTTTTTCGTGGAACAGCAATTAGAACTTTTGTGGCAATACCAGCAGGTGGATATGGAGGTTGAACGTTTCGAGCGCGAAATGCGTCAGGCGCCGAACCGTCAGAAGCTGCTCAAGCAGCGCGAGTTTCTGATGGAGCAGCAGAACGTCGTCAAGCGCATCGAGCAGGAAGTGGCCATCATGTCCGACCGCATGGAGGCTATCCGCGACGAGATCATCCGCCTTCAGAACTCTGTCGCCGATCTCGAGGCGCAGACGGAGAAGAATCCGCCGGAGACGGTGGAGGATGCGCGCAAGCAGATTCAGCAGGCGCAGAAGCTTCTGAATACGATCACGCGCTATGAATCCGAACTGACGAAGCTGCGCAAGGACGCGGACCTTCGCGACCGCCACCAGCACGAGGCGCGCGTGCGCGCGGCCAAGACGCGCGCGGAGTTCGACCAGCTGAAGAAAATCTACGACGTGGAGTACAAAAAGCAGTCGGAGGAGCTGGAGCGTCTGCGCGCCCGCGCGGCGAAGGCGGCCAAGGACATCGCCCCGGAGATGCTGGAGCGCTATAAGGTCATCAAAAAGCACAGCATCCCGCCGATGACCCGCCTGCAGGGCGACCGCTGCGGCGGGTGCAACATGTCGCTGCCGGCGGCGGTGCTGGGGCAGATTCGTTCCGGCAGCGCGGCGGTGGAATGCGAAAACTGCGGGCGCATCATCATCACCCAGTAAAATTTTGCGGCGGCAAATGTGCGGGGTTGCTTGACACATCTGCCGCCGTGTGTTATGCTTCGTAAGGTTGTGAGGTTGCTAGACGGTCGCGTGCTTCGGCATGAGGAAAGTCCGAGCTCCATAGGGCAGGGTGCCGGGTAACACCCGGTGGAGGCGACTCCAAGGAAAGTGCAACAGAGAGATACCGCATGCGAGAGCGTGTAAGGATGGAAAGGTGAGGTAAGAGCTCACCAGCGGCTTGGCGACTTGTCCGCTATGTAAACCCCACCCGGTGCAAGATACGATAGAGCGCATATGGCGGCCCGTCATGCTCTAGGATTTCGCTTGAACCTGCCGGTAACGGCAGGTCTAGATAGATGATCGTTCACGACAGAACTCGGCTTACAGGCTCCGCTCACAACCGCATGGGGCGCGCTTCCGCAGGAGGAAGCGCGCCCCGTTTTGCATGACGGGCTAAAAAAAGTAGACGCGGCGTACTTGTGCATCGCGCAGATTTGTGGTATACTATTGCGGAAATCGCACCCGTGCCGATTTATTTGTCCTGCCCAACGGGCCCAAATAAAGGAAACGCACGGGGAGGTTAAAAAAGGAGGAAACCCAAATGGCAGTTATCTCTATGAAGCAGCTCCTGGAAGCGGGCGTGCACTTCGGTCACCAGACCCGCCGCTGGAACCCCAAAATGGCGCCCTACATCTTCACCGAGCGCAATGGCATCTACATCATCGACCTGCAGAAGACCGTCCGGAAGATCGACGAGGCGTACATGTTCGTGCGCAACCTCGCGATGGAGGGCAAGACCGTGCTGTTCGTCGGCACGAAGAAGCAGGCGCAGGAGTCCATTGAGCAGGAAGCCAAGCGCTGCAACATGTTTTACGTCAACAACCGCTGGCTGGGCGGCATGCTGACCAACTTCAAGACCATCAAGACCCGTATCGCCCGCCTCAACGCGATCGACGCGATGGAGCAGCGCGGCGACTTTGAAGTGCTGCCAAAGAAGGAAGTCATCAAGCTGATGGCCGAGCGCGAAAAGCTCGAAGCGAACCTGGGCGGCATCCGCGAGATGAAGAACCTGCCGGGCGCGCTGTTCGTGGTCGATCCGCGCAAGGAGCACATCGCGGTGACCGAGGCCCGCATCCTGAACATCCCGATCGTCGCGATCGTCGACACCAACTGCGACCCGGACGAGGTCGATTACGTGATCCCCGGCAACGACGACGCGATCCGCGCCGTCAAGCTGATCGCCGGCAAGATGGCCGACGCGATCCTCGAGGGCAAGCAGGGCGAGCAGGCTGAGCCGGAGACGACGGAAGCCGCCGCGCAGTAAGGCCGACACGAAACGCAACAGGAGGAATAGACGATGGAAATCACCGCTAGCATGGTCAAAGACCTGCGCGAGCGCACCGGCGCTGGCATGATGGACTGCAAGAAGGCGCTCGTCGAGTGCGAGGGCAATGTGGAAAAGGCGATCGATTACCTGCGCGAGAAGGGCATCGCCAAGGCCGCCAAGAAGGCGGGCCGCATCGCCGCCGAGGGCCTGGTCGACGCGTACATCCACATGGGCGGCCGCATCGGCGTGCTGCTCGAGATCAACTGCGAGACCGACTTCGTCGCCAAGACCGACAACTTCAAGAGCCTGTGCCACGACGTCGCGATGCACATCGCCGCGGCGAACCCGCAGTACGTGCGCCGCGAGGAAGTGCCCACCGACGCGCTGGACAAGGAAAAGGAAGTTCTGCGCGCGCAGGCGCTCAACGAGGGCAAGCCCGAGAAGATCGTCGACCGCATGGTCGAGGGCCGCGTGGAGAAGTACTACAAGGAAATCTGCCTGATGGAGCAGCCCTACGTCAAGGATCCCGACAAGACGATCGGAGACCTGATCGCGGAGGCGACGGCGACCATCGGCGAGAAGATCACGATTCGCCGCTTTACGCGCTATGAGCGCGGCGAGGGCCTGGAAAAGCGCCAGGACAACTTCGCCGAGGAAGTCATGGCAGAAGCCGGACGGAAGTAATACAAAAAGAAAAGGAACACCCTCCGTGTCAGCACGGACGTGTTCCTTTTTTTAAGGCGATACGAAGAGAGGATGGATGCGTGATGGAACAAAAGTACAAGCGCGTGCTCATCAAGCTGAGCGGCGAGGCACTCGGTGAAAACGGCAGGCTGTTTGACTTTGAGCAGATCGACCGCGTGGCCGCAGTCATCCGCGAGGTGCACGAGATGCACGCGGAAATCGCGATCGTCATCGGCGCGGGCAACATCTGGCGTGGGCGTCAGGGCCCTGCGGCGAAGATGGGCGCGGTCACGGCGGACCACATGGGCATGCTGGGGACGATGATCAACTCCCTCGCGATGCAGGACGCGCTGGAGCGTCAGGGCATTCAGACCCGGCTGCAAACCGCCATCGAGATGACGCGCTTCGCGGAGCCGTATACCTACAGGCGCGCGATGCGGCACCTGGAAAAGGGCCGCGTGGTGCTCTTCGCCTGCGGCACGGGCAATCCCTTCTTCTCCACCGACACCGCCGCCGCGCTGCGCGCGGTGGAGATCGGCGCGGACGCCATTTTGCTGGCGAAGAACATCGACGGCGTCTACGACGACGACCCCCGCCAGAATCCGGAGGCAAAGCTGCTCAAGGACATTACCTACGCCGAGGCACAGCAACGCGGCCTGCGCGTCATGGACGCGGCGGCCATCACCATCTGCATGGAAAACAAGGTGCCGGCGATCCGCGTGTTCGGGCTGGACGATCCGGAAAACATCCTGCGCGTCATGCAGGGCGACGGCATGGGCACGCTCGTTCATCCCTGAGCGGGGCGCTCGGGCGGACGCGGATTTCCGCGCCCGCTTTTCTTTGCCCTCGCGCGGGGGAACGCTTCGCGGCAGCATCACCGACCGCGAAAAGAAAACTCTTGCCAGAATCGATGGAAACGTATACAATATAGACAAGAAATTTGCGTTTATGGGAGGAAGCTCCAATGATTAAGGACGTTATGGATACCGCCAAACATAAAATGAACAAGACGAAGGACGTGCTTCGTTCGGACCTGATGGCCATTCGCGCGGGCCGCGCGAACCCGCAGCTGCTCGACCGCATCATGGTCGATTACTACGGCACGCCCACGCCCCTGACGCAGATGGCGAACATCTCGGCGCCGGAGCCGCGGCTCTTGCAGATTTCTCTGTGGGACAGCAAGATGCTGTCCACGGTGGAAAAGGCGATCCTCAAGAGCGATCTGGGGCTGACCCCCTCCAACGACGGAAAGATCATCCGCCTGATGCTGCCGGAGCTGACCGAGGAGCGCCGCAAGGAGCTCACGAAGGTCGTCCGCAAAAACGCGGAGGAGGCCAAGGTTGCGATCCGCGCCATCCGCCGTGACGCGATGGAGCAGTTCAAGAAGATGAAGAAGGACGCGGAGATCACCGAGGACGACCAGAAGAAGGCGGAGGAAGACGTTCAGAAGCTGACCGACGCGGCGATCAAGGACGTCGACAAGATCTGCGCGGACAAGGAAAAGGAAATTCTGGACGTCAGATGAGCGGCGTTTGCTTGGCCGGGCTGCCCCTGGAAACGGCGCTTGAGCGCCTGAAGGCGGCGGGCAAGACACCCCGGATCGTTAAAACCTGCGCGCCGCGGCGGCGGGACGAGGCGCGGGAAGGCGTCCTGCGCGTGCTGCGCTATGACGAGGCTCGAAACGAGCTGACGGTCGCGCTGTTTGTAGATCCCATTCAACCGGTAGAATAAGCAGGCGGGGCGAACCCCCGCCTGTCCTTTTGAAAAGACGCAGCGAAAGGAATGACTTATGGCATTTTGGGGAAAAGCAAAAAAGGCCGAGGCGGACGACGGGCTTGATCCATCGCGTCTGCCGCAGCACGTGGCGATCATCATGGACGGCAACGGAAGATGGGCGAAGCGGCGCAATCAGCCGCGCGCTTTCGGCCATCGCGCGGGCGTCGAGGCGCTGCGGGCCATCATCCGGGAGAGCAGCGATCTTGGCATCAAGGCGCTGACGATTTACGCTTTCTCGACGGAAAACTGGTCGCGCCCGAAGGACGAGGTGGGGGCCCTGATGAGCCTGCTGCTGGAGTTTTTCGGCAGGGAAATCGACGAGCTGCACGAAAACCGCGTGTGCATCCGCATCCTCGGCGACGTGGAGGGCATGCCCGCGCCGCAGCGGGCGGCGCTGGTCGCCGCGATGGAGAAGACGGGCGGCAACACGGGGCTCAAGCTGAACATCGCGCTCAATTACGGAAGCCGCATGGAGATCGTGCGCGCCGCGCGCACGATTGCCGAGCGGGTCGAACGCGGGGAGCTTCGCGCGGAGCAGGTGGACGAGCGGCTGTTTGAGTCATGCCTGTACACGGCCGGGCTTCCGGACGTCGATCTGCTGATCCGCACCAGCGGAGAAATGCGGCTGAGCAACTTTCTGCTTTATCAGGTTTCCTACGCGGAGTTCGTCGTCGTGGATACGCTCTGGCCGGACTTCGATCTGGCCGCTTACCGGGCGGCTCTGATGGAGTATCAGAAGAGAGACCGGCGCTTCGGCGGCGTAAAAGCGTAACGGGAGGATCAAAAGATGGTACAACGCATCATAACAGGCGTATTTGGCATCCTGGCGCTGATCGCGATTCTCTATTTCAGGGGCTGGGTGGCGTCGCTCGTGGTGGCGGTCTTCTGCGTGATGGGGCTCTACGAGGAGTACATGGCCTTTAAGGCGGGCGGCCATAAGCCGGTAGCCTGGCCGGGCCTGCTGGCCGCGGTGCTGATGTGGCCGGCCTACGTCTGGAAGGGGCCCTACATCATCCTGGCGCTGCTCGTCTTTGCGATGCTGCTCATCATGCTGGAGGTCGTGCGGCGCAGGTCGCCGGAATGGATCGACGCGGCGGCTTCGCTGTATCCGCTGCTGACCGTCTTTTTGCCCATGTCGCTCTTTCTCATCCTGCTGGACGGCGTGCGCTACCCCGTGGGCATCGCGCTCGTCGTGCTCACGTTCGTAATCGCCTTTTCCGGCGACATCTTCGCGTATTTTATCGGCTCTTTTTTCGGAAAGCACAAGCTGTGTCCGGCGGTCAGCCCGAAGAAGACGGTGGAGGGCTCCATCGCGGGGCTGGTCGGCGGGGCGCTGACCTGCCTTGCCGCGTTTTACCTGTGCCAGCTTGGCGGCATGCAGATGCCGGGTCTCGGCAGCGTCGTGCTGCTCGCGCTGGTGGGCGGCGTCGCGGGTCAGGTGGGCGATCTCACGGCCTCGCTCGTCAAGCGTCACTGCGGAATCAAGGACTTCGGTTCCGTCTTCCCGGGGCACGGCGGCATCATGGATCGGATGGACAGCGTGCTGTTCACGCTGATCGTCGTGTGCTCGTATTGCCTGCTGCTCATGTAAGCGGGAATGAAGAGGAGGACTTCTTGCATGCGCAAATTGGCGATATTGGGTTCCACGGGCTCCATCGGCACGCAGGCGCTTCAGGTAGCGGCGCTGCACGCGGACCGCTATCAGGTGACGGCGCTCGTCGCGCGCTCGAGCTACGCGCTGTTTTTTGAACAGGTGCGGGCCTTTAAACCCAGGCTCGCGGGCCTTGTGGTGCGCCCGGACGCGATTCCGGACGACTTAAAGCAGGTCGAATGGGTCTTCGGCGAGGAGGCCCTAACCTACACGGCGGAGCACGCGGACGCGGACGACGTGCTGGTATCGGTCGTCGGCATTGCGGGGCTCTCCGCGGTGATGGCGGCGCTTCAAAGCGGCAAGCGCGTGCTGCTCGCCAACAAGGAACCGCTTGTCGCGGGCGGAGCGCTGGTGACGGAGGCCGCCCGCAGGGCGGGAAAGCCCTTGCTGCCGGTGGACAGCGAGCACAGCGCGATCTTTCAGTGCTTGCAGGGCGCGCAGGGCAACGCGCCGCGCCGCCTGCTGCTGACGGCGTCCGGCGGCCCCTTCCGCACGTGGGAGAAGCGAGACATTTACCGGGCGACGAAGGCGCAGGCCCTCAGGCACCCGAACTGGTCGATGGGCCAGAAGATCACGATCGATTCCGCGACGATGATGAACAAGGCGCTGGAGGTGATCGAGGCGCGTTGGCTTTTCGACATGCCCGCCGAAAAAATCGACGTGCTTGTTCACCCGCAGAGCGTGGTGCATTCCATGGTCGAATACGAAGACGGCGCGGTGATCGCCCAGATGGGCACGCCGGACATGCGCCTGCCGATCCTGTACGCCATGTCCTGGCCGGAGCGGCTGGCGACGGGCGGGCAGCGGATCGACTGGTCCAAGATAGGCGCCCTGACCTTTGAAGCGCCGGACACGGATCGGTTTCCCGCGCTGAATCTCGCGTACGCCGCGCTGAAAGCGGGCGGCACGGCGCCCGCCGTGCTGAACGGCGCGAACGAGGCGGCGGTGCAGGCGTTTCTGGAAGACCGCATCTGCTTTGGCCGCATCGCCGAAGTCGTGGAGGAGACGATGCAACGCGTCGGCGTCGTGCAAACGCCCAGCCTGGAGGAGGTCTTCGAGGCGGACCGGGCCGCCCGCGCGGCGGCGCAGGCGCTGCTTGCCTGATATCCCCTGGGGCAAAATGCGGAGAAGTGGGAAGAATACGCACGGCCGGCGCGTAGAATAGCAAGGACGGCTGAAGAAGAGCACCGGATGACGCGTGCGCGGCGCAGCCGGACGTGAATCGCCCCTATCTGACAAGAGCGAAGGGCGAGATGAATAAGGAGAGTGTTTTCAACGTTTAGCACGCTTTTCTATGTTTTGCTTGCCCTCGTGATGCTGGGCGTTCTGGTCATGGTGCACGAGGCGGGGCACTTCTTCGTGGCGCGCCTGTGCGGCATCGAGGTCATGGAATTTTCCATCGGCATGGGCCCCAAGATCTGGGCGCACACGGGCAAGAAGGGGACGGTTTACTCCCTGCGCGCGCTGCCGGTGGGCGGATACTGCAAGTTTTACGGCGAAGACGAGGACAACGACGACCCCCGCGCCTACAACAAGCAGGCGGTCTGGAAGCGCTTCCTGTCCGTCGTCGCGGGGCCCTTGATGAACTTTGTGATCGCGCTGCTGATCGTGATCGTCTTTGTGACGGCGATCGGCGAATACTACCTGACGATACAGTCCGTCAATGCGGGCGAGCCCGCGCAGACGGCCGGGCTTGAGGTGGGAGACGCGCTCATCGGCGTGAACGGCGAGACGATCACGAGCGCCGCCATGGTGACGGACGCCATCTCGAAGAGCGCGGGCGGGCCCGTGACGCTGACGGTCATGCGGGACGGGGATTATCAGCACGTGTCCGTTTCGCCTGCGTACAGCGCGGAGATGGGCGCTTACGCGATCGGCATCTCCTTTGGCAGCGCGCGCGTGCGCCTGCCGCTGCTGGACAGCGTCAAGGTCGCGGTGGACTGGAACATATCGGCGGTGAGGACCATCTGGGACGCGCTGGCCGGGCTGGTGACGCGCGGCGAAGGCATGAACGATATCGCCGGGCCGGTGGGCACGATCAACATCATCCAGAAGGAGACGCGCGAGGGCGGGCTCGACATCTACCTCAAGCTCGCGGCCCTCATCAGCCTCAACCTGGGCTTCATGAACCTGCTGCCCATTCCGGGGCTCGACGGCAGCCGCCTGATCTTCTTTGCCATCGAGGCGATTCGGCGCAAGCCCGTGAATCCCAATGTGGAGGGCATGATCCACATGTGCGGCTTCGTGCTGCTCATGCTGGTGGTCGTGGTATTCACCTACAAGGACATTCTGCGCATATTCGCCTGACGGCAAATGGATGTACGAAAGGAAGGCTTTGAAACGATGACGCGAAAGGTACAGGTCGGCTCTGTCGCGGTGGGCGGCGGCGCGCCCGTCAGCGTGCAGTCGATGACGAATACGGACACGCGCGACGTGGAGGCGACGCTAGCCCAAATCCGCGCGCTGGCGGCGGCGGGGGCGGACATCGTCCGCGTCTCGGTCTACGACATGGACTGCGCCCGCGCGGTGCGCGATCTGGTGGACGGCTCCCCGGTGCCGCTCGTGGCGGACATCCACTTCGACCACAAGCTGGCGATCGCGGCGGCGGAAAACGGCATTCACAAGCTGCGCATCAACCCCGGCAACATCGGCGGGGAGCAGAACGTGCGCGCGCTCGCGGACTGTGTGAAGGCGCACCGCATCCCGGTTCGCATCGGCGTGAACTCCGGGTCGGTGGAAAAGGACATCCTGCAAAAGTACGGCGGGCCGACGCCCGAGGGCATGGTGGAAAGCGCCTTGAATCACGCCCGCATGCTGGAGCGCTGCGGCTTTTACGACATGGTGCTCTCGATGAAGGCGTCGAACGTGCGCGACACCTACGACGTGTACCGCCTGGCGAGCAAGTCGTGCGATTATCCGCTGCACCTTGGCGTCACCGAGGCGGGGCTTCCCGGCGAGGGTACGCTCAAATCGGCCATCGGCATCGGCTCCCTGCTGCTTGGGGGCATCGGCGATACGATCCGCGTGTCGCTGACGGGCGACCCCGTGCCGGAGGTGCAGGCGGGCATCGACATCCTGCGCGCCGTGGGGCTGCGCAGCGACCACGTGAGCTACATCTCCTGCCCGACATGCGGGCGCACCTGCATCGACGTCGGCGGCATCATGCGCCGCGTGCAGGAAGCGCTTACGGACGTGCGCGTGCCGCTCAAGGTCGCGGTCATGGGCTGCGTCGTCAACGGCCCGGGCGAGGCGCGCGAGGCGGATATCGGCATCGCGGGCGGAAAGGACGGCGGCGCGCTGTTCGTGAAGGGCAAGGCGCCGCGCAAAGTACAGGGCGACCTCGCGCAGGCATTGATCGACGAGATTTGGGCGATGCTGAAGGCGAGAGAAGAAGGAGAGAATCAGTCTTGAGCGCTACCGGATCGTGGCAGACGCTGCTGGGGCAGCCGCTAAGACCCATTGCCGGGCATTTAACGTTGAGCCGGGCAAAGGTCAGCAGGGACGGCCAGCGTCTGCTCGTCTGTTTTACGTCGGACCAGCTCATCGGGGAAAAGGATTTTCTGGCCGTGAAGAAGGCCATTCAAGCATCCTTCCCGGAATGCAGGGTGTCCGTGCGCATCACGAGCCCGCAGCTGGCGGACGACTTTACGAAAAATCCCTCCGAGTACGGGGCGGTGCTCACGGGCTGCATCGGCCGCCATTACGCGTCGCTTCGCCCATGGCTCAAGGACGTGACCTGGTCCATGGAGGATGGCGCCCTCGTCGCGACGCTGCCCCTGGCGGCCGCTCTGCCGTACTTTGAAAAGAACGACACGGCGGCCTTTATTTCGCGCATCGTAAAGGACGTATTCGCCATCGACGTGCCCGTGCGCTTTCAGGTCAGCGGCGACCAGGAGCGGCAGATCGCGGAAATTCTGGAGGAGCGCAAGAAGGAAGAAGAGCTGCTTCTCAAGGAAGTGGCGGAAAAGGCCGCGCAGCAGCAGGCGGAAAAGCCCGCGCAGCAGCGGCCGAAGAACGTCTACGGCCGGGTGATCGCCGACCCCGTCGTGGAAATCAAGGAGCTCTTGGAGGACAGCGGCAAGGTCGTCATCTGCGGTGAGGTGGTCACGGTGGAGACGAAGGAACTGAAGGGCGGGGAAATGCTGCTGCTCTCGTTCGCAATTACGGACTACACCGGCACCATTCAGTGCAAGGCGTTTCTGCGCTATAAGAACCGCTTCCGCAAGGCGGACCCCAACGCGGGCGACGCCAAGGAACCGACCGAGCAGGAGAAGAAAGCCGTTCAGGACGTGGTGGACGCGGTAAAGGCGGGCGATTGGCTGGTTGTTCGCGGCGACTGCCAGTTCGACAAGTTCATGCACGAGACGGCCATCATGGTGACGGACATCAACCTGCACGAGAAGCCCCGACGCGAGGACAAGGCGGAGCGCAAGCGCGTAGAACTGCACCTGCACACCCAGATGAGCAATATGGACGCGGTATCCTCCGCGTCCGCGCTCATCAAGCGCGCGGCGGAATGGGGCCATCCTGCCGTCGCCGTCACGGACCACGGCGTGGTGCAGGCGTACCCGGAAGCCTTCGGCGCGGCCAAGAAGAACGGCATCAAGCTCATCCCCGGCGTCGAGGCCTATCTGACGGACGAGACGACCGTGGTGACCGACCCGGACGACCGCTCGATCGACGATCCGATCGTCGTGCTCGACTTTGAGACCACGGGCCTCAACCCGCGCAGGGAGCGGGTCATCGAGATCGGCGCCGTGCGCATTCAAAACGGGCAGGTCGTCGAGGAGCTTTCGCAGATGGTCAACCCCGGCACCGCGATTCCGGCAAAGATCACCGAAATTACGGGGATCACCGACAGCATGGTGCGCGACGCGCCCGATGCCAGCGTCGCCATTCCGCAACTATTGGAGTTCATCGGGGACGCGGCCCTCGCCGCGCACAACGCATCCTTTGATACCGCATTTTTGCGCGAGGAGTGCAGGCGGCTGGGACTTGAGTTTAGCTGCCCCGTCATCGATACGCTCGAGTTCTCGCGGCGCATGTATCCCTCCCTTAAGAGCCACCGCCTCGGCGCGGTCTGCAAGTCGCTGGGCATCAGCCTGAAAAACGCCCACCGCGCGGTGCACGACGCGCGCGCGACGGCGCACATGCTCAACAAGATGTTCTTCACCGCGCGCGGACAAGGCGTGGAAAAGCTCAGCGACATCAACACGGCGCTGCAGGGCGGGGCGATCGGCGAATCGCACCACATCATCCTGCTGGCGGAGAGCCAGAAGGGCATCGAGAACATCAACCGCATGGTGTCGGACGCGCATTTGAAGTACTTTCACCGGCAGCCGCACACCCCGCGCTCCATCATCCAAAGGTACCGGGAAGGCGTCATCGTGGGCTCCGCCTGCGAGGCGGGCGAGCTCTTCCGCGCCATCGTGGACGGCAAGGACGACAGCGTACTCACGCGCATCGCGCGCTTTTACGATTACCTGGAGATTCAGCCGATCGGCAACAACGAGTTCATGATCCGAAACGGCACCGCGGAGAACGAGGAAGCGCTGCGCGACTACAACCGCAAGATCGTGGCGCTGGGCGAAAAGCTGGGCATCCCGGTCGTCGCGACGGGCGACGTGCACTTCCTGGACCCCAAGGACGCCGTCTTCCGCGCGATTCTGATGGCGGGCAAGGGCTTTTCCGACGCGGACGAGCAGCCGCCGCTGTACTTTAAGACGACGGACGAAATGCTCGAGGAATTCGCCTATCTGGGCAAGGAAAAGTGCGAAGAGGTGGTCATCGACAACCCGCAGAAGATCGCGGACCGCGTAGGCGACGTGCGCCTCTTTCCGCGCCACCCGGAGGGCAAGGAGACGTTCCAGCCCTTCTGGCCGGACGCGGCGGACAACATCCGCAACATGTCCTATCAGCAGGCGCGCGAGTGGTACGGCGACCCGCTGCCGGAGATCGTCAAGGCCCGCATCGAAAAGGAGCTGGGCGCGATCATCGGTTACGGCTTCGCAACGCTGTACAACATCGCGGAAAAGCTGGTGAAGAAGTCGAACGCCGACGGCTATCTGGTCGGCTCGCGCGGATCGGTCGGCTCGTCGTTCGTGGCGCACCTGGTCGGCATCACGGAGGTCAACGCGCTGCCGCCGCACTACCGCTGCCCGAAGTGTCAGTATTCCAACTTCGACGTGGACAAGGTCAAGTACAAGGTCGGCGTCGACCTGCCCGAGATGAACTGCCCGGTCTGCGGCGAAAAGCTCACGCGCGACGGGTTTGAAATTCCGTTCGAGGTTTTCCTGGGTTTCAAGGGCGACAAGGTGCCCGACATCGACCTGAACTTCTCCGGCGTGTACCAGCCCAGGGCCCACGCCTACATCGAAGAGCTGTTCGGAAAGTCCCAGTGCTTCCGCGCGGGCACGATCGGCACGCTCGCGGACAAGACGGCCTACGGCTTTGTCAGCAAGTACTGCGAGGAGCGGGGCCTGCACGTGACGGAGGCGGAGAAGAACCGGCTGGTGCAGGGCTGCGTCGGCGTCAAGCGCACGACGGGCCAGCACCCGGCGGGCATGGTCGTGCTGCCCAAGGAGTACACCATCTATCAGTTCACGGCGATTCAGCACCCGGCGGACGACGTAAACTCCTCCGTCGTCACCACCCACTACGACTTCGGCTCCATGCACGACGTGCTCGTCAAGCTGGACGTTCTGGGCCACGACGACCCGACGATGATCCGCATGCTGATGGACGTGACGGGGATCGACGCGCGCACGCTGCCGCTGACCGATCCCAAGGTGATCTCGCTCTTTTCCTCGCCGGAGGCGCTGGGGGTGACGCCCGAACAGATTCACAGCAAGACGGGCACCTACGGCATCCCGGAGTTCGGCACGCGCTTCGTGCGCCAGATGCTGGAGGAGACGAAACCCACGACCATGAACGAGCTGCTGTCGATTTCGGGCCTTTCGCACGGCACGGACGTGTGGATCGGCAACGCGCAGGACCTGATTCATCAGGGCGTCGCGCTGGCGGACTGCATCTGCACCCGCGAGGACATCATGAACGGCCTGATCGCCATCGGCGTCGAGTCGAAGATGGCCTTTGACACCATGGAAAGCGTCAGAAAGGGCCGCGGCCTGAAGCCGGAAATGGAACAGGCGATGATCGAGCACAACGTGCCGGACTGGTTCATGGATTCGTGCAAGAAGATCAAGTACATGTTCCCCAAGGGGCACGCCGTCGCCTACGTCACGATGGCGCTTCGCATCGCCTGGTTCAAGGTGTACAGGCCGGAGGCCTATTACGCGGCCTTTTACACGGTGCGCGCCGACTGCTTTGACGCGAGCATCCTCGCGGGCAGCATCGAAAGCATCGAGGAGCACATGAGGGAGATCGACGCCATGAAGGACGCGACGGCGAAGGACAAGGACATGTACACCCTGCTCGAACTCGTGCTGGAAATGAACTACCGCGGCATTCACTTCGCGCCGGTGGATCTGTACAAGTCGCAGGCGGACAAGTTCGAGGTCATCGGCGAAGGGCTGATCCGCATGCCGTTCAACGCCCTGCCGGGCGTCGGCGCGAACGCGGCGCAGGGCATTGTGGACGCGCGGGCCAACGGCCCCTTCATTTCCATCGAGGAATTCAAGGAAAGAACGCACCTGTCGGGCTCTGCGGTGGACCTTCTGCGGGACTGCGGGTGCCTCGGCGGCATGCCCGAGACCAATCAGGTATCCCTTTTTACGCTCTAAACGAAGCAAAAGCCGCTGAAAACAGGTTTGTTTGCCATCGCAGGGGTTGTAATTCATTTCTTCCTGTGTTATAATAACCAGGGTAGGATAGTGAGACTGTAGTGCCGCACATGGCGGCATGCGTGAAAGAGTGGGCTTGACATCCCACTCTTTCCTATTGTTTATCCGTTTAAAAGGTTTAGGAGTGTGTACATGGCGCAAAGCGATATCGTCACCGTGGCCATGCCGGCCTGTGAAAAGCTGGCGGGTGAAATGCAGTTTGAATTGGTGGACGTCGAGCTTGCCAAGGAAGGCGCCGGCAGATACCTGCGCATTTACATCGACAAGCCCGGCGGTATAACGCTGGATGATTGCGAGGCTTTCCACCGGGCGATCCAGCCTAAGGTGGAGCGCGTGGACTACGACTTCCTGGAGGTGTGCTCCCCAGGGCTCGACCGCCCGCTGAAAAAACAGCGGGATTTTGACGCGCACATCGGTCAGGACGTGCAGGTCCATTTGTACAAACCGGTCGATAAGAAAAAGGTTTTTGAGGGCGCGCTCGTCGGCCTGATCGACGGCGAGATCGTGCTGGATACCCCGGAGGGGCAGGCGCGCTTTGCGCAGAAGGCCGCCTCCAGGGTCGTCCCTGTGCTGCATTTTGAGGACGCTGATTTTGAAGACCTGGAAATAGAGGGAGCTGGAAGAGATGAATCGGGAAGTCATTGAAGCGATCGGCGCGCTGGCCAAGGAGAAATCCATCAGCAAGGAAGTGCTGTTCAGCGCGATCGAGGAGGCGCTCAAGTCCGCCTATAAAAAGAACCTGAAAAAGGCGACGGCCGGCATGCCGAACGTACGCGTCAATCTGGACCGCGAGGACGGCACCGTGCAGGTCTTCGCGCGCAAGGTCGTCGTGGACGAGGTCGCGGACGACGCGATGGAGATTTCCCTCAGCGCAGCGCGTGCGATTCAGCCCAGCTACGAAGAGGGCGACATCGTGGAAATCGAGGTCACGCCGCGCGATTTTGGCCGCGTGGCCGCGCAGACGGCCAAGCAGGTCATCGTGCAGCGCATCCGCGAGGCGGAGCGCGGCATCATCTACGACGAATACATCGAGAAGGAAAACGAAATCCTGACCGCGATCGTGCAGCGCGTGGAGGGCAAGAACGTCTTCGTGGAGCTGGGCAAGACCGAGGGCATCATCGATCCGGGCCACCACATGCCGGGCGAGGAGTACAACCTGGGCGACCGCCTGAAGGTCTACGTGCTGGAGGTGCAGCGCTCCGCCAAGGGGCCGCAGGTGCTCGTATCGCGCACGCACCCGGGCCTCGTCAAGCGCCTGTTCGAGCTGGAGGTGCCGGAGATTCAATCCGGCATCGTGCAGATCAAGTCGATCGCGCGCGAGGCGGGCTCCCGCACGAAGATGGCGGTGTTTTCCTCCGATCCGCTGGTGGACGCGGTGGGCTCCTGCGTGGGCCCGCGCGGCGCGCGCGTGGATCGGGTGGTCACAGAGCTCAAGAACGAGAAGATCGATATCATCAAGTGGTCCGGCGACCCGGCGGAATTCATCGCCAACGCGCTCAACCCCGCCAGGGTCATCAACGTCTTTGTTTCCGAGAAGGATAAGGCCTGCCGCGTCGTCGTGCCCGACAACCAGCTTTCTCTGGCTATCGGCAAAGAGGGACAGAACGCCCGCCTGGCGGCAAAGCTGACCGGCTGGAAGATCGACATCAAGAGCCAGTCCCAGGCGGAGGAGATGGCCGAAGAGGCCGCGGCGGAAGAGGCGCAGGCCGAGGACGCCGAATAAAGAGGGGTGTAGGGATTGCTCAAGCCACGTAAGGTGCCCATGCGCATGTGCGTGGGCTGCCGCGAAATGAAGCCCAAGCGGGAGCTTCTGCGCATCGTGAAATCGCCCGAGGGCGTAATCGCCTTTGACCGGATCGGCAAGGCGCCGGGACGCGGCGCTTACGTGTGCCCGAGCAAGGAATGCCTCACGCGGGCCGTCAAGCAGCGCCAGCTCGAACGCGCGCTGGAAATGCCGGTGGGCGAGGCGGTCTACGCGCAGTTGATGGAGCAGGTGGAAGCGCATGACTGATCCGAAGGTATGGGGCCTTTTGGGGCTCGCAAGCCGCGCGGGGCAGGTCGTCTCCGGGGAATCCACGTGCGAAATCGTGCTGAAAAAGGGCGAAGCCGCGCTGGTATTGATCGATGAAGAGGCGTCGGCGGGGACGAAGAAAGCGCTGGGCGACGCGTGCAGGTACCGCGGCGTGCCGCTCCATGAAACGGAGCGCGGAAGACTGTCCGAGAGCATCGGAAAACCCGGCCGCAAGATCGCGGCGGTTAAACCAGGTTCTCTGGCGCAGCAACTGCAAAGGTTATTGCGGCCGGATTCTAACATATAGATGTCAAGAAGATTACTAAATTGAATCGCTTATAAGCGGGGGTGCAAGGGCCGAATGTCCAAAGTCAAGGTGCAAGAAGCTACAAAAGAACTGAGTCAGGGCGCTGGCAAGCTGCTCGAAGACGTCACGCGCGTTCGTCGCAATGCGCAGGACTTGCTTCAATCGCTCAAAAAGGTAGAGGCTTCGTTCGTTCAGAAGGAAGAGGAAATCAAGGAGCAGCAGCTGAAAGAGCAGCAGCGCCAGATTCTGAGCGCGCAAAGCAAGGCATGGACGATGCCGGATGCGGAAGAGGGCGCTGCGCCAGAACCCGCGCCCAAGAAAGAAGCGCCTGCGGCTGAGAATCCGGTCGCAGAGGCGCCGAAGGAAGAAAGCAAGCCCGCGCAGCCGGCTCCCGCCGCCGCAGAGGTGCGCCCGGCGCAGCCCGCGGCCAAGGCGCCCGCCGCGCAGACCGGAGCGCCCGTGCGC
>JAEXCG010000209.1 GCA_023402355.1 Bacillota bacterium | reverse complement strand
CTGCAATCGTATCGCCCGGCTTTGCCGGGCGGGCGGGGCTTTTTCCGCAGCAAAACGCAGTTTTGCGGAGCGAAAAAATCACCCGTAATCTCGACAAAGTGGCCTATGCCACTTTGTCGACACGCTGTGCAGGGCGAAGCCCAGCTATAGGGGGTAGGTCATGGTAAAGCACGTCCCCTCTTCGGGCGTGCTTTTTGCGCCCAGCGTGCCGCGCTGGCGCTCGACCAGCGCGCGCACGGCGTTCAAGCCGCCGTCCGGCGCGTCGCCCGGCTCGAATAGATACGGCAGATCCTCCTGCGCGATGGGCTTCCCGTCGTCCATCACCAGCACCGCGGCGCGCTTGCCCTGCGCGCGGACGCTCAGGCGCACCTCCTTCGCGCCGCCGCGCAGCGTCACGCTCTGCAAAAGGCTGGTGAGCGCCCGCGCGTAAGCCGCCCGGTCGATCAGCACGGGCATCGCGGCCTCTGGAATCTCCGCTTCCAGCAGCAGGCCGCTCCCTTCCAGCAGGGGGCGGCACTCCGCGAGCACCGAGCGCGTGAGGCCGCATAGGTCGCACTTCTCCAGCCGCAGCGTCTGCGCGGCCTGCTCCTTGTGCAGCAGCCGGGAGCGGTGGTCGAGCAGGATGTCGTTGATGTCGCTCAAAATCTTTCGGCTCTGCTCCGACCCGTCCGCGCCGACCAAGCGAAAGCGGTTGCCCGCCTTCATGTCCGCGAAGGCGTCCCCGATCAGCGTGAGCTGCCGCCGCGCGCGGCGCAGGCAGATCGCGAGCACGACCACGGCCGCCAGAAGGACAAGCGAAATACAGAGCAGCAAGACGTGTAGCCAATCCATGAAAACACCTCCCGGTGATACAATGGGGCCGTTTTGGGCGCGGCGACGCCGCCTGCGCACACAAAACAGCCCCATATCTTATGGTTCGATTTCCTTGTTCAGAAGGCTCCGGCGGAAATAAGACGGCGAGAAGTTGCGCACAGCCTTCTTATCCTCGCCCTTGACGTACAGACCGGTGGTCTGGTAGTAGACCTGCATGTTGATGTCAAGCTCCAGTTGGTCCTTGTCGTACACCGTCAGGCCGTTCAGGTCGCGGTTTCGCAGGACGATGCCCTCCGGCGCGGCCAGCGTCCATTCCCCGGCCGGGGAAAGCGCGGTGCAGCCCATGGAGGTCACGCGGGTGATGAGCACGTCGTCCTTCGTGAACGAGAGCATGTCCACGCGCTCCAGCCGGGAGGGGTCGGCCTCCACGAAGCGCTCGCCCGTGGAAAGGTCCAGACGGACCAGGTATTCCTTCGTCGCGTAGGCCAGGTAGCGTCCGTCCGGGCTCATGGCGATATTCAGCGCGTTCTTCGTGCCGATGACGCGGTAGGCGCGCATGTTCACCAGATCGATCACCCGCGCGTCGTCCGTGAGCTCCGCGCCCCGCTCGCGCCGGTCGTAGAGCAGGGCCAGCCTGCCGTCGCGCGATACGTCGAACGAGCGCACGGAGTTGTAGTTCTTGCCGCCCAGCCCCATGGAGGACAGGGAGATCGCCCCGTCCACCACGAGCTGTTCGCCCGAGCCGACGGCGCCGGTGAAGATCGCGCGGTTGTTGATGAGCGCCATGCGCAGCTTGCTGTGATCGATGAAGCCGATGTACGAGGTGCCGCCGCTCGTCCACTTCTTCTTGTAGTCCGCGGCGTAGGCGGCCGGGTCGGGGTCGCCCACGGGCGAGGCGATAAACCCGGCCTCGACCGATTGCTGCAGGGCGGCGGCGTCCGGGGCCTGCCCCAGCACCGGCGACTCCGTGGGCGCGGGCGTCGCCGTGGGCTCCACGTCGGGCGTCGCGGTCGCGGCGGGGGTCTTGGTGGGCTCCGGCACGGGGGTCTCGCGCGGCGTGGAGGTCAGCGCGGGCGCCGGGGTCGGGCCCGTCAGCTTCTCGGAGGCGGCGTCCGGGATCAACGCCTCGCCCAGGTACAGGCGCAGGGCGTCCCAGTAGCCGTCCGACAGGCTGTCGCGCCGCTGCGGGTCGAGGCCCAGGCGGTACTCGGTGCGGGAAAAGAGGCCGTCCATGTCGTCGTCCTTGGGCTTCACGTAGGGCGCCTGATCGGCGGAGGGCACCTGCGGGGGGACCTCCGGCTCCTCAAACTCGTCCCACTCGCTGTCGTCCGGCGGAATCTCCGGCTCCGGCGTCGTGTTCGGGTCGGGCGTCGGGGTGGCCGGAACGTCCCCCTTTTCGAGGGGATCGTAGATCGCGCTCACGACGATTTCACCCGAGCTGCGCACGCGCAGCGCAAACGCGAAGCGCGTGCCGTAGGGCACGCTGACCGCGTAACGATGCTTGCTGTCCTTCTCGTCGGGCCAGATCTGGTTTTCCTCCGCCCAGCTCTCCTTCGGCAGTCCCTTGACCGCGGCGAGCAGCTCCTCCTGGGTGTTCACGGAGCCCTCCGGCAGCAGGAGCAGCAGCACGTCCAGCACCCGCACGTCGTCCGCCGCGCCGCGCGTGATTTCAAAGTGCAGCGCGCAGCTTTCCGGGTCCGGCTGGTTCTCGTCCACCGCATACGCGCCGAACACGGGCGCAGGGGTGGGCGTGGGTTCGGGCGTCTTTTCAGGCGGGGGCGTCGTCTCCTGGGGCGGGGGCGTCGTCTCCTCGGCGGGGGGCGTCGTCTTCTCGGCGGGGGGCGTCGTCTTCTCGGCAGGAGGCGTCGTCTTCTCGGCGGGAGGCGTCGTCTCCTCAGCGGGAGGCGTCGTCTCCTCAGGGGTCTTTGTCTTTTCAGGCTCCGGGGATTCCGTGGGCTTCGCCGTGGGGGCGGTCGTTACGGCCTCTCCGCCGGTGGCGGCGAGGGCCTCGGCGTCCTCCGCGTGCGCTGTCGGGGCCGCCACCAGGCAAAAACACAGCAGCAACGCGCTTGCGCGCCGCGCGCTCATAATCATCAGATCGACTCTCCCTTGTAAAGTGGCATCTTTATTCCAACTCAACTAACGCATATAGAACCGAATTTCTTGCGGGCTCATGAAATTTTAATGTTCCCTGCCGGATGGAAAAACGGGCGGCGATTTCGCCGCCCGGCAGCCTGCGGGCTTATCGGGTTTCCAGCAGCTTGTCCTTGAGCTCCTTTTCCAGGCGGTTCAGCTCCTGCTGCGCCTGCGCACGGGCGTTTGCGCCCTCGGTCTGGATGCGCTGCACCTCGGTGATGGTGTCGATTAAGGCGACGTTCGCGGCGCGCACGGTCTCGATGTCGATGATGCCGCGCTCGGCCGCCTTGGCCGTCTCGATGGTGCCGGTCTTGAGCAGCTCCGCGTTCTTCTTGAGCAGGTCGTTGGTGACGTCCGTCACGGCCTGCTGCGCCTTGAGCGCGCCCTGCGCGTGCGCCATGCCCAGCGCGATGACCATTTGGCTCTTCCACAGCGGAATGGTGTTGACGATGGTGGACTGAATCTTCTCGGAGAGGATGGTGTCGTTGTTCTGCATCAGGCGCACCTGCGGCCCCATCTGAATGGAGACCATGCGCGAGAGCTTCAGGTCGTGGATCTTCTTTTCAAAGCGGTCGATCATCGCGGCGAAGTCGTTGGCCCGCTGCGCGTCGGCGGCGTCCCCCGTCTCCTTCGCGTGCGCGATCAGGGGCGGCAGCTCCTCCTCGCGCAGCGTCCTCAGCCGCTCCTCGCCCGCGACGATGTAGAGCGTCAGCTCGCGGAAGTACTTCTGGTTGAGCGCGTACATCTCGTCGAGCATGGTGATGTCCTTGAGGAGCTGCTCCTGGTGAGCGCGCAGCGCGGTCACGATGGTGTCCACGTTCACCTCGACCTTGTCGTAGCGGGCCTTCATCTCCACCACGCTCGAGGAGCTCTTCTTGAGCCAGCCGAAGAGGCCGCCCTTCTTTTCGTCGTCCACGTCGAAGCCCTTGATCTCGGCCACGAGCTTGGAGAGCATGTCGCCCACCTCGTTCGTGTCCTTGGTGCGCACGTTTTCCAGCACCTTGTCCGAAAAGGCGGAAATCTGCTGCTGCGCGGCCGCGCCGTAGGAGAGCACCACGCGGCTGTCCTCCACGTCGATCTTGTCCACGAAGTCCAGCACGGCCTTTTGCTCCCCAGGCGTAAGCGCTTCCAGCGTGAGCCCGGGGTCCTCGGGCGCCGCCTGGGGGGCAGACCCTGCCTGGGGGGCAGCCTCTGCCTGGGAGGCAGCCTCTGCCTGGGGGGCAACCCTTGCCTGGGGGGCGGGCGCCGGGGCCTGCTGAACGGCGGCCTGCGCGGCGGGGGTGGGGTCGGTGGTGAGGGTGGGCACTGTATTCTCTGTCCCGAGCTTCAGTTCGGGCACGGACGGTTCGCTCATGTCGGTTCCTCCTCGTAATCTTTTCCTACCTTATATCATACCGCAGTTTTCCGTTCCCGTAAAGTAAAAAAAGCGGCCCCTCTCGCCGGGGGGCCGCGTCGGTCGATTTCAGCGGGTCATATCATCAAGCGGACGGCCCGATCGCTCGGCACCGCCTGTCCTCAGGCGTTTTTTCTGCGGAAAGGCAGTACATTGCTCTTTAAGGCGGGCTGTTCCATCTGAGGCGTGTTCATTGGGGGGATGCTCTGCGAAATGACCATCTCTTCAATCGCGTCCAGGATGAGGATTTTCTGCACGTCCGTGCACTGACGAAAGTATTTGAGCATCCGGCGCTCCTGCTTGGTGAGCTCCATTCGACAACCTCCTTAATCCGATGTATACAGGAACCGACAGGATTCTGTGATATGTTAAAGCATACACGCTTTGCGTGATTTCGTCAACGCATTTCGACACGGTTTCCCCGCCAAAAGGCGAAAAATCGTTCGACAAAATACGCATGCGGGCGGTGCCCGCCCCCACCTCCGAACGCGTTGGTACCGCCGAATACGCCGCCGCCCGTGGCCGCAGGCCCGCCGACGGAAAAGCTTTTGCGGGCGGTGCCCGCCCCCACCTCCGAACGAGCCGGTACCGTCCAAAACGCCGCCGCCCGTGGCCGCAGGCCCGCGAACGGAAAAGCTTTTTGCGGGCAGTGCCCGCCTCCATCTCCGAACGAACCGGTACCGCCCAAAACGCCGCCGCCCGTGGCCGCAGGCCCGCTTCTTCCGCCTCTTCGCATCCGCCGTGCGGGGCTTGCCCGCAGACGAAACGCCCGCCGTTTCACCGTTTGCGGTGAAACGACGGGCGTTTGGCGCGCCTCTCGTCAGGCGATCGCGAGCGCGATCTCCATCATCTGGGTGAACGTCTTCTGGCGGTTTTCGGCGTCCAGCGCCTCGCCGGTGACGATGCTGTCCGAAATGGTGCACAGGCAAAGCGCCTTCTTGCCCGCGCGCGCGGCGTTCAGGTATAGCGCGGCGGCCTCCATCTCCACGGCGAGCACGCCCAGTTTTTGCAGCTTGGCGCTCGCGCCCGACTCGTCATAGAAGATGTCCGAGGAGTAGATGGGCCCGACGACGAGCTCCTGACCGAGCGCCCGGCCCGCCTCCACCGCGCTTTGCAGCAGGCCGTAGTCGCAGCAGGGGGCGAGGTTTCCGTCAAAGCCGAACTGGCGGCCGAAGCCGGAGTTGGTGTAGGCGCTCATGCCCGCCACGATGTCGCGCAGCTTGAGCTTCGCGCTCATCGCGCCCGCGGAGCCGATGCGGATGATGGCCTCCACCCCGTAGAAGTTGAACAGCTCATAGGAGTAGATGCCGATGGAGGGCATGCCCATGCCCGAGGCCATGACGGACACGCGCTTGCCCTGATAGTCGCCGGTGTAGCCCTGCACGCCGCGCACGTCGTTGACGAGCACGGGGTTTTCGAGGAAGTTCTCCGCGATGAAGCGGGCGCGCAGCGGGTCGCCGGGCATGAGCACGGTCCTGGCGAAGTCGCCCTCTTTGGCGGTGATGTGCGGGGTGGGGATGTTGGGATTCGACATGGATAGACCTCCTTTAAGTCGGCGGACCCGGCCGCCGCGTAGGTTGAAGACGTCACTTGCCCTCCGGGGCCATGTGGACCATGCGCTGGGGGATCGAAAGCGCGATGCCCTCCGCGTCGAAGGCGTCCTTGATGCGCCTGCGCAGCGCCCGCTCGACCGCCCAGTGCTCGCCGGGCGCGCAGTCCGCCACCACGCGCAGGTTCACGCCGCTTTCCGCGAGGTCCGTGACCCCCAGAAGCTGCGGCGCGGCGGTGAGCCCGGGCGTCCCGGGGAAGCTTTCCGCAATCGTCCCTTCCAGCACGCGCGTCACGCGGTCCAGCGGCTCGGCGTAATCGACGGAAAGATCCACCACCGCGCGGTGAAAGCTGCGCGTGTGGTTGGAGACGGTGCGGATCTCGCTGTTGGGGATGACGTGCAGGTCGCCCGAAAAGCTGCGCAGCTCCGTCACGCGCAGCGTCATGCGCTCCACCTCGCCGGTGAGCCCCGCGAGGCTGACGGTGTCGCCCACGGCGTACTGCTCCTCGAGCAGGATCAGCACGCCCGCGAGCACGTCCTTCACGATCGTCTGCGCGCCGAGGCCCACGGCGATGCCGCCGACGCCCGCCACGGTGAGCAGCGAGGCGACGTTGACGCCCAGGCTCGAGAGCGCGGCGACCGCGAGGACGAACCAGGCCACGGCGTCGTAGGTGTGCAGCAGCAGGGATTCGAGCGTGCGGTGCTTGCGCTGGTCCTCCCGCGCGCGGGGAGCCCCCTCCCCTTCCCTGTCGTGCACGCCGAGCCGCGGCAGGCGAAGGGAGAGCAGGCGGCAAAGCCCCGTGCGCAAAAGGCGCTTGACGGCCATGCCCAAAAGCAGGATGGCCGCCGCCACCAGCAGCCGCGACGCCCACGCGAGCGCGCCCTCCATCAGGGTGTCGCCAAGCCCGGCCAGCGACGCCATGAACGTTTCCCGCAACGGCCTTTCCCCCTTTTTCGCGTCCCTTTCCTCTATTATAGTGCCCCGTTTTGCGCGTGGCAAGGGGACGGCCGAAAAAGGTTTTCGCGCGCCCCGCCTTTCGCCGGTTCGCCCCTTGACAAAGGGCTGGCAAAATTTTATAATGCCCTCGAAGGCACAAAAGCCCACGGAGCTTGTGGGCTTGCCGGCGCGCTGCCGGCGCAACACAAATAAGGAGGTTGTTTTTCCTATGAAAAAGTTCCTCGCTCTCCTGCTCGCGGCTGCCCTCATGCTCGGCATGACGACGGTCTTCGCGGAGGACAAGCCCCTGGTCGAGATCATCCTGCCGGGCGCGACGCACGGCTGGGTCGCCGCCGTCACCTACTTTGCGGACCAGAAGGCCAAGGAGCTCGGCCTCAACTACAAGGTGCTCAACAGCGCCGACCCCAACGAGCAGGCCGGCCAGCTCGAGCAGGCGATCACCGACAAGGCGGCCTGCGTGGTCATCCTGCCGCACAACAACGAATTGAACGACGCCACCCAGATGGTGCTGGACGCGGGCATCCCGGTCGTCAACTTCGACCGCAAGCTCGACGTGCCGGTCACCAGCTATCTGGCGGGCGACAACCGCTCCATGGGCGTCAACAGCGCCAAGTACATCGCCGATAAGCTCGGCGGCAAGGGCAAGGTCGTCGTGCTGACCTGCGTGTCCTCCGGCTCCGTGAACGACGAGCGCGCGGGCGGCTTCAAGGAAACCATCGCGGAAATCGCGCCCGAAATCGAGATCATCGGCGAGTACGACACCACCACCTTCGCCCGCGAGGACGGCCTTGCGACCATGGCGGACGTGCTGATGGCGAACCCTGAAATCGACGCCGTCTATTCCATGGACGACGAGACCTCCATCGGCGCCCTGCAGGCGATCGAAGAGGCCGGCCGCACCGACATCAAGGCCATCACCGGCGGCGGCGGATGCCAGGAGTACTTCAACATGATGCCCGGCAAGGACATGAACATCGCCTCCGCGCTGTACAGCCCGGCGATGATCGCGGACTGCGTGGAGCTGGCGGCGAAGATCGTCGCGGGCGAGAGCGTCGAGCCGCAGGTCATCATCGACGCGGCGATCGTCGACAAGGACAACGTCGCCGATTACCTGAGCGCCGACAACCCCTACTAAGCTTCCCCATAAACATGCATTGCCCCGCAGAGGCTTCCGGCCAAGAGCCAGGGGCCCTGCGGGGCCCTTTCATTTTGCTTGTGAAGGAGGAACCGCCTATGGAACCGCTCGCGCTGAAAATGAGCGCCATTACGAAGGCGTTCCATCAAAACGTCGTGCTGCGCGGCGTCGATTTCGCGCTGCGAAAGGGCGAGATCCGCGCGCTGCTCGGGGAAAACGGCGCGGGCAAGTCCACGCTGATGAACATCCTGGGCGGCATCCTGCCCATGGACGCGGGCACGATCGAGCTGGGCGGGCGGAGCGTGCGCTTTACCTGCGCAAAGGACGCCATCGAGCACGGCATCGCCTTCATCCATCAGGAGCTGAACCTCGTCAACGACCTGAGCGTTTACGAGAACGTATTCCTGGGGCGCGAGATCAGGCGCGGCCTCGCCCTTGACATCGCGCGCATGAAGGAGGAGACGCAATCGATCCTCTCGCAGATGAACATTCCCCTCGACCCCGCCGCGCCCGTCAGCAGCCTGGACGCCAGCTACAAGCAGGTGGTCGAGATCGCCCGCGCGCTGCACCAGCAGGCGAAGGTCATCATCATGGACGAGCCCACCACGTCGCTGACGGACGTGGAGATCGAGCACGTCTTTTCCCTGCTGCGCACGCTGAAGGCGCGGGGCGTCTCCATCATCTTCATCTCGCACAAGCTGGGCGAGGTGCTTTCCCTGTGCGACAGCTACACGGTGCTGCGCGACGGCGTCATGGTCGCGGACGGCGACGTCCGGGACGTGACGGAGATAGACCTCGCGCGCTTCATGGTCGGCCGCGACCTCGCCGCCCAGCAGGACTACGCCGCGCGCCCCATCGGCGGCGAGGTGCTGAAGGTCGCGCGCTTTTCCTCCCCGCGCCGGTTCGAGGACGTCTCCTTCACCCTGCGCGCGGGCGAGATCGTGGGCTTCACGGGGCTGCTGGGCGACGGGCGCAGCGAGCTGTTCTCCGCCGTGTTCGGCTGCGACCCGCACGCCGCGGGCGACATGGAGCTGCTGGGCGAAAGGGTGCGCATCCGCTCGACCGAGCAGGCGCTGCGCCTGGGCATCGGCTACGTGCCGCGAAACCGCAAGGAAAACGGCATCGTGAAGGACATGAGCATCCTGGAAAACGCGTCGCTGGTGACGCTGCCGGGGCTTCGCCGCAGGGGGCTGCCCGGCATCGATCACCGGCTGGAGCGCGAGCGCTTTTCGCAGCACGCCGCGGCCATGCGCATCAAGATGGGCAGCATGGACGAGGCGATCACCAGCCTTTCCGGCGGCAACCAGCAGAAGGTGGTGCTCGCCAAGTGGCTGGACGCGCACCCGAAGGTCATGATCTTCGACAACCCGACGCAGGGCGTGGACGTGGGCGCGAAGGAAGAAATCTACGGCCTGATCCGCGAGCTGGCCGCATCGGGCATCGCGGTGGCGGTGCTCTCCAGCGAGGCGCCGGAGGTCATCCGCCTGTGCGACCGCGCGCTGGTGCTCTACCACGGGCGCGTGCAGGGCCGCCTTGAGCGCGGGGACATGAACGAGGAAAACATCATGCTGCTGGCCACGGGCGGCCGCCTGAGCGGCAATGACGAACCCAAGGGAGGAATCGCGTGATGCAGGCTACAACGGCAACGCAGGCGAAGAAGCGCTCCTGGCGCCGCCTGTGGGAGGAAAACCCCTATTTCAGCACGGGCATGGCGCTGCTCGTGCTCGTCCTCATCATGACGGGCGTGCTCATCTGGAAGAACAACTTCGCCACGTTCTCGGACTTCGCGTCGACGTGGATTTCCAACTGCGTCAACATCTGCCGCAACAACGCGGTCGTGGGCATCATCGCCCTGGGCATGACGCTGGTCATCATCACCGGCGGCATCGACCTGGCGGTCGGCTCCACCATGGTCGGCATGGGCACCATCCTGCTCGTCCTGATGGACACGGGCGCAAGCGGCGTGCTGGGGCATCTGGGCATCACGGGCATTCCCGCGATCCTGATCGCCTCGCTGTGCTGCATGGCCTGCGGCACGGGCACCGGCGCGCTGATCGGCGTGGGCGTCACCAAGGGGCGCATTCCCCCCTTCATCGTGACGCTGGGCGCGATGAACATCATCCGCTCGCTGGCGCAGCACTTCATGCAGGGCCGCGCGGCCCCGGGCGTGCCGGACGCGTTCAAGCTCGTCAGCAACCAGGTGATCCTCGGCCAGCGCATTCTGCCGGTCGTATACTGGATCGTGCTGGCGCTTTTGCTCCACTGGGTCAGCCGTCACACCGCCTTCGGCCGCCACGTGTACGCCGCGGGCTCCAACGCGCGCACGACGCGCCTTTCGGGCATTAACGTGGACAAGGTGCTCATCAAGGTCTACGCGCTCGAGGGCTTTTTGATCGGCATCGCCGCCATCGTGGAGGCCGCGCGCATGGGCTCCATGAACACGGCGAACGCGGGCCAGGGCTACGAGCTGGACGCCATCGCGGCGGTCGTGGTGGGCGGCACGCGCATGAGCGGCGGCAAGGGCTCGATCCTCTCGACGGTGATCGGCATGCTGATCATCGGGGTGATGAACAACCTGCTCAACCTGCTGGGCGTGCCCGCGTTCCTGCGGGCGGCGTTCAAGGGCGCGATCATCGTGCTGGCGGTGCTGCTGCAAAGGAAAGAGGCAGACGCCTAAAGGCGTTGGCGGAAAACAGGTTTTCCGCCAGAGGGGGACGGGGGGATTCGGCCTCAAAATCTGCGGATTTTGCGGGCGGCCTCAGGCATAAACGGCCCGCACTGCGTTGCGGGCTGCGCTCGGCGAATTTGCAATTCGCTGTCGCTTGGCCTGCGGCCCTTAGGGTACGCTTTTCCCTCCGCTTACGCTGCGTGAAAAGCGCGCATTTGCGCCGCGCATGTCGCCGCAAATGAATGATATTTGGGGCGCCCTCACGGCCTCCCCTTACCCCCTCCGGGCTGGTTTTAAGTTTTTGCCGCGAAATACGGCTGGGGAGGCTCGACCTCCCCTTACCCCCTCCGGGCTGGTTTTCAGTTTTTATTGCGAAATACGGCCGGGGAGGCTCGGCCTCCCCTTGCCCCCTCCGGGCTGGTTTTAAGTATCTGTTGCGAAATACGGCCCCTCCGGGAGGGGGCGACAGGGTTGTGCGTGTCCGCGGCCCGCGCCGCAGCGCGATGGCCGGATTCTCAAGGGGTGATACCCCTTGAGCGGGTGGTTTGGAGGGCGGCGCCCTCCAAAAGGAGGGTTTGGGATGGTTCGTGTAGGTCTCATCGGGTGCGGCGCGATCACGCAGCGGCGCCATGCCCCGGAATATAGCCGGAACCCGGACGCCGTGACGACGGCGTGGTTCGACACCGTGCCTGAGCGGGCGCAGGAGATGGCGGAAAAGTACGGCGGCAGGGTCTACCCCACCTGGCAGGCCGTCATCGACAGCGGCGAGGTGGACGCGGTCAGCATCTGCTCGCCCAACCGGCTGCACGCCGCCATGTCCGTCTACGCGCTGGAGCGCGGGCTGAACGTGCTGTGCGAGAAGCCCATGGCGACCACGCTGGACGAGTGCGAGCGCATGGTCGCGGCGGCGCGCGCGGCGAAGAAGATTCTGATGATCGGGCAAAACCAGCGCCTGGCCCCGGCGCACGTGAAGGCGCGCGAGATGATCCAGGGCGGCACGACCGGCCGCGTGCTCTCGTTTGAGACGCACTTCGGCCACGGCGGGCCGGAGACCTGGAGCGTCGGCCAGGGCGCGGGCACCTGGTTTTTCAAGCGCAACGCCTCGGGCTACGGCGTGCTGTTCGACCTGGGCGTCCATAAGATCGACCTCATCCACTACCTGCTGGGCGAGTACTGCGAGGAGGTCGGGGCGATCCTCGCCACGCGCGACAAGACCGACGACACCGGCATGCGCATCGACGTGGACGACAACGCCGTGTGCGTGCTGCGCATGCAAAGCGGCGTCGTGGGCACCATGGCCGCCTCCTGGACGTATTACGGCGCGGAGGATAACTCCACCACCCTCTACTGCGAAAACGGCATTTTGCAGCTCTTCCGCGATCCGAAGTACAGCCTCATCTGGCATCCCAGGGACGGGCGCGTGCGGCGCTATGCCCTTTCCTCCATCCAGACCAACGACAAGCAGACGCAGTCCGGCGTGATCGACGCCTTCGTGCGCGACATCGAGGCGGGCCGGCGCGTCTCCTCCTGCGTGGACGGCGAGCAGGTGCTCATGGCCATGCGCACCGCGTTCGCCGCCGCAAAGTCCTTCGAGGACGGACGCTTTGAAAAGGTTTGAGCTACCCGGGAGCGGATGTACTGCTCCCGCTTTTTTTCGCCTCACGCGGACCCGCGCCTGCCGCTTTCAGAGACAAAAAGGCGTAAATCCACACCTTTCATTTCTGTTAAAAGAAAGAAAAGGTTGTTTTACAGACATTACAAGTTGCATTTGAGGCGCACCCTCTTGCGCTTTTGGATGTGAACTGATATACTTTCATTATGATTGTATGGAACGTGCGAAAGGAGTGAGCCCCCATGCAAACCATTGAAACGGGTAAAGCGGTCGTGGACATCATCGTCTGGCCGTCGAATAGACCCTGGACCTCCCGCTATGCGACCAGCTATTCGATCGTCGGGGATACGTGCACGCTCGTGCTGACCGAGCACGTCTTCCGCGACCCCAAGCGCGCCAACACCGCGTACAAGCGCTTCGCGCGCCGCATGCAGCAGGAGGGCTTCACGCCGCCGAGCGTTCTTTTCCACCAGATGACCTCCGCCGCCTCCAAGGGGCTCTTCTGCGTGCTCTCGCCCAAGCAGTCGCTGTTCAACTCCGCCTG
>JAEXCG010000165.1 GCA_023402355.1 Bacillota bacterium | reverse complement strand
CTGTACCGCGAGGCCTTAAAAGCGGAGTGGTCGAGGGATTTCGCGGCGCTGTACCGGGACGAAGCGGATTACCTCGCGCGGGGTTTAGGCGTCGCGGCGCTGCTGGATGGGGAGCTCGTGGCGGGCGCGTCCTCCTACTTTTCCTACGACGGCGGCATCGAAATTCAGATTCAAACGCGGGAGGACCATCAGCGCCGGGGGCTTGCGCGCTGCTGCGGCGCGGCGCTCTGCCTCCTTTGCCTTGAGCGCGGCCTCGAGCCGCACTGGGACGCGGCGAACCTCGAATCGCGCCGCGTGGCGCTGCGCCTGGGGTATCGCGACGGCGGGTCTTACGAGGCCTGGGAAGTGCGGAAGGGGAACGGAAACGCCTTTGAAAAAAGGCGAACATTTATGAAATGAAACATCCTAATATTCGACAAAAAGAGCGATTTTTTGCGTAAAGGCCTTTACAAAAGGCGAATTTTGCGGTACGATAGCAATGCTTCGTTTCTTATGAAGAACATTTAGGAGGAATCATCATGAAGAAGTTTCTTTCTCTGGCGCTGGCAGTGATGCTCTGCCTGGTTTCCTTCGCCGCCATGGCTGACGGCGTGCCTGCCTCCGATCTGAAGATCGGTTTCATCTTCATCGGCGATGAAAATGAAGGCTACACCGCCGCGCATTACGAGGGCGCGAAGGAGATGGCGTCCGCGCTGGGCGTCAACGAAGATCAGCTGCTCATCAAGTGGGTCGTCCCGGAAGACGAGACCTGCGAGGACGCGGCGATCGACCTGGCCGACCAGGGCTGCCAGATCATCTTCGGCAACAGCTTCGGCTTTGAATCCTACATGATGAACGCCGCCAAGGAATATCCGCAGGTTCAGTTCTGCCATGCCACCGGCTATCAGGCGGCGGGCAGCGGGCTTGCCAACTTCCACAACTTCTTCACCTCCGTTTACGAGTCCCGCTACGTCTCCGGCGTGGTCGCGGGCCTCAAGCTCAACGAGATGATCGAGAGCGGCAAGATCACCGCCGAGCAGGCCAAGGTCGGCTATGTCGGCGCGTATCCGTACGCGGAGGTCATCTCCGGCTTCACCTCCTTCTTCCTGGGCGTCCGCTCGGTCTGCCCCTCCGCGACGATGGACGTGACCTACACCAACTCCTGGGCGTCCTTTGACCTGGAGAAGGAAGCGGCCGAGGCCCTGATCGCGGGCGGCTGCGTGCTGATTTCCCAGCATGCGGACACCACGGGCGCGCCCACGGCCTGCGAGGCCGCCGGCGTTCCGGTCGTCGGCTACAACATCTCCATGATCGCTACCGCTCCCAACTGGGCGCTGACCTCCGCTTCCATCAACTGGGGCCCCTACTACACCTACGCGGTGAAGAGCATGATCGACGGCACCGAGATTGACACCGACTGGTGCCACGGCTACGCCGAGGGCGCGAACCGCATCACCGAGCTGAACAAGGCCGCCATCGCCGCCGGCACCGAGGAGAAGGTCGCCGAGGTCGAGGCCGCGCTGAAGGACGGCTCCCTGCACGTGTTCGACTGCGCCACCTTCACCGTCGGCGGCAAGACGCTGACCGACGCGGACAGCGACTACATCTGGGACGGCTACTTCCACGAGTCTGAGAAGGCATCCGCGCCGTCTTTCGACTTCATCATCGACGGCATCACCGACCTGACTGCCGCGAAGTAATTCCCTAAGCGCTGCTTTTCGGCGGACGGCTCCCTTCGGTGCCGCCCGCCCTCTTTGCGTTTCCCATCACATCCTGAACGGAGGATTGCCTGTGGATAAAGCGATCGCGGTCGAAATGCGGGACGTCACCAAGCGCTTTGGGAGCGTCGTCGCCAACGAGAACGTCTGTCTGGACGTGCGCAAGGGAGAGATTCTCTCCGTGCTCGGCGAGAACGGCAGCGGAAAGACCACGCTCATGAACATGCTCTCCGGCATTTACTTTCCGGACGGGGGCCAGATCTTTGTGGAGGGGAAGCCGGTGACCATCCGCTCGCCGCGCGACGCGTTCGAGCTGGGCATCGGCATGATCCATCAGCACTTCAAGCTCGTGGACGTGTTCACCGCCGCGGAAAACATCGTGCTGGGCCTGCCGGGCCCCGTGCAGCTGAACATGAACGAGGTGCGCCGCAGGATTCTGGACCTCGCGAACAAGTACGGCTTCGAGCTGGACGTCAACCAGAAGGTCTACGACATGTCCGTGTCGCAAAAGCAGACCGTCGAAATCCTCAAGGTGCTCTACCGCGGCGCGAAGATCCTCATCCTGGACGAGCCGACGGCCGTGCTGACGCCGCAGGAGACGGAGCGCCTGTTTCGGATTCTGCGCAACATGCGCGAGGACGGCAAGGCGATCATCATCATCACGCACAAGCTGGCCGAGGTGCTCTCCCTGTCCGACCGCGTGAGCGTGCTGCGCAAGGGCCGCTCGGTCGGCACGGTCGATACCGCGGGCGCGAGCGTGCAGTCGCTCACGGAGCTGATGGTCGGAAAGCAGGTGACGCTGGACATCGAGCGTCCGGAGCCCGTGAACCCGCAGCGCCGCCTCGCCGTCCGGGACCTCACGTGCGTGAACCTGGAGGGCATTACGACGCTCGACCACGCGAGCTTCACCGCGCGCAGCGGCGAGATTCTGGGCATCGCGGGCGTCGCGGGCAGCGGGCAAAAGGAGCTGCTTGAAGCGATCGCGGGCCTTCAGCCGGTGGAGGCGGGCGCGGTTTCGTTCTTCCCGGAGGACGGGAACGTGGTGGACACCACGCATATGAGCGCGGAGGACATCGACAAGCTGGGCATCCACCTGGCCTTCGTGCCGGAGGACCGCCTCGGCATGGGCCTCGTGGGCTCGATGGACATTACCGAGAACATGATGCTGCGCACGTATCGCGAAGGGCGTTCCTTCTTTGCGGACAAGCGCAACCCGCGAAAGCTCGCGGAGCGCATCGTCAAGCAGCTCGAGGTCGTGACCTCCGGCATCAGCGCGCCGGTCCGGCGCATGTCGGGCGGCAACGTGCAGAAGGTGCTCGTCGGACGCGAAATCGCCTCCGCGCCGAGCGTGCTGATGGTGGCCTATCCCGTTCGCGGGCTGGACATCAACTCCTCGTACACGATTTACCGCCTGCTCAACGAGCAGAAGGTGAAGGGCTCCGCGGTTATCTGCGTGGGCGAGGACCTGGACGTGCTGCTCGCGCTGTGCGACCGGATCATGGTGCTCTGCGGCGGCAAGGTGACGGGCATCGTGGATGCGCGCACCGCGACCAAGGAATCGGTCGGCGAATTGATGACGCGCTCGGAACGGGCGCGGGATGAGGAGGAGAAGGCAGGATGACCACTATCGCAACACCGGTTCGGGAGCCGCGGCTGCACATCGTAAAGCGAGACGGCATCCCGTGGCACCGGGCCGTTCTCATCCGCATGGCGGCGCTGCTGCTCTCCCTGTGCGTCTGCGCGGTGGTGATCTTCGCGCTGACGGGCATGAACCCGCTGGAGGTCTACAAGGCCTACGTCAGCGGCGCGGTGGGCACGAACCGCCGCCTGTGGACGACGATCCGCGACAGCGCGACGCTGCTGCTGATCGCGCTGGCGATCACCCCGGCCTTTAAGATGCGCTTTTGGAACATCGGCGCGGAGGGGCAGGTGCTCGTGGGCGGCCTGGCGACCGCGGCGGTCATGATTTACGGCGGCGGCGCGCTGCCCACGTGGCTGCTGTTTGTGCTCATGGCGGCGGCGAGCCTGGCGGCGGGCATGATCTGGGGCGTCATTCCGGCCTTCTTCAAGGCGAAGTACAACACGAACGAGACGCTCTTCACCCTGATGCTCAACTACGTGGCCATGCAGCTTGTGACGTTCAGCATCGTGTTCTGGGAAAACCCGAAGGGCTCCAACACCGTGGGCATCATCCATCAGGGCGCGGAGTACGGCTGGTTTGCGCCGCTCCTCGGCCAGAAATACGGGTTCAACGTGCTGATCGTGCTTTCGATCACGGTGCTGATGTTCGTGTACCTGCGCTACAGCAAGCCGGGCTACGAGATCGCCGTGGTCGGCGAGAGCGAGAACACCGCGCGCTACGCGGGCATCAACGTGGGGCGCGTCATCCTGCGCACGATGGCGATTTCCGGCGCGCTCAGCGGCCTCGCGGGCTTTATCATCGTCTCGGGCTGCAGCCATACCATCTCCACCAGCACGGCGGGCGGGCGCGGCTTTACCGCGATCATCGTCAGCTGGCTCGCAAAGTTCAACCCCTTCACGATGATCCTCATCTCGTTCTTCCTCGTGTTCATGGAAAAGGGCGCGATTCAGATCGCCTCGCAGTTCAACCTCAACGAAAACGCCTCGGACGTGCTGACGGGCATCATCCTGTTCTTCATCCTGGGCTGTGAGTTCTTCATCAATTACAAGGTAAGCCTCAGGCGCCACGGCAGAAAGGAGATCAAGGGATGAGCACGATCCTGATCTTTATTCAAAAGGCCATCGCGCAGGGCATCGGCATCCTGTTCGGCGCGTCGGGCGAAATTCTCACGGAAAAGAGCGGCAACCTCAACCTCGGCGTGCCGGGCATGATGTACATGGGCGGCATCGCGGGGCTGATCGGCGCGTTCCTGTACGAAAAGGCGGCGGCCGTGCCAAACGCGCTTGTCGGCTTTATGATCTCCTTCGTCTGCGCGTTCCTCTGCGCCGCGCTGGGCGGGCTGATCTACAGCGTGCTGACGATCTCCCTGCGCGCGAACCAGAACGTGACGGGCCTCGCGCTGACCACGTTCGGCGTGGGTTTCGGCAACTTCTTCGGCGGCTCGCTCTCGCGCCTTGCGGGCGGCGTGGGCCAGATCTCCGTCGCGGTCACCGCGGGTGCCTACCGCGCCAAGATTCCATTCCTCAGCAACATTCCAGTGCTCGGCGACATCCTCTTCTCCTACGGCTTTTTGACCTATCTCAGCCTCGTCGTGGCGATCGTGCTCGGCTGGTTTCTGAATAAGACCCGCCAGGGGCTCAACCTGCGCGCGGTCGGTGAAAACCCCGGCACGGCGGACGCGGCGGGCGTAAACGTCACGCGCTACAAGTATCTGGCGACGTGCATCGGCGGCGGCATCGCGGGTCTGGGCGGCCTGTACTTCGTGATGGAGTACTCCGGTGGCACGTGGACGAACAACGGCTTTGGCGACCGCGGCTGGCTGGCGGTGGCGCTGGTCATCTTCGCCCAGTGGAAGCCGGTCAAGGCGATCTGGGGCTCGATCCTCTTCGGCGGGCTGTACATCCTCTACCTCTACATCGCGGGCCTCGGGCGCAGCATGCAGGAAATCTTCAAGATGCTGCCCTACGTGGTGACGATCGTGGTGCTGGTCCTCGCCTCGCTGCGCAAGAAGCGCGAAAACCAGCCGCCGCAGAGCCTGGGCACCGCCTATTTCCGAGAAGACAGATGATCTTTACACGTTAAGGAGGCTATTTCATGAGCGATTCGGTTCTCTCCTGGCTCTTTGAGACCAAAGCCGTACGCGTCTGCCCGGAGGGTGCGCCCTTCTGGTACACCTCCGGCAAGCTGGGGCCGTTTTACATCAACACGCACTTCCTCTACGGCAGCCAGCAGGCGGCGGAGGAGTTCCTTTCCGTCATCGAGCAGGCGGCGGCGGGCGACCGGCTCGCCTTTGCGCGCACGGTGCTTGCGCACGTGCGCCGTCAGTACGCGCAAAACGAGATCTATCGCCGTCTGATGGATCAGATGGTGGACGCCGCGCGCGCCGTCGACTTTGACTTCGTCTCCGGCGGCGAGCGGCGCGACTTCTTCTTTTCGCTGCTCATCGCGGACAGGCTGGGAAAGCCGCACGTCTCCATCTTCAAGGATATGGAGACCGTGTACGACGCGGCGGGCTTTGAAACCTCCTGCAAGGCGTCGGAGGCGGGGCTTTCCGGCAAGCGCGCGCTGCACGTCGCCGATCTGGTCACGGAAGCTTCCAGCTACGTGCGGGCCTGGATTCCGGCGGTCGAGGCGCTGGGCGCGAAGATCGCGGCGAGCCTCGCGGTCGTGGACCGCGATCAGGGCGGGCGAGAGGTCCTTGCAAGTGCGGGCATTCCGCTGACCACGCTGGTGAAGATCGAGCCCTCGCTCTTTGAAACGGCGCACCGACTGGGCGTCGTGACGGAGGAGCAGCTTTCCATGGTGCTCTCCTTCATGCAGGACCCGAACCGCTTCATGCACGACTTCTTCGCCGCGCACCCGACCTTTTTGGAGGAACAGAAGGCGCTGGGCGGCAAGGCGAAGGAGCGCGCGGAGCTTTGCATCCAGAAGGGGTTTGACAGGCTGTAATATGAACGCAAAAATTGGAGGGACATGACGGTCCCTCCTTTTTGCTGTCTGCAAGGAAGGCTGCGTTCGGCTGCACGCGGGTTTGTCAATTCAGATAGGCTGTGATATAATTTCCTTTTAGCGGGCGACGTAAAGACGAAAAACGGGATTTATGAGGTGAAGAATGGAACAGCTTGTTTTCATAAAGCCTACTGCTTCTTTTTCCGCGGAGATCGCGTCGTACAGACGGGAGTTTTTAGAGGACGGCAGTTCGATGGATGGCTGCGGTTCCCTGCGGCGCATGGAGAATCCGGCGGACTGGCTCGGCCAGGTCGAGGCCCTGACGCGAAGGGAGACCGTTCCCTCCAATTGGGTGCAATCGACGCAGCTTCTCTACGTGCGGAAGGATGACGGCAGAATCGTCGGGATGATTCAGGTCAGACACTATTTCAATGACTTTCTGCGGACGTTTGGAGGAAACATCGGCTATTCGATTCGTCCCTCTGAGCGCCGGAAGGGCTACGCGACGAGCATGCTGCACGACTGCCTGCCGCTTTGCCGGGCTATCGGGCTTGAGCGGGTGCTGATCACCTGCATCGACACGAACGTCGGCAGCAGAAAGACGATCCTGGCGAACGGCGGCGTCTACGAATCCACCGTTTTTGAACCGAAGGAACGGGTGAACCTCGAAAGGTACTGGATCGACCTTTCCGAACGGTGAGTATTGGGCGCTGCAAGATCGGGAGGTATCGCTATGCTGACGCTGCGCTATCGGCTGCGGCCGGAGGACGATGGACTGACGCTGCGCGCCGTGCTGCGCGGGCGAATGGGCCTGTCCTGCGCGCAGACCAGCGGATTGAAAGGGAAAGCAGACCTGGACGGACGGACGGTTTTCTTGAATCAGCGGGGCGAAGCCGGAGGCCTCGTCTCCGTGAAGCTGCCGCCTGAAACGACGGGCGTGCAGCCCATTTTCGGATCACCTGTGCGCGTACTTTTCGAGGACGACGCGCTGCTGGCCCTGCACAAGCCCGCGGGCATCGAGACGCACCCGCACCGGGGCGGCGTGTCCCTGCTGAACCTCGCGCTCGGATACGTGCGGGAGCGGGAACCGTCGGTCTGTTTGCATCCCGTGCACCGTCTGGACGCGGGGACGGAGGGAATCCTGGTCTTCGCCAAGCATGGGTGCGTGCAGGCGATGCTGATGAAGGAAATGGAGGAAGGCCGGTTTCATAAGGAATACCTCGGCGTCGTTCGGGGGCGATTGGATCCGCCGGCGGGCTCCATCCGTCTGCCGATCGCCCACGACCCCGCCCTCGGCCCCGCGCGGTTTGTCTCTTCTATAGAGGGAAAGGACGCGTGGACGGACTACGAAACCGTCCGAAACGGCGTTATAGACGGCGTGGACGCCAGTCTCGTGCGCTTTCTTCTACATACGGGCCGAACGCATCAGATTCGCGCGCACGCGGCGGCGCTGGGCCACCCGCTTCTGGGCGATTCGCTGTACGGCGGAGGAGAAAAAACGGGAACGTACCGGCTCTGCGCTTCGCGCCTGGCGTTTCCTCATCCGCTCACAGGCCGCCTCATTCAAATTGAAACGGAGCCTTCATGGGGTTTGTCCGAGGTATAAAATGGGAAAAAGGGCCGAAAAGGCCCTTTTTGCGTGCAAGTAGGGGTGTTTACCATCCATTGCCAGCCCCTGCGGTGGAATAAATGACGGTCAATGCCCGTTTTGATGTGTGAAAGGCGGTGCGGAAGCGACCCCCGTGCCTGCCGAAAATAAAGAGGAGGTTTTCTCTATGATTACGAAATCCTACAAGTCCGGGTCGTACAAAAGATGCGCGATGTTCCTGATGCTCTGCTTCCTGTGTGTATTCCCTCTGCTGGCGATGGCCGGTGATACGGCGATCGTCAAGGGCGGCGCGCTGAATCTGCGCGAAGAGGCGAGCACGGACGCCAAGGTGCTCGGTCAGTACCCGACCGGCACCTGGGTTGACATCATCGAGCGCGGAGACGCTTGGCACAAGGTTCAGGTCGGCGGCAAGACCGGCTACATGATGGCCAAGTACCTGTCCAGCGGCAACGACAGCGTGATCGCCACCGCGACGGTGAAGACCAACACGCGTGGCCTGAACCTGCGTACCGCTCCGAGCGAAAGCGCGGATATCATTACCTCTTATCCGAAGGGCACCAAGGTCGAGGTGCTGCAGAAGGGTTCTGCCTGGTATCGTGTGCAGGTCGGCGGCAACGTCGGCTACATGTCCGCGAAGTACCTGAGCACCGGTTCCTCCAGCGGTTCTTCCGGCGGCAGCTCCAGCGTCGTCGCGAACGGCGTGGTCAACAACCCCAAGAGCACGCAGGTCCTGATGCTGCGTGAGAAGGCCTCCCAGGACAGCAAGGTGCTCGGTTCTTATAAGAATGGCACCAAGGTTCAGATCCTCAAGAAGGGTTCGACCTGGCACGAAGTCAAGGTGGACGGCAAGCACGGCTACATGATGGCCAAGTACGTGAAGATCACCTCTTCGCCGAAGAGCGCGACGCTGTACAACCCGAACGGGAACTCCATCGTCAACTTCCGCAAGGGCCCGAGCCTGAGCAGCACCGTCCTGGCCACCTATAAGGTGGGCACGAAGGTGACCGTGCTCGACAAGGGTACGGACTGGACGCTCGTTGAGATCAACGGCAAGACCGGTTACATCAGCACCTACTTCCTGCGCTTCTAAGCGCAAATGAAATCCCGCCGGAGCATGCGCTTCGGCGGGGTTTTACATTGAGGGGCAGAAGGCATATAAAACGGCACGCTCTCCGTCTGTTTCCACGGAGGGCGTGCCGCTTTATCATCCCTTCATCGACGCGGGAAGGCGTCGGAGCAGCCGGTGCAGAAAGTAGAGCAGCGCGCAGTTGACGGGGTAGCACAGCGCGTTTTTGAGCAGCCGCACGGGCAGCAGCGCCATCATCGCGCTGCCGCCGGTCATCGAGCGCCAAAGCGTGTTGAGCAGCACGTGGCAGAGCAGGTCGACGGCGAGCTGCGCCACGAGCACGTGCCACAGGCGCACCTCTCGCCGGTAGAAGAACAGCCCGTAGAGCAGGCCGACCAGCAGAGCGCTGAGCGTGTAGCCGGGGAAGTAAGCGCCCGCGGGGAAGAGGAAGCAGGCCAGGATGTCGGCCAGCGCGCCATGCACGCCCGCGACGACGGGGCCGAACAGCGTGGCCGTCGCCGCGATGGTGAGAAACCCGAACGTGATGCGCATGTCCGCCGTGACGTAGACCGCTACGGAGGAAAGGGCCAACTGCATGCCGATGAGGACGCCCGTGAGCGCGAGCGTGTGCGACCGCCTGAGCGACGAGGCGGACGCGGAGAAGGATGAACCGACAGAAATATGCTGCATGAAAAAAGCACCTCCCGCAAATCGGAAAGGAACGGATTCGCAGAGGTGCCCGAAACAGAAGGGCAGTCGGGGTCGGCTCAGCCACCGCGAAGCCTTAAAGGCTTCTTCGTCCCATGGTATTCCCGTACATGAGCACTTGACGCGCCTGAACCGTCATCGCCTTGGCGATCCCTGCCATCTGACGAATCACAGGAGACAGCCTCATTATAAGGGCAGCGGGGAAGAATTGCAATAGAAATCAGCGGCCCGGGTCAAAGCTTTCCAGAAATACGCGCGCCGCGCGGTAGCGCTCCAGCCGCTCGGCCTCCCGCGAACCGACGCGCTCCAGCCGCGTGACGTCCATGTTGTGGCAAAGGTCGGCCAGCTTGACGGCGCGCGCGACGGGGTTTTTTGCCAGCCTCGCCACGTAATCCGCGTAGGGGACGGCCCTGTCGTGCGTGAGCAGGGATACCGCCTCCAGGACGCATTCGGGGATTCCCTCCGCGCGCAGGTCGCCGAGCGTGAGATTCGTGTCTTCGACCACGTCGTGCAGCAGCGCGGCGGCGGTGGTAGTTTCGTCCTTCATCTGCTCCGCGAGGTGCAGAGGATGAAAGATGTAGGGAACGCCGTCCCACTCGACCTGCCCGTGATGGGCGGCGTAGGCGATGCGCAGGGCCTTGCGCGTCAGCGGGGTGTAGATCATGCTGAAGACCTCCTCGTCTTTTGTTACTCGCGGCAGGGAAGACCTGAATCGTAGCTCATGGAACCGAGAATGCCCGACAGTTCCGATTCCGCCATTTCACCGGCGAGATACGCCCGACCGGCGGAGACGAACGCTTTCGCCCGCGCCTTGGCGGAGGCCAGCAGATCCGGGACGCTGTCCCTCCGCTCCCCGGGTTCAAACGGGCTCTCCCAGGCGCCCTGCGCGAGATTCAGAAAATCCCCCTCCGGCAGGCGCGTGGGGACCATGTGCGCATGCACCGTCTTTTTCAGGCCAAAGGGTCGCGCCAGCGCGCCGAAGACGGCGTACTTGGTGCCCCCCGGGCTGTGGAGGATGCGCGCGAGCGACGCGCTGTCTTTGAGCGCGCGCAGGAAAAAGGCGGGCTGAACGCGCACGTCGGGATAGGTCTCGACCACCGCCTTGCACAGCAGCTCCGCGATTTGCGCGCATTCGGCGGCGCTCAGCGCCGCGACGCCCGCCATATGGCGGGGCGTGCCGGCCGCGTGGCCCTCCTCGCGGTAAAGCCAGGCGTCCAGCGCGTGCTCGAGCGTGCAGTGCAGGTTCGTGGAATACTTGCCGTCCGGCGCGCTGGAATGCGCGTAGACGAAGGGGTGAAACGTGGTGTCCGTCGCGTAGTGCGTCAGAAAGCCCAGCGCGTAGTCCCGCTGGGCGGGCGTCTTCGCGCCGCGCAGCAGGGAAACAAGAAATGCGCCCGTGCGCGACTTGTGCAGGCGGCTGCCCAGCGCGAAGGGCAGGGGCGCGCCCTTGGCGTGATGAAAGCAGTAGAAGAGGGGATCGGGCCCCTCGGCCCCGGCGAGTGCGGCGGGGCTGCCGCCGGCCGCGGCGCGGGCGACGGCCTGGTGCAGATAGGATGCGGGCATGCGCAGTCTCCTTTGGTTCACTGACCGGTATGATGTTGAAGATCGGATATAGGTTCGCCTTGCTTGACTTGTTTTCCTGCTTATGCTACAATGGTGCCCGCTTTTAAAAGTTTGACGGCTAATCGTTATGCGGGTAACCGGGGAGGAAGACAACATGGAGAGCGAATATCACACGCTGCTTCAGTCAATGATGCGATTTAACAGGCATTGCTTTCTGATATCCTACGCGCAGCTTGAGGCGCTCGGCCTGTACCCGGGCCAGCCGCAGATGCTGATGGCGCTCATGCACAGGGAGGACATCAGCCAGCGGGAACTTGCGGAGGCGATGTCCGTCAAACCGGCGACGCTGACGGTCATGCTTCGCCGGATGGCGGGCAAGGGCCTCGTGCAGCGCCACACGGACGAGCACGACCAGCGCGTGACGCGCCTGCGGCTGACGCAGGAGGGGCGCGAGGTGGTCGCGCGGCTGAAAGAGACGATCGAACAGATGGGAAAGGACATCTTCGGGACGCTGACGCCGGAGGAGCGCTGTCAGCTGACCGACATGCTGGAGCGGCTCAGCGCCGCCATCGCGGAAAAATTGCCTAAGGAGGAATCATCGAGCTTATGAAACGACTGCTTCATTATTTGCGCCCTTACCTGAAATGGGCCCTTTGCGCGATCGGGCTGGTCGTGGTGCAGTGCCTGGTGGAGCTGCTGCTGCCCTCGGTCAACGCAAAGATCACCAATGAAATCATCCGTCCGGAGCCCAGCGTCGCGTTCGTGCTGCGGCAGGGCGGCATCATGCTGCTCTTCGTGCTGCTTTCGGCCGCGGCGACCGTCACGGCGGGCTACTTTTCTTCGCGCGCGGCCATGGGCTTTGGCAAGGAGCTGCGCGGGGCGATCTTCCACAAGGTCGAGTCCTTCTCGCAGGAGGACATGAACCGCTTCGGCGCGCCCTCGCTCATCACGCGCACGACCAACGACGTGCAGCAGGTGCAGAACGTCGTCATGATGTTCATGCGCATGATGGTCATGGCCCCGCTGATGTGCCTGGGCGGCGTGGTCATGGCGCTCTCGCAGGACGTGGCGCTCTCGTGGGTCATCGTCGCGGCGCTGCCGCTGATCGCGGGTCTGATCGTGCTCGCGATTCTGAAGGGCCTGCCGTACTTCATGTCGATGCAAAAGAAGATCGACCGCATCAACCTGGTGCTGCGCGAGGTGCTCAGCGGCATGCGCGTCATCCGCGCCTTCGGCCGCACGCACGACGAGGAGAAGCGCTTTGAAGAGGCGAGCCT
>JAEXCG010000146.1 GCA_023402355.1 Bacillota bacterium | reverse complement strand
TCTCAATAAAGCAATGGGGCTTATTAGGGTTAGCCTAATCGCCTTATTCTCCAACAAAACCTTCCCCCAAATACGCAATAACTTAAAAAGAAACTGTCAAGCTAGAAAACGCTAGCTTGACAGCCCCCTGTTCCTGATGCCCATGATCATCGTAGTGCTTCTGGTTACGGGCACGTTTTCGTATTTGCAGACGCAGAAGGTGCTGCGCATGCAGAAGCTGGAGATGATCTGCAGCTTCAGCGAGAAGGTGGAGACGAGCATCACGGGTGTCCTGAACCGCGCGGCGGAGGTGACGGAGATGGTGCTCTACTTTCCCCCTGTTTACAAAAACATATTTAGCGGCACGTACCTCCTGCCTAGTGAACAGATGCAGTCGTACCGCGAATCCGTAAATTACTTTGCTGTGCTTGAAACACAGTTTGACTTTGAGCGCATCCGCGTATTCACGAAGAATGAGGACTTGATGTACCAGCGGGAGGGCACGCACTTCTTCGACTACGACCAGCTCTTTACGGAAATCCCTGTGGACGATCTGCTGCGCGACCGCACGGATCAGCTCAAGCTGGTGGACACGTACCGCAGCACGCCGCGTGTGCCGGGGATCAGGGCACGCTGGCAGATTTCCTTAGTGCGCTTTTTGGTGGACGGCGCGGATATGTTCGTGCGCGCCGCCGTCGCGGTGGACATCGACGCGTCGAAGCTGCTTTCCGACTGGAACCTCAATATTGGCGATCCTTACGAGCTCATGCTGATAAACCGGGAGGGCATGATCCTGTCCTCCTCCTACGAAGAGCATATCGGGACTGCGCTCCCGGACGACCTGGTCGGGGCGTTGACCGCGCGGGACGAGCTGCGGGAGGGAGACGACTTTTACACTGTTCGCCCGCTCAAGGGCTATCAATGGTACCTGTGTGCGCGTGTGCCTGCGGCATACCTATACCGCGATACGGAGTCCATCCTGCTGCTGACCTGGATCATGATCGTCGTCGCCTGCGTCTTCGCGGCGCTCTTTACACTGGTCGCCTCAAGGGCGCTGACCGGCCGCCTTCGCACGTTCACGCACACGCTCGAACAGGGCGTCAACCGAAGGACGCTTCCGGATACCCTGGAACTGCATATGGATGAATACCGCGACGACTGCGAGGAAATCAGCGTGCTGCTGCACGCCTACAACCGCTTGCTGAACCACATCGGCGACCTGAGCCGGGAAAACGCGCGCATGGTTTCACGGGAGAGCCGGTATCGGATGGAGGCACTACGGCTCCAGATCAATTCGCACTTTCTGTACAATACGCTGGCTTCCATCAAGGGCTACATCGAGATTAACGAGCCGAAGGTGGCTTCAACGCTGCTCATGAAGCTTGCCACGTTTTTTAATTATTCTTTGGACAGGAACGGTTTTTGCATCCCGCTCCGAGAGGAAATCGACATCATCCGGGTCTATCTGGAGATTCAGCAAATGGTCTATGCCGAGCAGTTTTCCTTCACGATTGATGTCGCAAATGAGGCGATGGAGGCGCGCATCCCCAAGTTTATCCTGCAGCCAATCCTCGAAAACGCGCTGATTCACGGCGTAAACGAGAGCGAGCAGCGGGGATGGGTCAGCGTCGTCGGAGACATTTCGGACGGGACGATCCGAATCCGCGTGGAAGACAGCGGGCCCGGCTTCTCCGCAGAGATGCTGGGCGGGGAACTGAAGACTCGCGAGGGCATCGGCATGCGCAACGTGCGCAAGCGCTTGAAGCTATACTTCGGCGGAAGAGCGCGGATGCGGATTGAAAATCGCCCACAGGGCGGCGGGTGCGTGACGGTGGAGCTGCCGCTGGGCGGCATGAGCGCAGAGGAGGTCGCCGTATATGATCAGGATGCTGCTGGCAGACGATAACCGCGTATTGGTCAGGGCGCTTCTCGTGGCCATACCGTGGGCGGAGCAGGGCGTCGAGGTGGCGGGGACCGCGTATGACGGCGTCGGCATCCTGGAGCAGATGAACGAGACGATCGACGTGCTGGTGACCGACGTGCGCATGCCGCACATGGACGGCGTGGAGCTGACAAGAAGGGTTGCGGAGAAGTACCCTGACGTACAGGTCGTGTTCCTCAGCGCTTACAGCGAGTTTTCCTATGCGGTAGAAGCGCTCAAGCTGAGCGTGACAGACTACATCACAAAACCGGTGGACAACGACAGACTTCTGGCGGCGGTTCTAAAGGCCGGGGCGTGCAGACAGAGAAAGCTGAAGCAGAAGAAGCTGCTGGAAGAGAGCTTGCCCTATATGCGCGAGCACATCCTGACCCGCCTGCTGGCGGGAGATGCAGGGGACGCGAGGATGCACGCTTCGCTGTACTTTCCCGAATGGAAGCCTGGGATGTACTTCACCTGCATGGTGTTCGAGCTGTTCTGCGCCAAGACGCAGTGCGCCGGGGCAGACCTCTTCCCTCATTTGTGGAACTGCAAGCAGCTGGTGGAGTACTCCTTCGCCCAGCGCGGCGCGGCCGTGCTGCATGGCGGCGTGGTGGCGCTCGTGCTTGCGCTGGAAGCGGAGCCGTCGAAGGAAGAAACAAAGGAATGGATCGCTGAGGCGAAACAGGTAATGGAGCGGCTGACAGAGGACGATCTTTGCGTGACTGTTGGCATGAGCCGGTCTTTGCTAGGGCTGGATTCGCTTGGGACGCTGTATCAGCAAGCGGTGCGGGCCCTGGGCATGCGCTTTCTGTTGGGCAGAAACGGCGTCTTCGTCTGTCCGGCGACGGCGGAATGCTCCCTTCCGGACTACCGGGAGGCACAGAATACCTTGGACTGCATGGAGGGAATCTTTCGCGTCGTGGACGAGGCGGGGATCGACCAGCGACTGGCCCTGCTTCAGGAGCGGCTCAATCAGATTGAGGATCGGGACATGTTCATCCTCACCGCATATGAGACGCTGAGCAGCTACGTGCGCAACCTGCTCGGCGAGGCGACCGAAAGGACGACTCTGTGTGCCGAGTGCCTGGGGATCTACAACCGCATCGCGCAGGGAACGCGCAGCGAGGGAGTCGGGCTGGTGCTGGACTTCATTCGGCGGATGCAGCGGGAACGGTTTTCACAGATGCAGCGGGAAAACAAACGCGTCATTCGGGACATCTATCGAGCGATCGAAAAGGTGGGGTTCGATTCGGACGGCGGTTTGGAACGCATCGCACAGGAGGTCTTCCTGAGCCCCAGCTATGTGAGCATGCTTTTCAAGCAGGAGACGGGCCAGAGCATCAGCAAGGTTTTAAATCGGCGGAGGCTTGACCGAGCGCGAACGCTGCTGCAGGATCCGGATCTCAAGATTTACGAGATCAGCGAACAGGTGGGCTACCCCAATCCCTATTATTTCTCCGTGTGGTTTAAGAAGAACACGGGCCTTACACCCACGGAATACCGCAGGCCCTTCGAGGCTTGATCAGACGAAAAAGCAAAGGCTTTTCTTTGCTTTGCCTAAATTGGGTAAATGAACGAAGGGAAGGAAAAAGACGATGAAGGAGTCGCTTTTATACGACGAGCTGTTTCAGAAAAGGCCGCCCGTCTCCATGCGCTATGGGAACGAGCCCGTCGCTTTCGACGCGCTGAGCTGGGAACGAGCGGAGTGCCGGGAGGAGGCTTTCGACCTGGAGTCGCGCGTGGCGACGCTGGCAAGCGGTCTTCGGATCGAGTTGTCGATTCGCCGCTATCGGGATGAGGACGCCATAGAGTGGTTTATGAACCTTTCAAATTCCTCTAATTACGACACGCAGATCGTATCGGACGTGTGTTTTGCGGATTTTGAAATCCGCTTTGCGCCGCAGACCTCTCCGTTTTTTCTGGACTACAACGGATCGAATGAACAAATCTGCGACTTTTTGGAGAACCGGACGCAGCTCTTTCACCGGGCGCGGCGAAGCCTGCGCTGTGAGGGGGGACGTTCCTCGTCCGTGCGGTTGCCCTACTTCAACCTGCTGATGACAGATTACGGCTACACGATGGCTATTGGCTGGAGCGGTCAGTGGCAGGCGGAGCTCGTGCGCCCGAACGACGAGGGCCGGGTGCTCTTTACTGCAGGTCTGGAGGACGCGCATTTTCGTCTGCACCCCGGCGAGACGGTCGCGCTGCCGCGCATGCTGATGCTGCGCTGGGAGGGGGACGAAGCTGCAGGTCACAACGCCTACCGCCGCTTCGCGCGCGAGCACATATTGCCCCGGGTTGAAGGAAAGCCCGTCGTAGCGCCGCTGTGCATGACGAGCTGGGGCGGCAGCAGCGCGTGCAAGCACCTGCAAAACCTCGACACCATTCGGTCGCAGCGCCTTGGCGGCGATGCCTACTGGATCGACGCGGGCTGGTATGGCGATGTGCCGGAGGATAGCCTGGAGTCCGACGGGCTCTGGTACGACAACGCGGGAATTGGCGACTGGCAGCCTGCGAAGACGGTCTACCCCAACGGTATGGAGGAAGTTTCTGACGCTGTGCACGCGCAGGGGTTGGGCTTTCTGCTCTGGTATGAACCGGAACGTGCCAAGGCCCACGCCGAGCGGGTGAAAACACACCCGGACTGGTACGTGGGAGAACGCCGGAAGGGCGGGGACCTGCTGCTGAACCTGGGCAACGAAGCGGCTCGGAACTGGCTGGAATCGCTGCTGGCCGAAGCGATCGAGCGTTACGACATGCAGGTGCTCCGAATCGACTTTAACTTCGGCCCACTCAGCCATTGGCGCTATGCCGACGCGGCGGACCGGCGCGGGATGACCGAGCTCAAATACGTGGCGGGCCTTTATCGGCTGTGGGATGGGCTGTTGGCCCGTTTTCCCCACCTGATCATCGATAACTGCGCCAGCGGGGGCAGACGGCTGGACTACGAGGCGTGCCGCAGAAGCATCCCGTTGTTTCGGACGGACTATACCTGCTTCGGTTCGCTGACGGAGCCGACGGGCTGCCAGATTCACACGTATTACCTCAGTCGCTTTCTGCCGGTCAACGCGTGCGGCGTGAGCACTCGGGGCATGGACACCTATCGCTTCCGCAGCGCGCTGGCTGCGGGTATCTCGATGGGGACGCCACCGGCGGACAGCTCCGCCGAGCTGTTTGACTGGTATCGCAGAATGATGCGCGACGCCAGACGCATCCAGCCCTATACGTCGGGAAATATGTGGCCCCTGACCGGCTGCTTCGACAGCGAAAGGGATTGGATGGCCTATCAGTTGCATCTGCCGCAGGAGGGCCGTGGCGTGCTGCTGGCCTATAGGCGCGCGCAGAGCATGATCTGCCGGATAGACGCCCAGCTGCGTGAGATCGACGAGGCGGCCAGCTATGCGCTGGAGGATATGGACCTGGGGGAGCTGGGCGTTGTGGACGGGCGGACGCTCGCTCAGGGATGGCCGCTACAAATCGACAGGAAGCGCGAATGTCGCGTACTCTTTTACAGGAGGGTATGAGTGTATTACTTGCTTGCTCTCCTCGCGGACGTAGGCATTACGGCCTGCTTTTCCATCAACAAAGTGTATCGTGGCTGTGTGCCGTATGCCATCAGGAGCGTCGCGTTTAAGGTGGCCGTCTCCTCCGGCATGTCGTTCCTGCTCTTCTTTACATTGAACCGTTTCCGCGTTCAGGTAAACGGATACACCCTTCTGATGGCGCTTGCCATAGACACAGTAGCCGTGTTGAGCGAAGGGGTTACGTTTATCGCCTATGGAAAGGGGCCTGTTTCGCTGTATACGGTCTTTCAGATGCAAGGCGGAATGCTGCTCCCCTTCCTATACGGTGTCGTGTGCGGAAATCGCCTTACCGTCCTGCACGTCGTCGGTATCCTGTTCATGACGGTGGCTCTGATTTTGACGGTGCTGCCGGAGAGGGGGCGGGCACAGCGGCCTTCCGGCGGATTTATCGTCCTCTGCTGCCTAATCTTCCTGATAAACGGAGCGATCAGCATCGTGTCCTATATCTATTCTAATAGCGCTTTGGGAACGGGGCCGCAGAACTTCATTATGGCGAAGGCTCTGATGCTCGGGAGCGCCGCCGCGCTCGTATACGGCCTGCAGCCTGCAAGAGCGGAGCCGTCGAGGAACGGCGGATCGGGGTTGCTGCGGCTGGGCGTCCTGATCGCTTGCGTTTCGCTCATCGACAGCGCGAGTTACTTTGCGCAGCTGCTCAGCGCGGCGCACCTGCCGGCGGTCGTGATGTACCCGATCATTACGGGGGGAACGGTGGTGCTTACCGCGATCGCAGGGCGCATCTTCTTCGGCGAGCGTCACACACGCAAGGCCATGGCGGGCTTCGCACTGAGCCTTCTGGCGACGCTGATGTTCGCGATTCCGTTTTAGTCAGACGGATTGAAATAAAAATAGAGCAGGGGCCGCGGGCGACGCTTTCGCCCGCGGCCTCCTGCACGTTTGCGGCTTAGTCTTCGATCGCGGCCTTGCGCGAGAGAATCTGCTTGAAGATCTCCACGTCGAACTTAGGCTCGCGGTCGTAGGTGTAAAGGCCGTTTTGCTCCTGCTCGACGTTCGTGAGCTGCGTGTAGCAAAGGCCCATGATCTTCGGGTTGTCCAGAATTGCGTCCGCAAGGCCGCGGAAGCGGGCGATGAAATCCTCCGGAGATTTGGGCATGTTGCCGTAGCCCCAGGCCTTTTCGTCCAGCGCCCAGCCGATTCCGCCGTACTCGCTGATGAACACGGGCAGCTCGCCGTCGTACTGCTGACGGACGCCCGTGCCGCGGTGGTTCACCTGATCCCACAGCTCGCCGCCGTTTTTCAGCGCGTCGTAGTGCTCGCGGAAGAGCGCGGCGTCCTGCTCGTAGTCGTGCACGTCGTAGATGTCGGTGGCAACGTGGTAGTTGCCGCTGGTGTCGATGCACGGGCGGGTCGGATCGACGCTCTTGGTCGCCAGGTAGACGGCCCGCAGCACCTCGTCGTCCTGCTTGCGGTGATCCCTGTCCCAGGTTTCGTTAAACGGGCACCAGCCGATGATCGCGGGGTGGTTGAAGTCGCGGTCGAGCTCTTCCAGCCATTCCGGCAGGACGCTGAACACCGCCTCCGGACGGGTGTGATCCAGCCCCCAGTTGGGGTATTCCCCCCACACCAGATAGCCCAGACGGTCGCAGTGGTAGAGGAAGCGCTCCTCGAAGACCTTTTCGTGCAGCCGCGCGCCGTTGAAGCCGCAGGCGAGGGAAAGCTCGATGTCGCGCACGAGCGCCGCGTCGCTCGGGGCGGTGTAGATGCCGTCCGGGTAGAAGCCCTGGTCGAGCACGGTGCGCTGGAAGACGGACTTGCCGTTGAGCAGGAATTTGCGCCCATCGAGCCGCACGCTGCGCAGGCCCGCGTAGCTGTAGACGACGTCCTCGCCGTAGGAAAGCTCGATGTCGTACAGGCGGCCGCAGCCGACCTCCCACAGATGCACCTCGGAGAGCGAAAGCGCGAGCTGCACGAGGCCGCCGCAGGACGGAACCGATGCCTGTCCGACGACGCGGCCCTCGTAGCGCGCGGTGACAAAAAGCGTCCCTTCGCCCTGCAGGTTGGCAGCGATCCACAGGGAGCCCTCGTCGACGTTCGGGTAGAACTTGACCTTTTCTATATGCGTCTTCGGCATGAACTCCAGCCAGACGGTCTGCCAGATGCCGGTGGTGCGGGTGTAATCGCACCCGTGAGAGAAGAACTCCTCGCTCTGCTTGCCGCGCGGGATCATGGGGTCGCGCTCGTCGTCCTCCGCGTAGACCGTAACGACGTTTTCCCCGGCGTGTACGGCGTCCGTGACGTCGAACTGGAAGGACACATAGCCGCCCTTGTGCGTGCCGACGCTCTTTCCGTTGACGAACGCCTCGCAGCGGTAGTCCACGGCGCCGAAGTGCAGCACGACGCGCCCGCTCACCTGCGCCTCGGACAGCGTCACGGTCCGGCGGTACCAGACGCCCAGCATGAAGTCCTTGTGCTCCACGCCGGAGAGCTTGCTCTGCGGGCAGAAGGGGACGGTGATGCGCCCCGCAAGCGCTGCGCCGGGCTCGCTGAGGCCGCGCGCCTTGCCGCTGCGTCCATTGTCGATTTCAAAGCCCCACTCGCCGTTAAGGTTCAGCCAGCTTTCGCGGCGGAACTGCGGCTTGGGATGCTCGCTTCTGGGAATCGAATTCATCGAATCACTCCTTAAAAAGAGGGCCATGGGCCCGTTCTTCTTTGCACGTTCATTATAGGATTTCGCCCAGGCGCAGGCAATAACATATCGCCCATTTATTTGACATATCCTACTATCCTCGCTACAATGTTACCGATGGAATCACAGGGAGGGATGCGCATGGTCGTCAGCGCGCGCCATCGTTGGTCGGAGGCGGCCGGTTTTACGATCAACCGTCCGGCGGGCATCGAGAACTTTACGCTGCTGCATTTCTTTGGCCCGGTGCGGCTTCAGATAGGAGACGGCGCGCCCGAATGGACGCGTCCGGACGCCTGCGTCCTCTTTGCACCCCACACGAAGCAATGGTTTTGCAGCGAAACGCCCCTGCTGCACGACTGGATGCACCTGGACGCGGGAGCGGCGGAACTCGTGCGGCGATACGGCGTGCCGACGGATGCGCTCCTGTACCCGGGGGACTGCTCCTTCATCACGTCGGCCATCTGCGAGATCGAGCTGGAGATCAACAGCAGCCGCGTCCACCGCCTGGAGCTCGCGGACGCTGCATCCGAGATGCTGCTCATCCGCCTCAGCCGCGCCTGCGCCGGGGGAACGGAGGCGCGCGCCGTCAACCCGGAGCTTGGCGCGCTGCTGCACCGATTCAGAAGCGGGCTCTTCGCGAGGCTGGGCGAACCCTGGACGGTGGAGCGCATGGCGGAGGAGATGCACATGAGCCCCTCGCGGTTTTACGCGGTGTACAAGGCGCAGTTCGACGTTTCCCCGATGAACGACCTGATTCAGGCGCGCATCGACGCGGCCAAGAGCGTGCTCGTGGGCTCGGACATCTCCGTCGCGCGCCTGGCGGAGCGGCTGGGGTATGCCAGCGTGACCCACTTCAGCCGCCAGTTTCGCCAGCGCACCGGCGTTTCCCCGCGCACCTACGCGCACAAATGAAGACGCGCCTCAAGCGTCCGGCGGCGGGGCAGGCCGCTTACCGTTTGAGGCGCGCGTCGAAGCGAGTGCATGCCCTGTATTCGGGGCGTTTAAATTTCAGCGACCGCTTTGACGATTTCGGGATCGTCGAACAACAGCGTTTGCTTTTTGATGAGCGTCAGGCAGGTCGTCAGGGCCAGTTCGCGCATGCCGTTTGAAAAGTCGTCGTCGGCAAAGCTGTGCATGCAAAGGTCAAATATCGCGTCGCTGGTCGCGGAGTCGAGCAGACGGTCCAGGCCGCTTCCGACCTCAAGCGTAATGTTCCGATCTTCCGCTGCGAGCAAGAGGAGCACCCCGTCGTTTCTTTCCGCGTCGCCGATGCCCCAAGCGTTGAAGAGCTCAAAAGCAAAGTCCCGGATCTCCAAACCCTCCAGAGATTTGACGGTCACACAGACGATGGTTGCCTTTGTCATCTGCCCCAGGTCGTCGCAGTAGGAGGCGATTTGCGCTTCATGTCTTGCGGAGATGACGTCCGCATAGTCGTAGACATGTGTGAATTGCTCTGGGCGAGGGGGAACCGGCGAAACGGCGTCTTCAGCCAGAACGGGAACCTGAGCGATCAGCAGGACGAGAAGCAGCGAGATGAACCGACGCATAAGAGCACCTCATTTTTCGGTCGGATGGCGTTTTTTCTTTGTGGATCAATTCTACAGGAACCTGCGCGATTCCCGCTTCGGACGGAAACAAATCCTCGGCAAGCTCTATTTTTCCACCCAGGGCAGACGATGCTCCGTTTTGACGAATAGCGGGCGCCGCCTCTTTTCAACCGCTCCGTTTTCCTTTGCCGCGCGCAAAGGCGCAACGAGGGGGCCGGTTAAGAAAAAGAACGGCGGAAACGCACGCCGTTATTTTTTCCTAAGCATATATCAATTCAAACGGATACAAAAACCGGGTACAAAAAAAGAAAACCATCAACAGCGCGAGGCATGTCAACAGTTTTCAGTGGCGCGCCCAACAGGATTCGAACCTGTGGCCTTTTGATTCGTAGTCACAGCGCCTGAAAACCGTTAAAAACATGAAAAAGTGAGGGAAATCGGGCCGTTCCGGGCACTGAAAATGGCCCTTTTTTGCGTTTTGGAAGCGGATTTTAAATGAGTGGCAACAATTTGTACCTAAAATCATGCGAGATAGGATGGCGTTATGAGCCGGAGTGCCCGGATCGTGTCGTCCTTCGTAATGTCCGTATAGTCCTCCACGGTCGTCTCATAATCCGCGTGGCCCATGAGATATTGGATCGTCGCCGGATCCACGCCGTGGTATCGAAGGATCTGATTGTAGGTATGGCGCATCTCGTGGATCGTGTGCGAGGCTAAAATGGGGTGCTTTTTGTGAATCCGCTGCCATGTGCGTCTGCATTTGCACTCCGTCCAGGGCGCTTGTGAACCGAAAACATATTGTTCGTCGGAGCCGCGGTGCTCGTTCAGCATGGAAAGGAGCGGTTCGGGTATAGGAATGTCGCGATAGGCCGCATCGGTCTTCGGCGGGCCGACGACTGGACGGTTGTTCTCAAATTCCACGGAGCGCTGCACCGACACCATGCCATCCTGTATGTCGCCCCAGCGCAAGCCGAGCGCTTCGCCGCGACGCAGGCCCGTCCATATGATCAAAAGCGGAAAAAGACCGTCTTCCTGGTCGTATGGGAGCGATTTTGTAAGGGCCTCGACCTCGTCAATGCTCAGAGGGACGGGATCTCCGGTCGTGCCTTTGGGTGGGCACAGGCGGCGCGTAGGATCCTTCTTGATGATGTCCTCCTCTACCGCATCGCGGAAAATTTGACGCAGAGTCAGAACGAGCTTGTGGATGAGCGAAGACGAGACGTTTGCGCTGTAATACCTGTTGAACATCTCCTGCAGTACGTCACGCGTGATCGAGGCGAGCGGCAGGCTGCCGATGTGCGGAAACAGGTGGTTTTTGAAGACATTCAGGTACATATTCCTTGAAGATTTGCGCAGGGCCGGTTCCTTATACAGGCTGTACCAGTGCGACGCATACACTTCAAAGGTCTGAGCTTCATCTGCTGCGACCTGTGAGCAGGGCTGCTCAAATGAGGGAGGATCGGCTTGCGCCGGCGGGATCTCTATGCCGGACGCCGCAAGCTCCGCTTCGTACTCGCGGCGCTTTCTGTACTTTTCAGCTTCCAGATCGGAGCGGGTGTAGGCTGAGGCCCAACGATAAATCGGCGGGCCATTGGGATTCGGGTTTACATTTACACGGGCGCGTAAGCGCTTTTTTTTGCGTGGCAAGGTTTCGTCGCCTCCATCTGTCAGGTTTGGCGGCGTCACCTGTTCCACCTTGTCGCTGCTTTGTTGATTCCAGCGTGAGGGTAACTCGATCAGATTTCCGCGCCGGACTAGGACCTCTTGGCCCTATCCCGCAGCTCGGCGGGATGCGTCAGCCGGAGTATCGCGCAGATATTGATTTTTGTTTCCTCACTGGCTGCGCGATACCGCTCCAATACGTCGCGCTCGAACGGCGTGACTTCCGTATAAACGGATGAACTGGACACGAGAGTCAGCGGCGTGTCCGTGCGCCGGAGCAGATAATCTGTGGTTACGCCGAAAAGATCGGCCATTTTAACCAGCTGCTCATAGGCTGGCTCAGAACCGGCATTCTCCCAACCGCTGACGGTCGTTTGTTTGGTGCCCAGCTTCAGCGCGAGCATCTTTTGCGAAATCCCTTTCTGTTTTCGTGCCTGCTTTATGCGGGTTTCGTACATTCATAACACCTCCTGAAACTAGAATAACTTATTCGGCGTTATTCGCTAGCAGCGAATAAAAAAATAACTGTATAAACGTTGACTTAACGCTGACAGCGTGATATTATAACATCTAAGATGTACCAAGCAAACGCTAGTACATCTACGATGGTGCCATCATATCAGATCGTCCGGGTGGATGGCCCATCGACTTTTGCGAAAACTTGCCGGCGCAACCGGCTTTTATACGGGATAGGGGGATACGCATGAATGAGATAGAGACGATCGAGAGTCGGCGAATCCGGCTGGGCTTGACGCGAGCGCAAGTCGCGAACGCTTGCGGGCTTAGTATCAACTACTACTACGAACTGGAACGAGGGGTTAAGCGAAATCCGACGTTGGAGGTGCTGGAAAAGGTGGCGCGATGCTTAGGCACGACGCCGGGCGTGGTCGCCGATATGGTTGTCCGAGGACTGGACGCAGACGATCGGCGATCGGCAATGTGAGGGAATGATGGCGATGAAAATGAACACGTCGTACTACGCCGCGCGGATTCGTGCGAGCGAGCGCAGGCCAGAGCTGTCGAACCGGGAGCGCGCGAGTCGGGAGCTGTTTATCAGCGCCGACGTGCTCTATAACTACGAAGCAGGCGTGACCTCGGTGCCATGTTCGATGGTGGAGCGAATGATAGAGGTCTATGGGGACGAGCAGCTGCGGCTGGATCACGTCGCGGAGAACTGCCCGCTGATGGTGAGCTGTCAGCAGGTGAGCAACCTGGAACGCGCGGCGTTGCAGCTGGTACTCGGCGAGGAACAAATGCATGAGCTGATTTCCGCGTTCGCGCGGATCGCCGCAGACGGAAGAATTACGCCGGATGAGCGCGGGTGCGCGATTGAAGCACGCGAGCGTTTGCTGCAGGCGCACAAGAAGCTCGACGCGGCGATCACAGCGTTGAACCAGACGCTGCATGGGTGAGCAGGCGAAGAAGCAAAAGCGTCAGCGCTGACGCTTTTTGAGCGGGAAGAATGCGCGGAGGTTGCGGCATGAATTTACGGGAATTTTTGAGCCGGTTCGAGGACGTAAGCGGCCAAGGCGGGGAGTACATGGCGCGCTGTCCCTGCCACGACGACAAGAAGCGGAGCCTGTCAATCAGCTTGGGTGCGAAGGGTATCGTCCTCAACTGCTTTGCCGGATGCCGGACCGACGACATCTTAAAGAAAATCGGAGTGGAGTGGAAAGACCTCTTCGATGAAGAGGGGAGGCGGCACGGCGTCGTCAAGAGCAAGAAGCCCACGCCGGTCAAGCCGGAGCACGTGCTGCGGGTCGGCGGGAACTTCTACAACAAAAAGACCAAGGAGCTCGAACGCATCACGACGGTCTACCAATACCGCGACCAGGACGGCGAGGTGCGCATGTTGGTGGGCCGCACGGAGAAGAAGAGCTTCCCGACGCAGGCGTATGACGATGACGGCATGCTGTGCTGGGGGCGCTGCAAGTGGGGCGGGCTGCTTTACGAGCTGCCCGCGGCGCTGGACGCGAGAAACGGCAACCGCACGATCCTGGTGGTAGAGGGCGAAAAGGACGTGCAGAGCCTGGAGGCATTGGGGTTTGTCGCCACGTGCATCTGCGGAGGCGGCGGGGACGGTAAATGGACGAGCGCGCACAGCGAATGGCTGCGGGATGCAGACGTGGTGTTGATCCCGGACAACGACGAACCGGGACGCAAGCTGATGGCTACGGCGGCAAAAGGTCTCTCCGGCGTCGCGCGCAGGATTCGCATGCTCGACCTGAAGACCGCGCTGAAGGAGCTGCCGGAGAAGGGGGACGCGACGGATTTCATTCAGCTGATCGGCGACCGGAAACAGGCCGCGGAGCGGCTGCAAAAGCTGATCGAGGAAGCGGAAGAGTGCGCACCGCCCCCGCCGGAGGAAACCGACGGCGAAAGCTATTTCGGCGTGCCCGGATACGTCGTTAAAAACGGCTGTTTGGCCATGCGGGTGAAGGACGGAAGCAAGACGCTGTGCATGTTCGTGCCGCAGCCGCTGGAGACGATCACGCGCACGGACGGCGTAAACCCGCCGCGCGAGGAAATGAAGATCGGCGCGATCACGGCGAGCGGGCGCAGGCTGCCCGACGTGACGGTGCCCGCAGATCGTCTGGCGGCCATGAACTGGGTGACGGAGAGCTGGGGGTACGACGGCAATTTCGTGCCGGGCCAGAACATCAAGGCGCAAGTGCTGTTTGCGCTGTCGGAGGCGGGAAAACGAATGAGCAAGAGGCGCACGGTCTACGAGCACATGGGCTGGCGGGAGCTATCGGGGAGGCACGTGTACATGTACAACGGCGGCGCGATCGGCGCGCAGGGCATCAGCGTGGAGCTGGAGCCGCCGCTCGACCGTTACGAGCTGGGCGACGATGGGGGAAGCGAGACGATAGAGTTGGTGGCAAACCAGATGCTGCTGCTGGACGTATTGCCGGACAGGATCGGCTTTCCCCTGATGGCGGCGATGCATCTGGCCCCGCTGACGAGCCTTTTCAAAAGCGTCGGCTACGTGCCCAGCTTCGTGACCTATCTGCTGGGCAAGAGCGGCACGCGCAAAAGCACGCTGGCCGCGCTCTTCATGTGTCACTACGGCATCTTTACGCGCAACGATGCGCCGAACAACTTCCACGACACGCCCAATAAGGTGCGGCAAAGCGCGTTTCAGATCAAGGATGCGCCGCTGTGGATCGACGACTATCACCCTGTCGGCAGCATGCAGGAACGAGCGCGCATGGAGACGCTGGCGCAGAACATGCTGCGCGCCTGGGGCGACAGCGCGGACCGCGGACGCCTGGGCCCGGACCTGCGGGCCTCGAAGCAGACGCCCCCGCGGGGCATCGGCCTGATGACCGGCGAGGATCTGCCGCAGGTGCGGGAAAGCGGCTTCGCCCGCATGTACCTGATCAGCGTCAAGGCCGCAGACGTGGAAAGCGCGCTGAAAGACGGACGGTTTGAGGCGCTGCAGGCCATGGGGCGCAGCGGGAAATTCAAGGCCGCGATGCGGCGCTACATCGAATACGTGGCGGCGCACTTCGACACGCTGCCGGGCGAGCTGGCGCAGATGTTCGTGGAGGAGCGGCGCATGGCGATGGAGCACCTGCCGGGGCACCATGGGCGCATCTGCGAGACGGTGGCGCACCTGATGACCGCCTCGCGCGTGATGTTCTCGTTTTGGCAGGAGGCCGGATTGCTCGCACAGGAGAGTGCGGGCGGCCTGATCTCCAGAGCGAGACAGGCGATTCTGGAGAACGTCCGGGCACAGCAGCAGGCCATCCTGGACGAAAAGCCCACGGCGATGTTCCTCTCCAGCATCGCGGAGAAGCTGGCTACGCGCCGCATCTGCGTGCAGGAGGTGGACGAATACACGGCGGGCGGCGCGGCGACGGGCGCGGTGCTGGCCGGATACCGGGACAAAGACTACTACTATTTTTACCCGAGCCTGGTTTACACGGAGATCTGTCAGGAGATGAAGGACCAGGGCACGGTCTTCCCGCTGAGCAAGCATATGCTGTTTCAGGCGCTGCACGATGAGGAGCTGATCGTGGTTGACGAGACGGCGAACCGGAATACACGCGTCAAATATTTCCGCGCGGGCAAAAGCGGCCGCTTTTTATGGGTGAAGCGATACGCCATAGACGGCGGGACGCCTCCAGTGATCGCGAGCCAGACGGCGATGGACGGGTTTAAACCGGTGAATGACGACGATCTGCCGGTGGAGTTTAAGGAGTGATCGCATGGAACAAAGGTATACCTTTCTCGCAGAGATCGATGGGCTGTCCGTACACGGGACCGTCGGCGCAAGGGACGGAGCGGACGCCATGAGCCAAGTACGAGCGATCTGGCCGCAGGCGCAGAGAATATGGATTCGCGCTGCAACGGGCCAATGGGAAGCGGAAAATAAGCCGAGCGCGCTTGACGGCGAAGAAAGGCGGTGAATCCATGGGCTTTATGGGCGGACTGCTTTTGACGGTGCTGCTGCTGGCGGTCGGGTTCTGCATCGGCTTTTTTGTCGGGATGGTCTACGAGATGGTGTCGGTCGGCGAAGCGGTGGAACAGGCGATTCCGCTTGCCTTGCCGCAGCGCCCGCGCGGAAGCCGCTGGATTCTAAGGGCGCAGCGGTATCGGGCACCGATCGAGAGAGCGCCGGAACGTGGGGAGGAGAGCGCGCCATGATTCGCGCAACGATAGGCGGGGACAGGCGGCGAGGACAGCGAAGGGACGAGCCATGCGCAATGACCCGATCTGCGAGCGAGAAACTGAGAAAGGGAGAGCAGGCAAATGGAAAAACAAATGAGCAGGATTGACCTGGACGCCATGGTAAATCACGAGGTACGGGCGAGCCGGCTGGCACGCGTGGAAGAGCAGATCGCCGCGCACATGAGCCGCGCGGGCGAAGAGCTGGTGGAAGTGGGACGGTGCCTGAACGAGGCGAAGGAGCAGGGGCTGGTGCCGCACGGGAAATGGGAGGCCTGGGTGCGTGAACGGACGGGCATGAGCGAGCGCACCGCCCAACGTTGGATGCAGGTGGCGCGGGAGATTCCAGCCGGATCGCCGATCGCACGCCTGGGCGCGGCGAAGATCTGCGCTCTTCTGACGATCGCGCCGGCGGAGCGGGAAACGTTTGCGGCGCAGATCGGCGCGGAGACAGCCACGAGCCGCGAGGTGCAAGCCGCGGTGCAGGCCGCGAACCGCGAGCGGGAGCAGATGAAGCGGGAACGAGACGAGGCGCTGCGCGTCACGGGTTCGCTTAAAAAACGGGCGCAGGAAGCGGAAGAGGCCGCGAGGAGCAGCGCCGAACAGGCAAAGAGGCTGCGGCAGGAGCGCGAGGCGGCGGACGATCGGCTGCGCGACGCCGGCGCAGAGCTGACCCGGCTGCGCGGCGAACTGCAGGAAGCGCATGCACAGCAGGCAGGAAGCGTCAGCCCGGAGGCGCAGGCGAAGATAGACCGCCTGGAGCGCGAACTGGACGACGCACTGGAGATGTTCGACCAGGCGCAGGACAAAATCGCGCAGCTTGAACGGCATAAAGGCGGCGCGGCACAGGGGGAGGGGATGACGCTGGATGCCGTGCGCGCGGCAATCGGCGCATTCATGGCGACTGCAGGCGGGCTGCCGCAGATGCTGGAGCGTCAGGCTGTGCCGGAGAACGAGGCGGTGGTATTGCGGGGACAGGCGGCAATGATCGGCGAATGGGCGCAGCGCGTGCTCGCCGCTGTGAGGGGGTGAGCGACATGCCGGACAATACAAAGCTGTGCGTTGCCGAGCTTATGCCGTCGGGCGGATCAAACGCCATGGAGACCCTGACGGATTCGCGTCTGGAGGAGGTCGTCAGGCAGAATGAGGCGCTGCGCGGCCTGGTGCTCGCATTGAGCGCGGAAATGTCGCAGGTGAGCATCATGCTGCGCGAGATGGTGACGTTAACCGCAAGCCAAGAGGCGTCGATCAAGCGCACGGCAATCGGGCGCGCGCAGGAGCTGTGCGCGAAGTACGGCCTGCCGCCGAAACGATATGCCCGGATTGCCGCGCTGATCCGCGCGGATGTGACGCGCCCAAGCGGCGTGCGGGCTGTCCGCGACATTCCGCGCTGTGAGTTCTCCCAGGCGCTGGAGCAGGCACGCGCCTGGGAGAAGCCCGGCGTGCTGCGAAAGATGACGAGAGGGGAGGAGAACGCGTGAATACGATCACATTTTTTGATGCAGACGAGCGCAAGGCGGCGATGATGGCGTTGTATATGCAACGCGAAGGGCAAATGCCCTGGCCGAAGCTTCGCCTGTCTGCGGAATGCATGACGGTCGAAGACATCATCAGGAGGGCCAAGTGCGCCTGCATTGTCGCGCCGGGGAACAGCTTCGGCCTCATGGATGGAGGGGTGGACGCGCAGATCGAAAAAGCGTTGCCCGGCACGCAGGAATGCGTACAGGCACGCATTTTGAAGGAGTATTATGGGGAGCTGCCTGTGGGGGCGGCAGTGTATATGACACTCCCCGCGGGCTATCAGGATGTAGTCAAGCAGGGCGTCGTGATTTACGCGCCGACGATGCAGGTGCCCATGCCGATACGCGGGACGGCGAACGTCTATTACGCGATGCTGGCCGTGCTGCGCACGGTCGAGCGCAACACGGTATTCGACATGCCCGGCGAGATCTATGTGCCGCTGTTGGGGGCGGGGGCGGGCGGCCTGACGGTGGAGGAAAGCATGACGCAGATGATCGAGGCGCTGCGCGTGTATGCGGCGCGCGATCGTACCGCCATCAGCTGGAGCCATGCGCGGAGCATGCACAACCTTTGGCACCGGATGACCGGCGTTCCGTATGACGAGGAGGAATTGAGGGGATGAGCGATCTGCTGATGCTGGCCGCGCTGGCCGGTGCGTGCGCCGTGATTTGGCTGTGGGTGTACCGGAATATCGTTCCCGACAAACGGCTTCACACAGGCGATCCTTTCCCTAAAGCATCGCTGCCGCAGCCGCCGTTTAAGCGACCGCTGAGGAGTCCGCATCAGGTGGCGTCACTGCCGAGCCATGAACATCGCTGCGTGCGCGTACCGTGCTGTACGGTGCCTGTACCGCCGACATGTATGCCGCCTCCTCCGAGAAAGGAGCGAGCGGGCATGATGGCTGCGATTGAGGTGCCGGAAGACAGACCGCGAAGCGCGACCTGCGAGGCGGCGGCGATGGACCCGAATGCGGGAACGAAAGAGGCGAAACAGGATGAATAGCGTCGTACTGATCGGAAACCTGACGCAGGATCCGGAGCTGCGCACGACGCAGACCGGCGTAAGCGTCTGCCGTTTTTCCATCGCCGTGAACCGCGTGCGGCGTAAGGAAGGGGAACCTGAAGCGGACTTCGTGGGCATCGTAGCGTGGCGGCAGCAGGCGGATGCCTGCGGGCAGTATCTGAGCAAGGGGCACAAGGTGTGCGTACAGGGGAGCCTGCGGACGAGCGCCTACACGGACGCGCACGGCGTCCGGCGGTATGGTTTTGAGATCGAGGCGCAGAGCGTGGAATTCCTGGGCGCGCCGCGCGGGGAGGTGGCAAGGTAGATGAGCGGCAGACCGTGGACGCAGGAGGAGGAAGCGAAGCTTCGCGACCTTTACGGGATGGCGAGCATGCGATGCCTCATGAAGAGCCTGAAGCGCTCGTCCTGGGCTATCCGATTGCGCGCGAGACGCCTGGGGCTGCGCGTCATGGAGAACGGAGAGGGCGTCACCATGGCAGAGCTGGCGAGGTGCCTGAACATATCGCTTGCAACGGTGCGCCGGTGGGTTGCTCGCGACGGCCTGCCCGCGCGGTCTGTCCAGCTGACGGAAAACCAGACGATCAAAAAAATCAGGCCCGAAGACTTTTGGGCTTGGGCACAGGAGCGCACGGAGCGCATCGACTGGACGAAAATCGAGCCGAATGTCCTGCCGCCGGAGCCGGGATGGGTGCAGGCGCTGCGCCTGGACGGAGCAGGACGGGGCAAATACGCGCGCAGACGAACGACGACGCAGGACATTGAGCGCATCCGGAGCCTGCGTCGCAAGGGCATGACGCGCAGGCGGATTGCGGAGACGACAGGGCGCAGCGAGGGCAGTGTGGCCTACATCCTGCGGCACTATCTGGCGGGGGAGTGATGGGGTTGATATTGGGAAGCACCATTTTGGAACGCTGCCGCGAGGCCGTGCGGGATGTCGACCGGATTGACTGGCAGATCGAGCACTGCAACAGCATGCAAATGAACATCACGCGCGCGACCAGCGCGATCGGCGGGATCGGCGACGGGGACAAGATGGCTGGCCTTGTCGCGGAGCTGGATGCGCTGCAGCGCCAGCGTGCGCAGCGCAAGCGGGAGTTGGACGCGGAGCTGCTGGCCGCGCACCTGATCATCCGGGAGGTCGCACAGCGACGGGGCGGCAGGCAGGGGCGCGTGCTGCGGCTGCACTACGTTGAACGGCTGAGCATGGGCATGATCGCGCGGCGCATGCATTATTCGCCGCGGTATATCAAGGAGCTGCACGCGGACGGCTACAAGTGCGCCTCGACGGTCGAAGCGGCTATGCCGGCATGGTACGAGGACGCGGAAAAGGAACGGCAGCAGAGGGGAAAGGAATAGCGGCGATTCCGCTTGCTTTACGTCGCAAAAAACGTTGCCAATCAGGGGCTGGAGTTGTTTTCCGGTCCTTTTTTCATGCCGCTCTTTTGTACAAGGGATTTATGTGCTATACTCATGGAAAGAATAACCATGAGGGGGTATCGAATGGCACATAAGAAGCAAGGATTTTGGGGCGCTTGATTTCTATTTGCGCAAACACGGCAGCGACGGCTTCGCGGAAAGCCACGAAAATACCGCCGCATTCTACGGAAAGATGAAAGGGGTTTGAATCATGAAAAAGTTACTCGCGCTCTGCCTATGTCTCGCGCTCTGTCTACCCGCCGCGGCCCTGGCGGACGTGCTGGCCGATGGCTGGCAGGAGGCTACCCTGGAAGAATTGCAGGCAGCCCAGCAAAGCGTGGCGGATCGCATCAGCGAGCTGCGCGCCGCCCAAGCGCCTGCCGGGGATGCGGTGGAGCTGTCCGGGAACGGCGTCGCCATCCTTTCCGACGTAGCTGTCGAACAAGCTCCGGCCCGCGTCACCGTCAACGGCACTGTTAAGGTCACGTTTTCGGGCGGCTCCTATGACCACGGCTTTAATATATGGCAGGAGGAAAGCTCCTGCGAGGTGCTGACGGAAGCCGCCACCTATGAACTCCTGGTCGAGGGCGAGGGCGACTGGTCCATCCGCATCGAACCGCTTCAGGAGGGCGGGACGCTGGAGCTTACGGGCACCGGCCCCTATGTGTCCGACTTCTTCGAGCTGCCGGGCTCCACGATCGTGCATTGCACCATGGACGCTACGAAAACGGACGCCCGATCGGCTTCTCTGTATATCAAGCTGGGACATCAGTTCGGAAACATAAGCGCATGGGATACGGACAATGTGGTGGGGGACAGCCTATTTTCCGCTCCGCTGAAGCTGGAAGGCGACGGCATCATCAAGCCGGTGAAGGGGCGCACGCAATACTATTGGATCATCGACGTGCCCGTTGGCGCGCAGTGGGCGATTTCCCTGAAATAGCGTACCTTGATTTTGAGGAGGACGAAGGAGGCGGCACCGATGCGGCGCTGCCTCCTTTTATGGTTGACTTTTTGGTTATCGATAATTATAATATTGGTAATCAGAATGTGAGGTGAAAACATGAGTCCCCGCACAGGGCGTCCGAAGAGCGATCGGCCCAAAGCTACGCAATTAGGTGTTAGGCTGACAGATGAGGAGTTGAGCCAGCTTGATCAATGCGTGAGTCATTATCAAGTCACCCGTGCAGAGGTTTTGCGGCTCGGGCTGAAAAAGCTTTATGAGGACATGAAAAAAGAACAGAACGCGTAATGCTTGGCGGCTTGCGTTCTGTTCTTGCACCACACGAGCAAGCTCGCGAGGTAAATCTATTATACCACGCGGGCGTGCCTCGGAGCAAGAGCTGGCAAGGAAGCGAGGTATGGCTATGGAAATGCGAATAGAGCAGGCAATGAACGTGACGCCGATCGACAGCTGCCCGACGAGCGCGAAGGAGGCAGTGGACGGGCTGGATTACGCAGGCATGATGCTGGGGCAGATGGCGGCAATGTGCCGCTGGATGGGGATGAGCACAGCCGAATCCAGCGAAAACGAAGCCGCATGCGGGGCGTCCGGAGCGTTCTTTACGCTGGCGGATGCGCTTCGACGGATCGAAGC
>JAEXCG010000141.1 GCA_023402355.1 Bacillota bacterium | reverse complement strand
CGACGAGGCCGTGGCCGAGGTGCTGCCCCAGGACAAGGATCGCGAGGTACGCCGCCTGCAAGAGGGCGGCCACAAGGCCGCCATGGTCGGCGACGGCATCAACGACGCGCCCGCCCTGGCGCGCGCGGACGTGGGCATCGCCATCGGCGCGGGCACGGACGTGGCCATCGACTCCGCGGACGTGGTGCTGATGCGAAGCGACCTGCAAGACGCGGTCACCGCGATCGAGCTGAGCCACAAGGTGCTTGCGAACATCAAGATGAACCTGTTCTGGGCGTTCTTTTACAACGCGATCGGCATTCCGCTGGCGGCGGGCGTGTTTTACCCGCTGCTGGGCTGGCGGCTATCGCCGATGTTCGCCGCCGCGGCCATGAGCCTGAGCAGCGTTTGCGTCGTCACCAACGCGCTGCGCCTGCGGTTTTTCAGGCCGCATATGCGCGCGGAGGCCATAGATCAGCCCGGCAAAGGAAACGCTCCGGCAGCGCCGGCGATGGAGAGCCCGCGGGCGGCGGGCGAGACGAAAGGACAAGAGGAGGACGATTCCGGTATGAAAAAGATCATGACGGTCGAGGGCATGAGCTGCAATCACTGCAAGATGAGCGTGGAGAAGGCGCTCTCCGCGCTGGAGGGCGTAAAGCACGCGGAGGTGGACCTGGAGAAGAAGACGGCGACCCTCGCGCTTTCAAAGGACGTTCCGGACGATACGCTGCGCAAGGCGGTCTCCGACGCGGGCTTTGAGCCGGGCGCGATCACCTTAAAGAAGGGGCTGTTGTCCTGATGCAGGCCGATCACGATACGGTGGCGCGGCTGCTGCGCACCGCGCGCGGCCAGATCGACGGCGTGCTCAAGATGGTGGACGAGGACCGCTATTGCATCGACATCGCCAACCAACTGCTCGCCGCGGAGGCCGTGCTGCGCAAGGCGCACACCGAGGTGCTGCGCGCGCACATGAAGGGCTGCGTGCGCGAGGCCGCGCAAAACGGCAACGTCGATGAGAAGATCGACGAGGTCATGGACATCCTGACGAAGCTGTCCAAATGATCTGCACTTTCCCTTTTGACACGGTAAGGCGGGCGTTGCCGGACGGCGGCGCCCGCCTTCTGCATCGCGGCGGCCTGAACGCCGGTTAGGAAAAACCGCGCCTGGGTTAACGACGCCTCCATTGTGCGCGGGGTCCTTGCGGGGGTATACTGTAGCCATCAGGAAGCGGAACGAAGGGGGCGTATTTTCGATGGAACCAAAGCTCGGCGCGCAGATTGCGGCGCTTCGCAGGGCAAAGGGGCTTACGCAGGAACAACTGGCGGAGGCGGTGGGCGTGTCCCCGCCCGCCGTCAGCAAGTGGGAGACGGATAAGTCCTGCCCGGACATCGCGCTCCTGTGTCCGCTGGCGCGGGCGCTGGGCACCGACGTGGACACGCTGCTGCAGTTCGAGGAGAAGCTCTCGGAGGAACGCGCCGTGCAGTTTGGAAACGAGGTGCTGGAGCTCGCCAGGACGAAGGACAGCGCGCAGGCCGAAAGGCTGATGGAGGAGCGATTGCACCAGTATCCGTCCAGCGCCACGCTGATGTATTACGCATCCCTCGCCTTTACGATGTTCGAGGCGTTCGATCCCAAGGCCGACGAGGGCGAAAAGAAGCGGTGGCGCGCTCGCAAAAAGGCGCTGCTCGAGGCGGTGAGACGGGACCGCGAGTGCGCGTACTGGCAGCAGGCGTCCTTGCAGCTCGCCACCCTCGCGACGCTGGAGGGCGAACTGGAGGAGGCGGAGGCGAGCCTGCGCGCGCTGCCGGAGCACGCGCTCGACACCACGCTCGCCTGGGTGCAGCTCTACCTCAAGCGCGGCGAAACGGACGAGGCGCTGAGGACGGTTCAAAAGCGCCTGTACGTCCTGATTCGCCAGGTGGAAAGCTGCCTGATGCTGCGCATGCGCGAGGATCTGGAGCCGGACGCGGAGCGCTCACTCGCCATCGCCGAAATCTATCGCGGCGTAGAGGCGCTCTTCGGCTGCAGCGGCGGGATGTGCGAGGGCCTTTGCGCGGAAATTTACAGCCGCGCGGGGCGCGTGCAGGAGGAACGCGAGAGCCTGATCCGCTTTATCGAGGCCTACGCGGGCGAGGCGGCTTCGCCGAGCCCGCTGCTGTTCGCGCCCGGCGTGCAGGTCGCGCCGGGGCAGCAGGCCGCGACGCGCGAGATGCGCGAAACGCTGCTGCGAAGCCTCGAGCAGGACGAACAATACGCGGCGTTTTTGGCGGACGAGCGCTTTCGGGCGGCGGTCGAAGGGCTGCGCGCGAGCCTTAACCGCTAGAGCGTCTGGCCACAGGCGCGCAAAACCCCCGGGCAAGCGTTGCCCGGGGGTTCAATGCGTTTCCCTTTAATCCCTTCTGCTCCGGCCGGAGAGGATGAACAGGCGCGCGAGCTGCAAAATTGCCGTCAGCGCGGAGGCGACGTAGGTGAGCGCCGCGGCGTTTAAGACCTTCTGCGCGCCGTCCGTCTCCTCCTGCGAGAGGTAGCCGTAGCCCGAGAGCGCGGCCACCGCGCGGCTGGAGGCGTTGAACTCCACCGGCAGGGTGATGAGCGAGAAGACCACCGCGAACGAGAAGCAAACCAGGCCGACGGTCACCAGCGGCTCCCATGAGAAGAGCAGGCCGAGGATGAACAGAGGAATGGCCGCGTTGGAGCCGATGGAGGCGACCGGCGCAAACACGTTGCGGATCTCCAGCGGCATGTACCCCTGCGCGTGCTGCACGGCGTGCCCCGCCTCGTGCGCCGCGACGCCCAGCGCCGCGATGGAGGTGGAGTCGTACACGCCGTCCGACAGGCGGAGCACCCGCGCGCGCGGGTCGTAATGGTCGGTCAGGTTGCCGCGCACGCGCTCGATGCGCACGTCGGTGATGCCGTTTTGGCGCATGATCGCGTCGGCGGCCTGCGCGGCGGTGAGCCCGGAGCGGGCGTAAACCTTGGAATAGCGGTTAAACGTGCTCGACACCTTCGACTGCGCGTACAGCGCCAGCAGCAGGGCGGGCAGCACGATGATCATCGTCCAGTCGTAGAAGAACATGGATAAGACCTCCTTGCCAAGTTCGTGGCCAGGGCCACTTCCGTGATCTTATCTTAACCGATGGCGCGAAGCTGCGCAACGCTTTCCCGATGAGTTGTCGTTTTAAGCGACTCAAACCCGCCGCGTCCGCGAAAGAACGTTTCGCCGCTCTGCGGCGGCACGGTCAGGTACAGCGCCCCTTCCTGCTCGCGGACGTTGTCGCCGGAGGCGCCGACGAGCAGGTCGCAGCCCACGTCCTGCACGGGGATGCGCACGGTGACCGGCCGCAGGCTCCGGTTGATGAGGCAGACCGCGGCCTCCTCGCGCACGCTGCGGCCAAAGGCGTCCCGCCCGCCGTGCGCCGTGCGCAGCACGCCCAGCACGTCGGCGCAGGGGGCGAGCATGCGCATTTCGCCCGTGCGCAGCACGGGATGCGCGGCGCGCAGGCGGAGCATTTCCTTGAAGAAGGCGAGCTGCGCCGCGTCCTCATGGCCCCACGGATAGGCGGCCCGGCAGAGCGGATCGCCCGCGCCGGTCATGCCCGCCTCGTCGCCGTAGTAGATGCAGGGCATGCCCGGCAGGCTCGCGATCAGGCGGAGCATCATGCGCGTGCGAAGGACGCCGGTCTCGCGCTGCTCCGGGGTAAGCTGATGCTCCGGCCGTTTTTCGCGCGGCAGCGTCTCGACCGAGGGATCGCTCAGCACGTCGATGATGCGCGCGCGGTCGTGGCTGCCCAGCAGGTTCATGAGGGAGTAGAAGAAGGGCTTGGGGTAGTTTTCCCGCAGGGATTCCACCACGCGCGCCGATTGCAGGGCGGTCTTTTCCCCGCGCAGGAAGGCGATGAGCGCCTCGCGCAGCGGGTAGTTCATCACCGAGTCCAGCGTGTCGCCCAGCACGTAGGAGCGCATCTTGTCGTACGTCACCTTGTGGGAGGCGTCCTCCCAGACCTCGCCCAGCACCGCGTCGTCGAAAGACAAATCCTTCACCCGCTCGCGCATCGTGCGCAGAAATTCCATCGGCAGCTCGTCCGCGACGTCCAGCCGCCAGCCGCTCGCGCCCGCGCGCAGCCAATGGCGCGCTACGGAGTCGTCGTCCTCGAGGATGAAGCGGCGGTAGGAGGGGTCCATCTCGTTTACGTTGGGCAGCGTGTCAAACCCCCACCAGCAGTCGTACGACTCCGGGAAGCGCTTAAAGCGAAACCAGCTCGCGTAGGGCGAATTTTGCGACTGATAGGCACCCACGCTGTCGTAGCGGCCATAGCGGTTGAAGTACAGGCTGTCGTCGCCCACGTGGGAAAAGACGCCGTCCAGCATCACGCGCATGCCCATCTTTTCCGCGTCCGCGCACAGGCGGGAAAAGTCCTCCTCCGTGCCGAACATGGGGTCGATCAGGCGGTAATCGCCCGTGTCGTACTTGTGGTTCGATCGGGCCTTGAAGATCGGGTTGAGGTAGATCACCGTGACGCCCAGGTCGCGCAGGTAGGGCAGCTTCTGACGGATGCCCTCTAGGTTCCCGCCGAAGAAGTCGCGCGCGACGTTGTCGCCGTTGTCCGCGATTTCGCACTCAGGCCGTTCGTACCAGTCCCTGTGCGCGTGCACGTCGCTGCGCGCGCGCAGCAGGCTGCCGTCCGGCACGCCGTTGTAAAACCGGTCGACCATGATCTGGTACATCACGCCCTCGCGCATCCATTCGGGCGTGTCGTAGGCGGGGTCGTACACCGTGATCTGGTAGGAATCCGCGTGGCCTTCCAGGCCGACGCCGCCGAGGTTGTCCGCGGCGTTGCCGTAAATCAGGGTTTCCTGCCCGCGCTGCACCTCGAAACGGTACCAGGTGATGCAGGGGTGGCCGCACAGCGCGACCTCGGTTTCATACAGGTACCCGCCGTCCTGCGCGCCGAGCATGCGAAGCGCCTCGCGCCTTTCGGCGCCGTTCCACATGCGCAGGAAGACGAGATCCGGGGCCGTGTCGGCCTCGACGCGCAGGCGCAGTCGCACGGTCTGCCCGCAGGGGACCGCGCCGAGCGGGTGACGGTAAAAGGAATCTCGGCTGTCGTGATACAGGTACATTGAATAATTCCTCCGATCAAGCCCGGCAACGTCGCCGAACCTGGATAATTGCATAGCGTTCAGAAATTCGCGGCGCAAAATAGGATTCCCTGCCGCAATAGGAATGTATGTATGAAAAATTTGAGGCGTGTTCACCAGAATTTCTTCTTCTTGCAAATCAGCATGCAGAGCGCGACGACCACCACGCTCAAACCGATGACCATCGGATAGCCGTAATCCCACTCGAATTCCGGCATTTTCAGGTTCATGCCAAACCAGCCCGCGATCAGCGTCAGCGGCATGAAGACCACCGTCACCACGGTCAGAATCTGCATGACCCGGTTTTGCTTGAGGTCGATCTGCGCCTGATATTCCTCCCGCACCTGCATGGCGTATTCGCGCAGCGCCTGCGCTTCCTCGCGAAGGCGCGTACAGCGCTCGCACAGCAGGCGCATGAGCATCAGCGCGTCCGCGTCCAGAAAGCGCTCGCCGCTTTCGATGAGCTTCTGCCCGGCGTCGATGAGCTGGGAATAGAACCGCTGCAGGGCGGTGAGGCGCTTTCGCAGCCCCGGCATTTCGCGGTTGAAGGCCTCGATCTGCCCGGAGAGCACGGCGTTTTCCAGCTTCTCAATCCGCGTGTCGAGCGCTTCCAGCGCCAGCAGATCCCCGTCGATCAGCGAAAAGAGCACGCTGCACAGCAGCTCCCCGCTGTCCGGCGACGCCCAATCCCGCCGGAGGGACAGCTTCTCCAGCGTTCGGTCGATCTTCCCGGCGTCGCAGCAGAAGAGCACGAACTCGCGGCGCAGAAAGTAAGAAAAACACAGGGGCTCGCGCTTGCCGGACTTGGACGGCATGCTGACCGCCCCGACGATGCCGCAGCGGCGCAGCTCGGCCTTGCAGAAGTGGCCGTCGCGGCTGCGCGTAAGGAGCCCGCGGATTTCCTCGGTCGCCAGCGGACAGCGTGCGAGCTCCTCGAACGTCAGCGACACGGCGAGCGGGGCCTGCGAGGCCTGTGAGACGTCGGGCAGCACGTTCAGCGGACGCAGCGTGTTTTCGATGGCGTAAACGGTCATTCGTCGTCACCTCGATGAGAGCTCCTGAAAAAGCGGGGCGGGATGCGCACCTCCTGCAGCGGAAGCAGGCAAAAGGAGTGCACCGCAAACAGGACGTTGCGCGTGTCGTACAGCGAGATGCAGCGCAGCGGCGGCTGCGCGGGCGAACCGCCGGCGGGCGGCAGCTTGCCGGAAAGCACGTACAGCGTGCTGGAACCGGGCGTGCGCAGGCGGCAGAGGCTGCCGGCCTCCTGCCAGCGCAACGTCAGCGTGCGGCCGGGAAAGCCCACGCGGACGCCCTCCGGCCCGAGCACGGGGTTGGCCGACAGCGTGTTCAGCGCGCAGGAGAGCAGGTAAACGCCCGCCGCGCCGCAAAGGAGCGAGGCCACGCAAAGCGCCACGAGCGTCGCGGTGGGGTAGACGCTCGTGCAGACCGAATAGGCGATGCGCCCGCCGGTGAGCAGCGCGAGCAGGCCGCCGGGCAGCAGCAGCAGCGCGGGCATGTACAGGCGCGTCAGCAGCCGGCGGTGCGAACGGGGCAGCGGCGCGGCGCGTTCAAAGCCGCTGTCCGGCGCAAAGGGGCAGAGCGACACGAGCGCCGCGCGCAGGGAGGCAGAGGCGGGCACCACGAAATGGCCGGGGCCGCAAAAGGGCGCGGCGTGCATCAGGCGCGCGAAGGAGGGCTCGCCCTTCGCCATGCCGTACAGGTACACGCGCCGGGCGTTGCACTGCACGTAGCCGAGAGCGCTCATGTCGCGCCACAGCAGGCGGTGGCGGTGCAGGGGCGTGCCGATGAAGACGCCGCCCGCGTCCACGAGCAGGCAGCAGCGCATGAGCGCGAGCGCGAGCGCGAGCAGCATGAGCGTCGCGCAGAAGGCCGCGCGGGCGAGCGTGATGTTGCCCTGGCCGTGGGCGAGGTCGGAGGCGCACGCCAGTCCCGCGCACAGGACGATGACCGCGCGCTGCAAGAACGGATAGCGGGCATAGCGGTGTCGCAAGGCGGTCCCTCCCTTCCTGGCTGCCGGGCGGCGCAATCGAAAAAACCGGCGCGCAGATCGCGCACCGGCTCAACTGGCTTATCCTATTATACCAGCCCAGACGTTATCCGACAACCACATTCAGGAGGCGTCCGGGGACGTAGACGAGCTTTTTGACGGTCTTGCCCGCGATGAGGCGCTGCACTTCCTCGCGCTCCGGCAGCTCGCGTTCGGCCTGTTCCCGGGTCATGTCGGCGGGGACGGTGATGCGCCCGCGCACCTTGCCGCTGATCTGCACGGCGATTTCGATCGTCGCCTCCTGCAGCTTGTCTTCGTCCCACTTGGGCCAGGCCTGGCGGTAGATCGGCTCGCCGAACCCGCATAGCTCCCACATTTCCTCGGTGATGTGCGGGGCGACGGGATTCAGCAGCAGCAGCAGCGCCTTGAGGTCGCCGCGCGTGATCTGCCCGGCCGCGTAGAATTCGTTCACCAGCGTCATCATCTGCGCGATGGCGGTGTTGAACTTCATCCGCTCGTAGTCCTCGGAGACCTTCTTGATCGACTGGTTGACGAGCGTCTCCAGGTTCTTCGAGATGCCCTCCCCGGCGTTTAACATGTCCTGAAGCCGCCATACGCGGTCCAGGAAGCGGCGGCAGCCGCGCGCGCCCTCGGTAGACCACGGGATCGCCTGATCGAACGCGCCCATGAACATCTCGTACAGGCGGAAGGCGTCCGCGCCGATTTCGGCGATGGTGTCGTCGGGGTTGATGACGTTGCCGCGCGACTTGCTCATCTTTTCGCCGTTCGCGCCCAGGATCATGCCGTGGCTCGTGCGCTTTTGATAGGGCTCGGGCGTGGGCACGTAGCCCTCGTCGTAGAGGAACTTGTGCCAGAAGCGGCTGTAGAGCAGGTGCAGCGTGGTGTGCTCCATGCCGCCGTTGTACCAGTCCACCGGCAGCCAGTACTTCAGCTCCTCCATCGCCGCGAACATGTCGTCGTTGTGCGGATCGATGTAGCGCAGGAAGTACCAGGACGAGCCCGCCCACTGGGGCATGGTGTCCGTCTCGCGCTTCGCCGGGCCGCCGCAGTGCGGGCAGGTGGTGTTCACCCAGTCCGTCATCACGGAGAGGGGCGACTCGCCGCTGTCCGTGGGCTCGTAGTTGTCCACATCCGGCAGCAGCACGGGCAGCTCCTTCTCCGGCACGGGCACCCAGCCGCACTTGTCGCAGTGGACCAGCGGGATCGGCTCGCCCCAGTAGCGCTGACGGCTGAACACCCAGTCGCGCAGCTTAAAGTTGACCTTGCGCGTGCCGATTCCCTTTTCCTGCAGCCATTCGATGATCGTCTTCTTGGCCTCGGCCACGCGCAGCCCGTCGAGGAAGCCGGAATTGACCAGCACGCCGTCGGCCACGTCCGTGTAGGCCTCCGCCTGCACGTCGCCGCCCGCGACGACTTCAACGATGGGCAGGCCGAACTTCTTCGCGAATTCCCAGTCGCGCGTGTCGTGCGCGGGGACGGCCATGATCGCGCCAGTGCCGTAGGTGACCAGCACGTAGTCCGAGATAAAGACGGGAATCTCCCGGCCTGTCACGGGGTTGATCGCTGTGAAACCCTCGAGCTTGACGCCGGTCTTGTCCTTCGCCAGCTCCGTGCGCTCAAAGTCCGATTTTTTGGCTGCCTGCGCGCGGTAGGCCAGCACGTCCTCGTAATTTGCGATGCGCGCCTTCATTTCATCGACGAGCGGGTGCTCGGGCGCGAGCACCATGTAGGTCGCGCCGAACAGCGTGTCCGGGCGCGTGGTGTACACGCGGATCTTGCGGTCGCTGCCCGCCACGCCGAAATCGACCTCCGCGCCCTCGCTGCGGCCGATCCAGTTGCGCTGCTGCACCTTGACCTTTTCGATGAAGTCCACGTCGTCCAGGCCGTCGAGCAGCTTCTGGGCGTAGTCGGTGATTTTGAGCATCCACTGGCTCTTGACCTTGCGGATGACCTCGCCGCCGCAGCGCTCGCACACGCCGCCCACGACCTCCTCGTTCGCCAGGCCGCACTTGCAGCTCGTGCACCAGTTGACAGGCATTTCGGCCTTGTAAGCCAGCCCCTTTTCAAAGAGCTTGAGGAAGATCCACTGCGTCCACTTGTAGTACTTGGGATCGGTGGTGTTCACCTCGCGCGTGTAGTCGAAGGAGAATCCGATCTTCTTGAGCTGCTCGCGGAAGTGATCGATGTTCTGCTTGGTGACGATGGCCGGGTGCACATGATTCTTGATCGCGTAGTTTTCGGTCGGCAGGCCGAAGGCGTCCCAGCCGATGGGGTAGAGGACGTTGTAGCCCTCCATGCGGCGCTTGCGGCAGATGATGTCCAGCGCCGTGTTGGAGCGCGGGTGGCCGACGTGCAGGCCCGCGCCGGACGGATAGGGGAATTCGATCAGGCCGTAAAACTTCGGCTTGTCGTGCGACGCCTTCGCCTCAAAGGCGTGCGCGTCCTCCCAGTTTTTCTGCCACTTCTTTTCGATGGCAGATGGATTGTAAGGGGTGGTCATGTCGTTTCCTCCTCCTGTAATGGTGAGCAAATGGGAAAATAAAAACGCCTCGCCTCCAAATTGTCAGAGACGAAACGTCTGTTCCGCGGTACCACTCGACTTGGCGGCGCAATGCCGCCCACTCGGCGCACGATAACGGGTGCCACCGTCCAACGAATTGGAGCGTTCCGGGGCGAGTGAACCACAGTGCGCCGCCGCCTTGCACCACCCGGCGGCTCTCTTGCTGCGCATATGCGGATGCGTTCCCCATCCTTACGCTTGCTATATCGGATTTACTTTCCTAGTATAAGCAAAAGCGCGTGCAATGTCAAATGAAAAGTCAAACTTTTTGCGGGATGCGCGGCGCCGTCAGGGCTTTTTATCGGGTGCCCGCATGGCATCGACCGCTCCCGCGAGCCCGCCCCACCCGCCCATCGCGCGCCCGTCGTAGGAGAAATACGTCTGGCAGGTCGTTCGCACGGGCGCGAAGCCGCGCAGCAGCGATTCCACGTCCGGCGCATTCTCCACGCGCGCATCCGCAAGCACGTTTGCGATGCGGCAGACGAAGAGGTCGCTGCCCTCGCTCAACGGAAGGGTCCGCCGGACCTCCAGTTCAAAGCAGAGGGGGCTTTCCTCCAGGACGGGGACGTCCAGCTTTGCGCCTTTGCCGACAGCGATGGGCACGTCCATCTTGCCGGGCGTGCGTCCGCTCGTGCTGCCCAGGTAGTCGGCCAGCGGCAGCAAAGGCTCGGTGACGAGGCAGGCGGAGAACTTGCCCGTCGCCCGGATGCGGTCCTTGGTCAGCTTTTCTTCACCGATGCAGCACATGACGCAGAGTCCTTCGTCCCAGCAATAGCTCAGCCAGCAGAACAGGCCGAAGTTGGGCGTGCCGTCTTCCTTGTAGGTGCCGTAGGCGAAGAGCGTCTGCGGGCAGTAATCGTTCGTCGGGGGAAGCGATACCTTCTTCATGGCGGGCATCCACCTTTCCATTCGTTCATGCGTACGGGTCGGCCGCCGATGCTGAGGGGGCCTCGGCCCCACGAACCGCCCGGCAAGCCCGTTTATGCCGTTATCTCTATAGTGCGGCATAAGGGCGGTGCTGTCAACGCCTTTCGAGAAATTTTCATGGAAGGCCCAAAAAGGCTTGCTTTTTGGCGGAAAGTACGGTATAATCATTTCTGCTGTTACAGCGTGCGCTGATGTAGCTCAGCTGGTAGAGCGCGTCCTTGGTAAGGACGAGGTCACCGGTTCAATTCCGGTCATCAGCTCCAAAAACTCCTATAAATAGCGACTATCCGGTTTTTAGCGAGACGGATGGTCGCTTTTTTTGTTTCTCATCGTTTGTTAAACCTTCTTTCTACAATGAATGTGATAAAATTTATGACAGGCCGCGAGCGCTGCAAATGCTCCTCTGGGAGGGAGCATTTGGGGCGTTGTTTTTTCTTTTGGACATATGTCTAGAAAAGTACACTTTAGAGGTGGTATCCGTTGCATAGGCCGCAACGTGATGCCACTTTTCTTGTACCTATATTTTGAAGGAGACTCAAAAAAACAGACCTGGGCACCCAACTTTTCCTTTTCCTGTCGAATGGGAAACACCACATCCCGCGTCAACGTGCACTGTGCGCAGGACACGGACGCGACCTACGAAATCAAGCTCCTGCAGCTGATTCACAGCGATTCCGATGTCAGCAAGCATGATTATGCCAACCGGTATCAAGCCCTGCGACAACGGCACCATCCTCGGCGCAGAGATGCTGGTGTACGAAGGCAAGCGTTATCTGATCGGCACAGGGCACAAGGGGTTCATCGCCGACAAGGAGCAGGCCAAGTTCTCTCCGTTGCGTGATGAGGCGGACATGCTTTGGAAAATCAAGTGGCAAGTGCGGAAGATCCTGGAGGCAGAAGCAAAGGGTTTAACCGTAAAACGAAAATGTCGTTTGCGCGATGAGGAACGATTATCCATCTGAAGAGAATGTTTGTGCAGACCCCTTAGGTTCTTCTAAGGTTGGGCGAGTAGACTACACCGGAACTTAAACCTGAAAAAAGCAAGGAGGAAGAATGGTGAAAAAAACTCAAGCGGGATGCGCATGGCTTCTATCGGCGTGTATGATGGTCAGTCCTATGATGAGTCTTGCGGAGCGGCAAGTCGTTTCCGCCGGCACGATCATCGTGACGCCGGATATGGTAGAAGACACGGATGCACGATACACTCTGACCGTGAATGGCGTTGAAACACCCTTGGCAGAAGGCACCTATGAAAACGCAACGCTCACCCAAAGTGAAGCATACGGTCAGTTCGGCTCAAGCTCGCAGGGAGATGCGGCTGACTACGCCTATCGCAGCGCACTCTATGTTGATGCAGGCGGCGTGAACGAGGCAAAGTCCGCTCTGGATGTGATCCAGGGCGGAAAAGTTTATGACACCAAAGCGGAGGGCTTTTCCATTGTATCCACCAGCGACAGTTTCAGCGGTGTCATCGTGGACGGCGCGGAGTACACGATCTCCGATGCGAGCCTGACGCTGGACAGCGCCTCCGACGGATCGAATGTAAACGATTTTACCGGGCTGGGCACGGCGATTATCAACGCGAATCAAGGGATACTGACCCTGCTGCGCACTACCATCAAGACCAGCGGCGTAGCTAAATTGGCACTGCTGACCGATTCCGGCGCAGCAACGCTCGTACAGGATTCGGAGATCTCGGTGCGGGGCGGCACACTTTACGACGGTTATATCAATAACTCCAACATGGCTACAATGGTGTCGCCGCCTTGGGTGCTGGGGATTGCCGGGAATGCGAGGCTGTCTAATATCGAAGGGAAGTACTCGCTGCTTACTGTGGTCAACAGCAAGCTGACTTCCAGCGGGTGGGGCACCCTTTCCACGGACTCCGGATCGGATATGCAGATCGTGACGGTGGACAGCGAAATCAGCATCGACCAAGCCAACACAAATTACACGGATGACCCCTATCTGGATCTGTATGGCACAGGCTACGGCGTGTTCGCCATTGGGCAGGCGCAGGAGTTTTTCTATGGAACGCAGATCAACGCGGGCATGTACGGCGGCGTCATCACGGGTGGCTATATGACCTTTGCGGATTCTGATTTTGATGGCGGTACTTTGGATGTGAAGGCGCTGTCCGGCGACGCCGCGACCTACGATTTCCTGGGTCATGAGGTGACCGGCTTTGCGGACAAGGCAACCTTCACGGGCATCACCGGCAAAGGGCAGAACACAGAGCTGAACTCCGACGGCTTTGGCATCATGACCTGGGGCACGGCGGGAATCAAACTGACCGATGGCACCGTGTTCAACACGGACGAGGCTGCTTTCCTCCTCAAAAGCCCGGACGTCACCATTCAGGTCGAAGATGGCTCCCAGCTCAATGCGAAGAACGGCATTCTCGTGCAGATGATTGACGACGAAAACAACATGATCGGCGCGGATGCGAAGCAGAACTTCAACACGGAGTACACGGAAGACGCCGGTTGGCCCTCGGAAAACGGCGGCATCACCGAAACCTCCAAGGGCGGCTATGTGACCTTCAATGCGGAGAATGTATCCCTAAGCGGCGACCTGTACAACGGTACGGGCTATCGCGGGCAGGACGCACGCTCCCTGCTTGTAAACATCGGCAGTGGAGCAGCCCTTGCGGGCGACATTTGTGCAACGGAGGTCATTCATGTGGGCGAGCAGTATGACGGCACGAATGCCTTGATTTCGCAAAACACCAGCATTACCTCCGACCAGTATTACTATATCGGCCGCGTAGCAAATCGCAGCTATTTCACCGGGAACAACTTCGTGCAGGTGCGTGTAACGGACGGCGGCGTGTGGAAGCCGCAGAAAAGCTCCCTCATCACCTATTTGCAGGTGGATGGACAAAGCGCTGTCTATGCCGAGATCACCGATAACGGCGACGGAACCTTTACACTGACGCCCAGCGAGCAGGCCTTGACGAATATTACTTATGGTGCGGCGAACGAGCTTGTCCAAGTGTCCGGCGGCTTCTCCTTCGGCGATATGGGGGATTTTGATCCGAGCGCCATGGGCGGCTTTGACCCGAGCAAAATGGGGGATTTCGATCCCAGTGCCTTGGGCGATTTCGATCCCAGTCAAATGGAGGGTTTCGACCCGAGTACCATAGATTTTTTTCGGTTCGGGGGCACACCTCCGGAGGGCGGCATGCCGAACAATGGCAGCAAACCGAGCAACTAGGGCAATACCGCAGGACGCGGGCGCAACAACAGCGTCCACAGTGTCTCTTTCACGGCGTTGTCTGCACTTGTTCACGGAAAAGTCACACAATGCCGCTCGTTCCCTAAGGCTGGCGTAAGGTTTCTCTTGTAAGCTAACGGAGTAAAAAAACAACGAGCACAGGAAGGTGAATGAAATGCCGGAACAGGCAGTCCACGTAACCGAGAAGGCAAAGCCGAAACGCAAGCGGCACATCCTTCGGAAGATCATTTTATTTCTGTTTATTCTGCTGATCTTGGCAGGCGCGGGATATTATGCCTACACGTCGCTGAAGCAGGAGTATACCGTAAGCTACACAGGGTATACGGCGTCTATCGGAAGTATCTCCAACGCTGTGAGCTTCTCTGGCAGCCTTGCGGTCATCGACAGCAAGACCTACACAGCGTCGAAGGACAGCACCATCCGCACGGTGTATGTTGCGGCGGGTGACACGGTGAAGAAGGATGACAAGCTGCTGCGGCTGACAAACGGCGATACATTCACCGCAGACTTCGATGGGAAAGTGAACAGTGTCAGCGTGGCCGCGGGGGACGAGGTGCCCAGCGGCACAGAGCTGATGCAGATCGCCGATTTCACCCATTTAAAGGCCAGCTTCCGAGTAGACGAATACGACATCGCGTCGGTCGGCGTGGGTCAGGCCTGCACCGTGACGGCGACCGCCACGGAGAAGCAATTTGAGTCCACCATTGCCACCATCAATTATATTTCCGCTTCAACCGGCAGCGTGGCCTATTATACCGCTACGGCCTTGGTAGATGTGGAAGCGGGCGATGGGGTGTATCCCGGTATGCAGATCACGGTCTCCATCCCGAAGGAAGCGGCGGAGAATGTCGTGATTCTCAAAATGGACGCTCTCAGCTTTGACGCCGAGAACAGCGCCTATGTCTACATGTATAACGAATCCGGCGCGCTGGAGCAGATCCCCGTGGAGGTCGGCGTGAGCAACGGCAACTACGTGGAGATCAAGAGCGGGCTCAAGGATGGCGACGAGGTGTACGTGGAGGTGCAGACGACAGCGGCGCAGAGCGGGCTTTCGGGGCTGCTGTCGGGCCTGCTCGGCGGCCAGCAGATGATGCCGCCCAGTGGTGGGAACATGCCCGACTTTTCCAACATGGATTTCTCTGATTCCAGCGGCGGTCAAGCCCCCGCTGGCGGACAAATGCCCGGCGGGATGCCGAGCGGCTTTGGTGGTGGTCAATGATGGGGGACGTCTTCTTTCGCATGAGAGCCATCAATAAATACTACCAAATGGGCGACGAGGAGATGCACATCTTGAAGGATGTACATCTGGACATCGCGCCGGGAGAATACCTTTCTATCCTGGGCCCCTCCGGCAGCGGCAAGTCCACGCTGATGAACATCATCGGCTGTCTGGATACGCCTACCTCCGGCAGCTACATCCTTCACGGAGCCGCTACGGAGGAACTGACGGAAGTGGAGCTGGCGACCATCCGCAGCAAGGAGATCGGCTTCATTTTCCAGAACTCCCAGCTTCTGCCCCGGCTAACGGCACAGAAGAACGTAGAGATGCCGCTGATCTACGCAGGCGTCACGCTCAAAGAACGGCGGAAGCTGGCCTCCGAAATGCTGGAGCGCGTGGGGCTGGCGGATCGCAAAAACCACTTTCCCAATCAGCTCTCGGGCGGTCAACAGCAGCGCGTGGCCATCGCGCGGGCGCTGGTGGGCAATCCGTCCATCCTCTTGGCCGACGAGCCCACCGGTGCGCTGGATCAGCAAACCGGCAAGCAGGTCATGAGCCTGTTTCAAGAGCTGAACGACGAGGGACGCACCATCATCATGATCACCCATGATTTGCATATTGCGTCCTATGCGCACCGTGTCGTGAACATCATCGATGGGGTACTGACGGAGGGGAGTGACGCGTGTCATGCTTAAGAGAGTCCGCAAGACCCTCATCATGCTTAAGGAATGTGTGCGCATGTCTCTCGATAACATATGGGGCAACAAGGTGCGCTCTTTCCTCACGGTGCTGGGCATCCTCATCGGCGTCACGGCGGTCATTGCGCTGATTACCACGGTGTCAGGCGTATCCGGGTCGCTGTCGAGCAGCTTCTCGTCCATGGGCGCAGGTACGCTGACGGTTTCCGTCACGGGCAGCGACCTAAAGTCAGGACTGACGACTGATGACATGGCGGAACTGACCGCGCTGGATACCATCGCAGGGCTGACCCCGACCGTGAGCCTCTCCGCACGGGTTTCCCACGACGGGACCTACGACACGGGCATATCGGTCTCCGGCAAGAACGCCTACTACTTCCGCACCAACAGCGAAGTGGTCACGCGGGGCAGAGCACTGAACAAATTGGACGAGGACAACATGTCCTTCGTATGCCTGGTGGACGACACCCTGGTGGAGACTTTCTTTTATGGTGTTGATCCCGTGGGCGAGAATTTGTACATTAACGGCGTACCCTACTTGATCGTCGGGCTGTTCTCGTCCGATGGCACGGAGAGCATCACCAGCATTTTTGCCGGAAGTCCGGACATCCTCATTCCTTACACCACAGCGCTGAAGATGAACAACGCCAGCGTCGTGACCTCCTTCACGGTCTATCTTGTCGAAGGGGCGGATTCCGATGCGGTAGCAACGCAAATTGAAGGCGTCATGGACGCCATGTTCTCCTATGAGGATGACTGTTACGAGATCATTACCATGAGCAGCGTGGAGGACACCATGGAGCAGATGCTGTCCATGATGACGGCGCTGCTGGCAGGCATTGCCTCTATCGCGCTGGTGGTTGGCGGTATCGGGATCATGAATATGATGCTGACCTCCGTAACCGAGCGCACCATGGAGATCGGTCTGAAAAAAGCGCTGGGTGCGATCCCTTGGCAGATCCAGATGCAGTTTCTGATCGAATCGTTCCTGCTATCGATGATCGGCGGTGTGGCGGGCGTGGGATTGGGCTTGCTGCTGTCCATCATCCTGACCAACATGATGGGCACGACCTTCACCGTATCGGTGAGCGCTATCATTCTGGGCGTGGGCTTCTCGGCAGCGGTGGGCATTATCTTCGGATGGGCCCCTGCGCGCAAGGCAAGCAAGCTTAACCCCATTGATGCGCTGCGGTTTGCATAAGAAATACTGTAATAATAAATGGGAGAGAATTGATTATGAAAAAAATTGTTGCAGGTGTCTTGTCCGCGTTGATGCTCTTCTCCGCCGCTTGCGCCGAAAGCGTGGCGCTGGATGCTACTGTCGTTTCCACCCAGACACTTGCGGTGTTTGCACCTTCGGAAGGGACTGTCACTGCGCTGTTCGCCCAGACCGGGGAGCATGTGGACGCGGGAACACAGCTGGCCGCGCTCTCTACTACCTATGTATGCGCCGAGCAGGCCGGAACGGTGACGCTCTACGGTGCAGAAGGAGATTCCTTAGCGGCCGTCATCACCCGCTATGGCGCGGCAGCCTCCATTGAGCCGGACGTAAAGTATACCGTCTCCGCAAGCACCAGATATGCATATGATTCTATTGAGACGCAGTTGGTTCACAACGGTGAGAACGTTTTTGTCCGCAGTACCTCCGACAGCTCGCACAGCGGCTTGGGCATGATCTATGGCGTCAGCGGAACAGACTACGCGGTAGAGCTGACGGATGGGGGATTCGATGTGGGTGAGTCGGTAGCCGTGTATCGCGGCACGATGTATGCTGCATCCAAGAAGCTCGGCAAGGGTACCATCGCCCGGGTGGAGCCGATCGCTTACACCGGCAGCGAGACGGGGACGATTTCCAAGATATGCGTTCAAAATGGACAACATGTGGAGCGCGGCGAGGTGCTTTATGAGTTGCTATCCGTGACACCATCAAGTCTGGCGGGCTATGACGCCGACATGAGCGCGGCGGAAAGCGGCGTAGTGTCTGAATTTTCTGTTGCCGTGGGCGATGCCGTGACGCAGGGCAGCGTCATTGCCAAGGTCTATCCCGACAGCGCGATCCGTTTGGAGGTGGAGGTACCCGAGACAGATCTTGCGAACATTCAGATTGGTCAACAGGTGCAGGTGGAGTTTGGCAACGGCCAGCGCACCGAAGGCGAAGTGGAGCGTATCTCCGGCGTGGCCATGGAAAGCACGGAGGATGACGACACCGCGGTATATGCGGCTTATGTGACATTTGCCTCGTCCGAATCCGTGCGCTATGGCATGAGCGCCACGGTGACTACGGTAGAGGGTGAAACAGTATCCTCTGCGGATACACAGACGGATAACAAGTAAACAAAGGCATAAAAATGGGATGAGCCGGAATAGCTCGTCCCATTTTGTCGCTGATTTATTGACTGTCTGCTTTTGCATCGCGAAGCAAAAGCTCCACCCGAAATCGGATGGTTTGCGCGTCATCGAAGAATGCGTGGATGCTTCCGTGATGCCGCTGCACATCCGATTTTGCGATAGCAAGCCCGATACCATAGCCGCCTGCCTGCTGCGTTCGTGCAGCGTCGGCGCGATAAAAGCGATCGAACAGTCTGTCCGGGCGCACATGCGGCAGCGCGTCGCATCGGTTGGTCATTTCCAGCACGACACGTTTTCCTACGGGAGTCAAGGAGACGTGTACGCTGCTTTTGGCAGTAGCGTATCGAATCGCATTGTCCGTCAGCACATCGGTCAGACGCAGGAGGGACTCTTGACTCCCATGGACGACCACGTTTGAAACGATCTGTGCGAACACGGTTAGATGATGGCTTTGAAACAGCTCCTCGTGGGCCTTCAAGCAGTTTATGAGCAGTTCACTGAGATCGACGTCCGTCATGAAGAGCGGCGTGTCGGTGTCGCTGGCCATGGTCAGCAGATCGCGGGTCAGCCTGTCCAAGCGTGTGACCTGCGCACGAATGTTGTTCAGCCACTTGTTATCGCCCATACATAGTGCCATGGCGTCAGCGTTGGATTGGATGATTGCCAGCGGGGTCTTGATCTCATGACCCGCATCCGCAATGAAGCACTGCTGTTTTTCCAGGTTCTCTGCAATGGGACGGACGGCTCTGCGGGAGACCAGCAGGACGATGACGAACATCAACAGGAAGCCTGCGCCGCAGACCAACGCAATGGGTAACAGCGAGTACAGCAGCATCTGCGCTTGAATGGTGATGTCCACAAAGGCGATCCGTTTGCCGTCGCCTTCCACACGGCTGAGAAACTTATAAGAGCCGAGTTTGCCGGAGGTTTGTCCTGTGTCAGCGGCATTTTGGGCCAAGGCTTGCACATCCGATGCGTTAACCGTCCAGCCGAAGCCGGAGTCTACTAACGTGATCTCGCCATCTGTGCCGATCTTAGCCACAAAAGAACGAAGAGCGCGACCGTTGGGGCTTTCCAGCTGATAACCAAAGGCGTTCATGGGCGGTGCTGTTTCCTGCGGTGCATCGGGTTCGGGCGGACCGTCCAGCAGCAGACTTAGCACGGTATCCGCTGCGTTTTCCATAGAAAAGTAATTTGCGGTGATAAAGCCGACGGACAGAAGCAGCAGGAACACCGCAAAGGACACCATCGCGATCATCACGAACCTGCGCCGCAGAATCTTAACCATCAGATGACCTCCAACGCATAGCCGATGCCGCGCTTGGTGCTGATTTCCACATTGGCGTCAAGCTGATGCAGTTTCTTGCGCAGATAAGAAATGTAGACCCACAGCGCGCCTTGCTCAACCTCCGACTCATACCCCCAAACCCGCTCTAGCAACTGCCCTGCGGAAAGGTACGTTCCTTGATTGAGTATGAAAAATTCCATCATCTGATACTCAATGCGGCTTAAATCCAGTGTGCGGCTTTCGGATTCCAAGGTCTTGTGGGCTGTATTCAGGGTGATGTTTCCGCAGGTGAGCGTATCCGGGGTGTAGTTTTCCCTGCGCCGCAGCATGGCGCGCACACGAGCCAGCAGCTCGCCCATCGCAAAGGGTTTTACCAAGTAATCGTCAGCGCCTTGTTCCAGCCCGGTGATGCGGTCATTAACCTCCCCCTTGGCGGTGAGCATCAGCACAGGGACGGCAAGATGGCGCTTTCGAAGCTCCCTTAGCACCTCCAGTCCGTTCATTCCAGGCAGCATAATGTCCAGAATGATGCCGTCATAAGGGGTGAGTGACGCATAAGCCAGCGCGTCATCACCCGAAAAAACCGCGTCCACCTGATACCCGTGATAGGTCAGGATGTCTACCACTGCCTCGGACATGGCAGGTTCATCCTCGGCATACAGAAGCAGCATCACAAGTCACCTCCCTCGCTCATTTCTGCGAAAACTGCGCCGCATACTGCCTTGGCGTCATGCCCGTTTCGCTGCGGAAGATCTTGTTGAAATAAGACTGGTCCTCATAGCCAACCATCGTCGCGACATCGCGCAGCAGCATGCTCGGGTTTTCTTTGAGGAGCTTCTTGGCAGCCTCCATGCGGCATTGAGTCAGATAGGTGTTCACCGAGGTATCGGCATATTTTCGCAACAGGCGGGAAAGGTACGTCTGACTGAATCCTGTCTTGGCACAGATGGACTGAATATTCAGCGGCAGGCTGTAGTTTTCCTTGATGTAGTTCAGCGTGAAGGCACATAGCTCGTCGCCACCGATCTGCTTGTCATGAATGGATAGATCGCGGAACAGCACCCCATACAGGCTGGAGAGCAGCTCGCCGACGGAGCTGGCGTCGGCGTACAGCATATCGACTTCTTCACGAATTGCCTGCTGGCTGCGTTTGATGCCGCCGCCCTCACTTGCAGACTGATTCACCAGCTGATAGCATAACTGCTCGACCTGCTCCTGCGGAAGCTTCGCTTTCTCCCATTCCACCGCAAGGGATAGAAACATTTCCTGAATGACCCGCCAAGAGCTGTTCGTGATGCAGGTAGATAGTTGCCGTCGAATGTTCACAGGCAGCAGGCCTGCATCCGCAGGAGCAGGTGCTGTCACACATAAGCATTGGGTGTATCCGATGACGAGCGACGCGTTCATCAACTTGTTTGCCTTGTTGAGGAAGGCTGGCAGCAGCGTGAGCGTGCTTGCTTCTTTGTTGTAGACAGCCGTCCACGAGCGTCCGTGAGACAAGTGCTCCATGACATCGGTCAACTGCGCCGAGAAACGCCCATCAAGCCCAGAATCGGGCATCAGCAGGATGAATTCGTTATCGTCGCGTCCATAGAAGATCTGCCATGGAGCATGGCTGAGATCCTTGATGCCGATGCTCGTCATGCGGGCATGACGATTGCTGTTTAGGTTGCCGATTCTTGCAAAGGCAAAGTGCGGGGGCGCCGAACCAAAGGCGCGCTCCAACTGATCGGGATTGACCTCCTGCTGCTGGAGCAGCTGGGTAAACACCTGCTGAAGCATCGGAATGTGTTCCTCTTCCAGCGAGGTTTTCACGTTCGTGAGAACCTCCTTCACACGCGGAATCGAGATGGGCTTAAGAAGATAATCTTCCACGCCCGCCTGCATCGCACCGCGGGCATACTCAAATTCGGCATAACCCGATACGATGACGATGTGCATCGCCGGATACTTCTCCCGCGCCACCTTCGCCAGATCAATGCCGTTCATGCCGCCCGGCATACTCACGTCGGTAATGAGCACGTCCACCGTTTGCGATGCAAGTAGGTCAAGCGCGCTTTGAACGTCCTCAGCCATGCCTACGACCTCAAAGTCAGGCAGATGCCTTGTGATAAGCGCGCTCAAATAGATGAGTGCAGGACGCTCGTCATCTACGATCAGAACTCGATACATGGTGTTACGCCTCCTTCGTTAACTGGTCAATGATCAACTCGATGACCGCGCCGTTATCATTGCGCAACTGCATTCGGATGTGCTTATCGGAGAAATAGTACAGCCGCCTGTACGTGTTGACCAGTCCGATATGTGCATTGCTGTTTTCCACCGCGGCAAATTCGCCGTTCTCGATGGCTTCAAACTCATGCCTCAAATGGGTCAACACGAACTCGTCAAAGCCACTGCCGTTGTCGCGAATCGTCAAGTGCAGCAGGCCTTCGGCATCGATCTCGCCCGTGATGCGAAGGGAAAATTTACCCTTGGAGCTCTGATAACCGTGAGAAATGGCGTTTTCGACGATGGGCTGTAGGGACAGCTTGGGGAGCACCTTCTGCATAAAGGAACCCGGCACGTCAATCGAATAGCACAATTTCTCTTCGTATCGGAATTTCGCCAGCAGCAAATAATTTTGCACATTGTCGATTTCCTCCGCCAGCGTGGCGGTCTTGCTGCGCAGGTCGGTGGAGTAACGGAGCATCTGTGCAAAGTGGTCGCAAATGTCTATGACGACGTCGTTGCCCGCCTCCAACGACTTGGCGGAAATGATGTTAAGCGTGTTATAAATGAAGTGCGGATTGATCTGTGCTTGCAGGGCGTTCAGCCGAGCGCGGAGTGTGCTCTCTCGCAGCTGCATTTCCGATTGGGTGGAGGCCCGAAGTGCCAGCATCATTTCATCGAAGGAATCCTCCATCTTACGCACCTCTTGGTCACGCGCGCTTGTCACCTTTCGCAGCTGTTCGGAATTCATCTGATTGTTTTGCGTCAGGGACTTGGCGTTGATACCGGAGATTTTTTCTGTCAGCTTGTGAATGGAACGTGTCAGCCCAAAGGATAACAGCACAATGAGGAAAATCGAGACGGCAAGCACGAGCACGCCTGTCAAAATGTGATTGCGGATGACGGCGTTTACCGCGGCGGCATATTCGTCGGTGCGCTGGGCGGTATAGATTGTCAGCCCAAGGCTTTTGTTGTAGGCAGAGACCACATAGTAGGATACACCGTCCTCATCCACACAGGTAGTCATCGTACCGGGGGTCACATCCTCATATTGAATGGTGTTGCTGCTGCCACGGTATAGTTCTCGAATAGCGTCGATCGTGCGTCCCTCGTAGATCGCGGCGGCTTGAAATCCATTCATTGCGGGAATCTCGAAAATGTTCTTCAAATCAGAGGTGAGTGCATTGACCTCAAAATAGCCGATGTTCTCTCCGTGATAGACCGCCTTGCACCACATGGTGTACACAGAAGTTGATTTTGTCTGGGAACGATAGACGTCCCAAGGATCAGGGTGGGGCGTAACGACCTGCTTTGTGTTGAGCTTGACGGTTTCATCAAAAAGCCATGGCATCCGGCCGAGCTGCTCGATGAGTTCCTCAGAATAGCTTTCGATCACTTCAAATTTCTGAAAATGACTGGACATGATGAAGCCGCTGTTCGTAATGACATTGATACTGTAAAAGCGGTCGTTGAGCGGTTGGTGGTACAGATAAGTGGACAAAACGTTTTGCGCCTCGATGTATTCGGGCGTGTGTGCCCCTTCCTCTCCCAAAGCGTTGATGATGGAAAAGGAAGACATAAAGGCATTATCCTGCGTCATACCATCGATGCCGTATTCCATAAAAGCAAAGTTTTCTTCGATCTCACTGGAAATTTGCCCGGCAATAACCGTCAATGTCTCCTCCTCGTGGGCTTGCAGCGCGCGTACCTCTGTCTGGATCGTTAAAACCGTATTAAGTACGATCAACAGCGCAGTGACGCAGGAAAAAAGGATAATCATCTTACCGCTCATTCGCATAGGACAGTCCACACCCCGTTCTTCCCTGGTCAACTGTTTGTTCATTATAGTATTCTTTTTTGCGCTATGCAAGTTCCTGCACAAACTGGATTTTCCAAACTGATGTGTTGGATTTTCCATTGATGCGAACAGGTGCATCTCCTATACTGAACACGATGACACCGTAATCGGGTGACAAAATGAGCGGAGGTTGGAACCATGAAACATCTTCAATTCTTAAAGAAGGCGGCAGCCGCAGTGCTGTCCCTGGGTCTTTTGTGCTCTTCAGTCAGCGCGCTTGCCTACTCGGACAAGAACCTCGAAGCGCCCAAGGCTAAGGACGTGGTGGTCGACGGCGATCTGAGCGAGTGGGATATGACCCGTAGTCTTCGCATCGACAGCCAGAGCCAGATCACCGATCAGTTGGAGCATTGGGATGGCGCGGAGGACTGCTCCGTGAATCTAAGTGCCATGTGGGACGAAGAAAATCTGTATCTGGCCGTTGATATCAAGGACGATACCCCCTTCGTTTATCGTGAAGGCTTCCCGCTGGATGAGCTGGATGCCATCATCTTCTTCCTGAGCACCAACCCCGAAGCAGATCCCGCGCGCACGGAGTATGAAGCCACCGACTGGCGCTGGACGACTAGCGTAGAGGATTACTACGGCGATTGGTTTAACTACATTGACCGCTCCATGGTGGCCGACAACAAAGGCTATGAAACCGCCGGCGAGTACGGCGACGAGCGTCTCTTTGAGGAGGACGACTATCAGGCGGCCTTCCAGAAGACTGAAGGCGGCGCAACTTATGAGATCAAGCTTCCTTGGCATTACCTGAGCAACGAACAGATCGCACAGTTGGTGCCTGCCGCCGGCCAGACCATCGGCTTTGACTTCTCCATTCTGGACGTGGATCTGCCCTGCCCCGGCATTCACAGCCTGCGCATGCAGTCCTCCGCTGACCTGGCCGTCACCGGCGACCGCAAGCCCGCCATGTATGACGTGGACAACAACCCCAGCCTATGGGGCACGCTGACCTTCGTGGCAGAGTGATCCGTTCATAAGGGAGGAAAAAGGACATGAAGCTGAAAAAACTCTGCGGCATGGCGCTGGCGGGAGTGCTGGCGCTGACCACCACCACGGGTGCATTGGCCGCGAAAAATGAGAAGATCGACGCCGCTGCTGTGGACTTCCCGGCGGTCATTGAGGATACTGCCGAGAAGGGCACCGCCAACGTCTACCACTGGTGGACGGCGGGCGGAGAAAAGGATGCCATCGAATCCGTCATCGATGGGTTTAAGACGACCTACACCAAGGAAAAGGCCAAGTCCAACGCTATCCCCGGCGGCGCGGGCGGCGCCATGGTCATGAAGGTCAAGGTGCTGCAGCAGGCAGGCAAGAGCCCAGAAGCCTTTCAAGCGCACCCTGGCCAGGAGATCCAGCCCTACCTTGACGCGAACATGCTGCTGGACTTGAGCAGCATGTGGGAATACGCGGGACTGAACGACCGCATGACCGAGAGCCTCAAGACGCTGTGCACCGCATCCGATGGCAAGCAGTATATCGTGCCCGTCGGCATTCACAAGACCAACGTGATCTTCTATAACATTCATGTGTTTGAAAAGTACGGCATTGCACTCCCGGATCATGAGGACATCACGTGGGACGAGTTCTGGTCGCTGTGCGATCAGCTTGCCGCAGTCATGCCCGATGGGGAGTATCCCATCGACTTGGGCGACCGCAAGGGTTGGCCTGCCTGCCAAGTGTTCGAGGACATCATGATGGGCACGAGCCCGCAGATCTATGAGGATTTCATCAACGGCAGCTACAACGTCGAGGATGTGACGAGCGTTCTGGCCACCTATGCCAAGCTCATGGACTACGTCGCCCCCGATCACAGCAGCCGCGACTGGTACGAGGCTAGCGGCCAGGTGGTGGCCGGCACCTATGCCATGCAGATCATGGGAGCGTGGATGCAGCCGCTGCTCACCAGCATGGGCCAGGTCTATGGTGAGGACTACGGCATCTTCACCTTCCCCGGCACGGAGGGATGGTTCGGCCTATGCGTGGACGGCTTCGTGGTCAGCAACGACTCCGCCGACGTGAACGCGGGTATCCGCTGGGCTTACAACGTGTCCACCAAGGCCGTGCAGGAGAGTTTCTCCGCACTGAAGGAGTCCATCTCCCCCTATACCGATACCGACGATAGCGTCTACTGCCCGCTGACGCTGCACTTTAAGGAGCAGATGACCGGCGGCGCGGTGAAGACCTATCCCAGCTTCACCCATGGCACGGCGCTCCCGTGGAGCGCTTCCACCAGTCTGCAGACACAGATTCAGGAATTTGCGACCTCCAGCGATCACGATGCGGAATACTTCGCCAACAAGATCGTGAATATTTTAAAAGAAGCCGGAGTGAAAGGAGATTGGAACCTTGTCGATTAAGCAAACGATGAAGCGCGGTGTGGCTATAGTCGGCGCGCTAGCGGTCAGCCTGTCCATGATGAGCAGCGCCGCCTTCGCCGAAACGGCCGCATTGGAGCAGCCCACTCTCAATCCGCATGTGAAATCCATCATCGAAGCGGACGGTTATCAATTTATCGATCTAAACGCCAACGGAACCCTCGATGTGTATGAGGACTGGCGTCAGGACGCGGAGACCCGCGCCGCCGATTTGGTGGGTCAGATGACCCTCGCGGAGAAGGTTGCCCAGATGCAGCATCCCACCTTCCTGCCTCGTGAGGACGGCAAGATGCCCTCCTACCTGAGCAAGTGGTGCACGGACATGGGCATCGGCATGCTGCTGGTGCGCGAGCTCAACAGCGTGGAGGCCGCCGCGGTCACCATGAACACCATTCAGGAATATGCCGAGTCCAGCCGGCTCGGCGTGCCAGTGCTGGTTTCGATGGACTCCGTGCATGGTTTGTCTTACGTCAGCGGCGCGACCGTGACCCCGCAGAACCTGGCGCTGGCGGCCACCCGCGACACCGAGTTGGTCACGAAGCTGGCGGAGGTTGCTCGCAACGAGCATATCGCCGTGGGCGTGCGCATGACGCTTTCGCCCGAAGCCGATATCGCCTCCGAGCCTCGTTGGGGGCGTGTGATGGAAACTTTCGGCGAGGATCCTGAGCTGGTGACCGAAATGGTCACGGCGCAGATCATCGCATTTCAGAACGGCGCGGACGGGCTGAACAGCGGGTCTATCGCCGCCTGCATTAAGCACTTCCCCGGCGCAGGTCCCCAGATGGAGGGCAAGGACACTTCGCCCATCATCTCCAGCGAGGAAACGCTGGAAACGCACCTGAAGCCCTATTACGCGGCCATCGAAGCAAATGTGGCATCCGTGATGCCCTACTACTCTGTGCCGCTGACCGTGGACATGGAGAACTCCGCCATCGGCTCCAAGCTGGTGCTGCAAGACCTGCTCCGCGACAAGATGGGCTTCAAGGGCTTCATCCAGACGGACTGGGGCATGATCTGGGCGATTCAAGAGGGGCGCTCCACCATGACCGGTGAAGAGATCTCCAACGATGAAGCCATCGTGATCGGTCTGATGGAGGGAGGCATCGACGGCATCGGCGGCGAGAGCATCAACATCATCGACCAGATTGTGAATCTGATCGGCAGCGGTGACATCGACGAAGCCACCATCACCGAATCCGCGCTGCGCATTGTGACGGCCAAGTTCGAGCTGGGCGTGTTTGAGAATCCCTACTGCGACGTGGAGGCCGCCGTGGCCTATGTGGGCAACGAGGAAAGCCAAGCGCTGAATCTCAAGGCGGCTGAGGAAGCCATGACGCTGCTGAAGAACGACGGCATCCTACCGCTTGCGGCAGACGCAGGCCAGAACATTCTCGTGTGCGGCCCGCGCGCAGGGGATATGGACAGCCTTGTGGGCGGCTGGTCGTCTAAGCAGGAGGGCAAGACCATCGCTGCGGCGATCGCGGACTATGCGGGCACAAGCGACACCGTGACCTATATCGCGGACGACGTGACCGCCATCATCGAAGCGGCTAAAGATGCAGATGTTATCATCGTGTCCATCGGCGAACCCAGCTACCAGCACGATCCGCCGTGGGGCTATAACACGCTGGAAATCACCCAGAGCCAGCAGGAAATCCTCGATGCGGCAGTCGCGTCCGGAAAGCCTGTGGTGACGGTGGTAACGGGCGGTCGTCCTTACATCCTCACTTGGTGCGACGAGAACACCCACGCCATCCTCGAAGCCTACTATCCAGGCAGCCAAGGCGGCATTGCCATTGCGGAAACGCTGTTCGGACTGAACAACCCCACGGGCAAGACGCCTATTCAGTTCCCGCGCGACATGGAGTCTGTGCAGGCGCAGGAGGGCGACGTGTCCTTCGATCTGGAAAATCCGCTGTATGACTTTGGTTTTGGTCTGAGCTACAACTAAGCAATCAGCACATTGGCGGCTCGCATGGGCAAACGCATTCCCGCCCGTGCGAGCCGCATCTTTTATGAGAAAGGGGACACTACCCGTGGAACAAATTCAAGAGTTCTTTGAGAACTTTGGGTACATGACCTTTTCTTCCGATCGTATTTGGATCATCATCAGCATTTTAGTGGCACTCATCGTTGTCTATCAGCTGTTGCTCAAGTTTGCACCCAAAGTGGTGGCACCGCTGCATCGGTTTTTCACGCGGCACCCCCTCATTTGGATCTGCATTCCCGCAGCACTGCTGATCTACTTTGTGTATGTGTCTCTGGGATGGAACCTGTGGGTGTCCGTGTCCGATTGGAAGGCCGGTCAGTTGGAGGCCAGCTATGGCTTCGGCGGCTTCGGAAACTATATCAAGATGTTTAACAGCCCTGATTTCTGGCCGTCGCTGGGCAATACGCTGCTGCTGTTCTGCCTGATCCCCATGTGCCTGCTGCTGGGTTTGGGGCTGGCACTGCTCATGGATCAAGGACTGCGTGGCACGTCCGTGTTCCGTACGCTGATCCTCCTGCCCTTCGCCCTGTCCTTCGTAGTCACGGGCACGGTCTGGGCGTATATGTACCGCCCCACCGGCGGCGTGATGAACTCCTTCCTTGGTATACTCGGCGTGAACGTTTCCGCTGCCATCAAGGACGGACACCTCATGTGGGCGTCGAGCAACTCGACGATCATGCTCTCCATCATCATCGCGCTGGTGTGGCAGTTCTCCGGCTATGTGGCGGTCATATTCCTTGCCGCCATCAAGAATGTTCCCGTAAACGTCATCAACGCTGCTAAGCTGGACGGCGCGTATATGCCCCGCATCTATTGGCGGCTCATCATCCCGCAGCTCAAGGGCGCGATGGGCTCGTGCATCACGATCCTCGCCATGTATGCTTTGCGATCCTTCGATTTTATCGTGTCGCTGGTGGGCTACACCACATCCTCCGCGTGGACGCTGCCCATCTGGATGTACAACGAAGCCTTCCAGAACAACAACTTCGCTTACTCGGCGGCCATCAGTTGCTTCCTGCTCGCGCTGGTGCTGGTGCTGATCCTGCCGCTCACCTACTGGACGAATAAAAGGAAGTGATCGAATGCAACGCGGAACAGACATTGAGCGCAGCAAGGAAGGGCAGAAGGCCCAAACGGCACGTATCCACCCGAAATGGCACATGACAGTTTTGCATGTTGTGTACTACCTCATCATGATCGCCTTCCTCGTTTTCTACATGCTGCCCTTCTGGGGCACGGTGATGACCTCATTCAAGTCCAACAGCGAGGTCATGACCACCACCCCCATCACCCCGCCCACGGAGTGGACGATGGAAGGCTACGAAAGCGCCATGGAGGAACTGACAGGACCACTGTGCACGAGCCTTGTCGTGACCATATTCGGCGCGGCGGGCTCCCTGTTCATGGGTTCCATCTGTGCCTATGCGCTGAGCAAGTGGAAGTTCAAGCTAAACAACGTGTTCTTTATCGCGCTGGTCGCGGCGACGTATCTGCCCTTTCAAGCGATTCTGATTCCCTTGCTGCAAACGATCAATGCCCTTGATCTATATGACAACATCTGGGGCTTGATCCTTGTGCATACGGTCTTCGGTATGCCCATGTGCACGGTCATGATGCGGGGCTATTACGCCGACGTGCCCGACGCCCTCATCCGTCAAGCCATGATCGACGGCAACGGCACTTGGCAGATATACCGCAAAATCATCCTGCCCAACACGAAGATCGCCACCATCACCGTGTTCGTGTTCCAATGCACGTCCATCTGGAACGAAATGCTCTTTGCCTTGGTGCTGGGCGGTTACGATTCCAAGCCCGCCACCATCGCTCTGAACGAGCTGGCAGGCACCATGGCGGCGGAGTTCAACGTGCAGATGGCAGGCTCCTTGATCCTTGCATTACCCGTGCTGGTGTTGTATATTTTCATGGGCAAGTATCTCATCAGCGGACAAATGAACGGCGCTGTGACAGCGTCTTGATGAAAAAGGAGGCAATCGAATGAAGAATTGGATGAAGCGCTCCCTGGCTCTGACCCTGGGCGCAATGCTGGCTTTCTCCATTCCCGCCTTTGCGGAGGAGGAAGACGAGGAGGCCCTGCCGACGGTGGAGATCAAGACCGTAACGCAGGAATATGAAGGGAAAGAGATCGTGCTGAAGACCGCGGACCTTGACTTGATCGAGGTGGATGGCTTCCAGTTTAAGGATTTTAATAAGGACGGCGCTTTGCAGCCCTATGAGGATTGGCGTCTGACGCCCGCGGAACGCACCGAAAACCTGCTGTCCCTGATGAGCGATGCGCAGAAGGCGGCACAGATGGCGCACATGACGCTTGTGACCCTCAAGGAGAGCTGGTTTACCGATCTTAACATCGGCTTTGCCCTGACCTACACCTATTTCGGTGAGGGCAAGGAGTTTACGGTGGAAAACATGAACTACATCCAGTCCCTGTGCGAGAGCAGCGAGCTGGGCGTGCCGGTGGTGTTTTCCATGGACTCCGTCATCGGCGCGAGCTGGATCAACGATACCACCATCATGCCCGATGCCATCACCCTCGCGGCGACGGGCGATGCTGCGCTGGTGCAGGAGATCGCCGATATTCAGCGGCAGGAGATGAAGGCGCTGGGCGTCCGCATGAGCCTGTCGCCCAATGCCGACCTTGCCACCGATCCCCGCTGGGGACGCAATCAGGAGACCTACGGCGAGGATGCCGAAACAGCCAAGGCGATGGTCAAGGCTGCTGTCACGGGCTTACAGAACGGCACTGAGGGTCTGACCACAGATTCCGTCATGGCCTGCGTGAAGCACTTCCCCGGCTCGGGCCCGCAGACGGCGGGCGTGGACGGAACGCCGCTGGTCTTTGACGACGAGTCTTTCGCGCTGCATCTGAGCATCTTCGAGGCGGCGATGGAGGTAAATCCTGCGTCCATCATGCCCTACGGCTACTCCACCGTGCCCTACTTGGGGGGTGACGCGGTCGAGAACTACGCGCACGAGTCCTACACCGTCATGACGGAGCTGCTTCGCGAAAAGATGGGCTATCAAGGTATCATCCACACCGACTGGGGCCTGAACGCCATCTCCGAGGTACAGGCAGGTGCGGATGCCGTGGGCGGCATGGGCCAGCGCGACATCAAGAAGCTGCTGCAGCAGATGGATGCAAGCACCTTGGACGAGCGCGTCGAGCGCCTGCTGTTGGCGAAGTTTGAGCTGGGTGTGTTTGAAAATCCCTTCCTATCGCTGGAAGAAGTGAATGCAAGCGTCGGCACGCAGGAGCACTACCAGAAGGCGATGGAAGCTGCCGAGCGGGCGGTCACGCTGGTCAAATATGAGAATCAGACCGCGCTGGAGGGACAAAACATTCTTGTGGCGGGCAAGCTGGCGACCGATGTGGACGCGCTGTCCAGCGGCTGGAAGCTCTCCACCGAGAATGGCCTGAACATTGAAGGCAAGTCCATTCTGGATGCCATAACCAAGCGTGCAGGCACGGATGTAACCTACGTTGCCGATGCGTCCGAGGTGGCCGCGAGCTATCCCGAAGGAACGACCGCCATTGTGGTGGTGGGCGAGGCCAGCGGCACGCACGAACCTGCCTGGGGCACAGCCACGCTGGAATTCCCTGCGGAGCAGACCGAGTTGGTGAATGCGCTGGACGCGGCGGGAGTGAACGTGATCTGCGTGGTGTTGATGAACCGCGCTTATGTAATGACGCCCATCGACGCGGCCTCCGACGCGGTGTTGGTGGCCTATCGTCCCGGGGTGACCGCCGGTGCGGAAGCCGTTGCTCACGCGCTCTTTGGTGATAGCCCCATCTCCGGCAAGCTGCCGTGGCAGATTCCCGCCACGATGGATTCCGTGCTGCTGCAGCGCGAGGATCTGCCTAAGGACATCGAAGCCCCGCTGTATGATTACGGCTTCGGCATCGAAGTGACCGCCTTTGGCAAGTAAGCCGATACGACTCGAGAAGGAAGGAAACTGAAATGGCTTCGATCACCATTCAAGATATGGACATCACCTACAACAAGGGCAAGACCAAGGTCATCGACGGCATGAACCTTGAGATCAAGGACGGGGAGTTTTGCGTGTTCCTCGGCCCCTCCGGATGCGGTAAGTCCACCGCCATGTACTCTATCGCGGGACTGCTGCACCCCAGCCATGGCAAAATCAGCTTCGGCGACGAAACCATGACGGAGGTCAGCGACAAGGGCAAGGACAAGACCTTTGTCCCTCCGCAGGAGCGCAACATCGCCATGGTGTTCCAGGAATACGCCCTGTACCCCAACATGACGGTTCGCAAGAACATGTCCTTTGCGCTGGAAACGAAGAAAGCTCCCAAGACGGAGATCGAAAAGCGCGTGACTGCCATGTCCGCCATGCTGGGCTTGGACGAGCTGCTGGATCGCAGACCCGCACAGTTATCGGGTGGTCAGCGTCAGCGCGTGGCGCTGGGGCGTGCGCTGGTACGCGATCCGCAGGTGTTCCTGCTGGACGAGCCGCTGGGCAACCTGGACGCGAAGCTCCGCGATCAGGTGCGCTACGAGCTCAAGAAGATTCAGAACAAGCTGGGCGTCACCACCGTTTATGTCACCCACGACCAGACCGAGGCCATGACCATGGCGGACCACATTGTGCTGATGAAGGATGGCCATATCATGCAGCAGGGCACGCCCGACGATCTGTACAGCCACCCCAACTGCTTGTTTGTGGCCAGCTTTGTGGGCACGCCGCAGATCAACAAGCTGAATTGCAAGGTCGTGGCAGAAGAGGGCGCGATCAAGCTGGTCTGCGACAAGCTGACATTGACCGCCCCCGACGATGTGAAGGAGCTGCTGAAGCTCTACGCTGGCAAAGAGGTCATTATCGGCATTCGCCCGTCGGAGTTGGTGATTGCCTCCGAGGGACAGGGCGAGCTGAACGGCGTTGTGGACAGCGTGGAGCCCTTAGGCGATGGCTTCCACGTGTATCTGAACGTGGACGGGCAGGTGTTGGTGGCGAAGATCGCCGGCGGCAGCACCGTGATTGGCAAGACGCTCTCGCTCGACATCGAGAAGGGCAAGATGCACATCTTCGACAGAGTCACCGAGGAACGGCTCAACGTGGGCTAACAATCCAACAATTTTTAAAGGCGGGGCTGAAATACCCCGTCTTTTTCTCGTGCTGGATTTTGCATAAGGAAGTGTTGGTTATTCCATTGATGGCGCGGTTGCGTTCCCGTATACTAAAATTCCGAACGATTTCGGAAGGGAATGATTGGGGTGGAGCAGCTGCTCAAGCTATTGCAGGAAGTCAACGACGAGATCGACTTTGAAAACGAAACGGCACTGGTGGACGACGGTCTGCTGGATTCGCTGGAATTGTTGAAAATCATTGCAGCGCTAAGCGATGCCTATGATATTCACATTGACGTTGCACAGATCGAGCCGGAGAATTTCAACAGCGCCGAAGCAATCCTTGCGCTGGTCAAGAGCTGTCAGGAGAAGAAATCATGAAGACGGTCCTGAACCTGCTCACGGAAACCGCAAACCGATTTCCCGAACACGCAGCCTTTGAGGATGCATCGTGTACTTTGTCGTGGCGGGAATTGTACGTGCGCTCCGGGCAGATCGGCACATCGCTGGCAAAGCGGCTACCGCCGAATTCCCCCGTGGCTGTCTGCATGGACAAAAAGCCGGAAACGATTGCCGCCATGCTGGGCGTGCTGTGGGCGGGCTGCTACTATACCATCCTTGATTGCGACATGCCCGATAAGCGCGCGGCGCAGATTTTGCGAACGTTCGCACCCTGTGCGCTGATTTGTGAAGCGGCAGACAGGGAAAAGTGGCGGGCGCTTGCGCCCGACGCGTTCTGCTATGTCCCGCAGGATCTCTGCGAGGAGCCGGATGATGCAACCCTTGCGCGTATTGGGCGGAACGTGATTGACGCCGACCTGATGTATGTGCTGTTCACCAGCGGCTCCACGGGCGTGCCCAAGGGTGTGTCGATTCGCCATGCGTCGGTCATGGACTTTTCCGACTGGGCAGCCAACACGCTTCGCCTCGACGAGCATTGCCGACTGGGCAATCAGGCGCCGCTGCATTTCGATAATTCGGTGCTGGACATCTGCTGTGCGCTGAAAACGGGCGCAGCGGTGCATTTCATTCCACGCAAATATTTCATGTTTCCCGGCAAACTCATCGACTATTTGGAAGATAAGCGGATTGACACCCTATTTTGGGTGCCCTCGGCGTTGATGGCTCCGGCCAACGCGGGCGTTGTGGCAGACGGCCGTCCGCGCGGCGTAAAGCGCGTGTTTTTCTGCGGAGAGGTCATGCCCTGCAAACAGCTGAACGTGTGGCGCGCGTCCCTGCCGAACGCCGACTATGTGAACATGTATGGACCCACCGAGATTACGGACGTATGCACATGGTATCGGATCGACCGCACCTTCCGCGATGACGAGGTCTTGCCCATCGGCTTTCCTTGCGACAATACCCGCATCCTGCTGCTGGACGGCGAAATCTGCGTGGCAGGCACCTGCCTTGCGGCCGGATATTATCGTGCGCCGGAGAAGACGGCCGCCGCTTTTGTGCAGAATCCGCTGAATACCGCTGTGCCGGAGCGTATCTACAAAACAGGCGATCTCGGTGCATACAACGAACGCGGCGAGCTCATGTTTCTCGGGCGGAAGGATAGCCAAGTGAAGCGGCAGGGCTACCGCATTGAGCTGGGCGAAATCGAGAGCGCCCTGCGTGCCTGTGCGGGGGTGGAGAACGGCTGTTGCTTCTATGACACGGCGCAGAGGCGGATTCTTGCCGTGTATATGGGGAGCGCGGCGGAGAAGGATGTGAAGGCTGCGTTAAAGCTGGCGCTGCCCAAATATATGCTGCCCGACGAGTACCGCATATTTGCGGCGCTTCCGCAGACGGACAACGGAAAGATTGACCGTCAGCGGCTGCGGCGGGAGTTGGCGTTATGAGCATTCTGTCGTTGGAATTTCTCTCGTTTCTTGCGGTACTGGCGCTGGTCTATTATGCGCTGCCTCTTCGCCTTCGCAAGTGGGTTCTGCTCGCAGGGAGTGCGGCGTTCTGGGTCGTCAACGGAATCTTCGGAGCCGTCTATCTGCTCGCGGAAACCGCTGTCATTTGGGGCGCGGCGCTTTTTATCGGCAAGCAAAGGGACGCAGGCAAAAGCGCCCGTCCGCTGCTGGTCACTGTATTGGCATTGACCCTTGCGGGGCTGTTCCTGCTCAAGGATCAGCTGCTGGCGGCGATCACAACGGCGCTGGGAGCATCGTTTCGCCTTGTAACGCCGCTGGGCATTTCCTACTTCACGTTCCAAAGCATCGGCTATTTGATCGATGTACATCGCGGAAAGGCAGAACCGGAGCGGAACTACTTGAAGGTGCTGCTCTTCTGCGGCTTCTTCCCGCAGCTCAGCCAAGGGCCCATCGGCACATGGAAGGACCTGCAGCCCCAGCTTAATACAGCGCATCGGTTTGAGCCGCAGCAGTTTGACGAAGCCGTATTCCTGATGGCGTGGGGCTTTTTCAAGAAGCTGGTCCTCGCCGACCGCATCGCGCCCTTCGTCAAGGAATCTATCGCTCAGTCCGCGACGCTTCCCGGCTGGTTGGCGCTGGCTGCGGTGATTGCCTATACGCTGGAATTGTACGCGGACTTCTCCGGCGGCATCGACATCGTGCGGGGCGCGGCAAGGCTCTTTGGCATCCGCCTGGGGGAAAACTTCAGGCAGCCGTTCTTTGCGCGCTCGGTGTCGGATTACTGGCGCAGGTGGCACATCAGCCTCGGCGCGTGGTTCCGTGTATATGTGCTGTATCCCATGGCGACCAGCCGCTTGAGCGCAAAACTCGGCAAGGTGGGGCGCAAACTGCTCGGGGCAAAGGTAGGCAGCGGTCTCCCCGGTGCGCTCAGCGCCTTTGTGGTGTTCGTGCTGATCGGCTTGTGGCACGCCTTCCAATGGAATGCGCTGCTCTACGGCGTATGGTTCGGACTGCTCAGTCTGCTGGCGACGCTGCTGGAGCCCCTGTTCAAAATGTGGAAAAAGAAGCTGCACATCACCAAGCAGACCCGCTGGTTCGGCATTTGGGGATTGGTGCGCACATGGGCAGCCGTCATGTTCGCTCAGTTCTTTGCCTGCACGGCTTCGCCCGCACAGGCATTCGGGCTGATGGGGCGGATCGTGGGTGATTTCGGTTGGCGCTCGCTGGGCGCGGTCGCGTCTGTGCCAGGCATCACCTTTGACGCGGCGGAGTGCATCGTAGGAGGCGTCGCCTTGCTGATTCTGCTCACGGTCGATCTGCTGTGTGAGCATCAAAAGCATTTTCTCACAAGGGTGAGCGGAAGCAGGCTTTACATTCGCTGGCCGCTGCTTATGCTGCTTATGCTTTCGGTGCTCGTGTTTGGTAAGTATGGCGTCGGGAGCGACGCTTCCGTATTTGTTTACGCAGGCTTTTAAGGAGGGATGGACATGGAGGGAGAAGCACGGGGGCGCGCCCGGCGCAACGTCGCGTTTCTTGTTCGTCTGTTCATTTTCTCGCTCCTTTTCGTCCTGCTGTGCAGCCTTGTCGTCTTTGCGCTGACACCCAAGAACGACTTTGGCTCGGGCAGCATGCTGAACCTTTACGCGCAGCCTGCGCAAACCGTCGATGTGCTGGCGGTCGGCACCAGCATGACCTACGCGGGCGTGAATACAAACGTCCTCTGGGCAAACTGGGGCATCGCCGCCTATGACTTGGCCAGCGCCGAGCAGCAATACTGGAACACTTACTTCTACCTGAAGGAAGCGCTGAAAACCCAGCATCCTCAGGTGATCCTGCTGGATGCCAAGCCCGCCACCTACCCGGATGACGGAACGAAACGCGGCAGAACGATTATGTCCACCTACGGCATTCTGAGCCCCGACACGCGCCTTGCGGCGATCCGCGCGACAGCGGGAGTGGAATGGGTCGATTATGCCCTTGGCTTTCCTCAGATCCATGCGTTTTGGAAGCAGTTCACTTGGCGCAACCTCCTCCCCACAAGCTGGACGGGCGGACGCGCCGCCAACTGGAAGGGTTTTATTGAGAAGGATGATCTGGAGCATCATGACAAGCCTTCCCTTGTCTGGACGGACATCAAGCGCAGCGTGAATGCCCGAGAAGCAGAATACTTCGTCAAGATCTGCGATTTGGCAAAGGAAAACGACATTTCTCTTTTGCTCATTGCGTATCCCAATCCCGATTATGCCAGCGATCACATGTTTTACAACGGATTGTGGGTATTGGCGGACGAACGGGGCATTCCACATCTCAATCTAAACGATCCTGCGGGGAACTATCGCTTCCGCTATTCCACTGATTTTGCCGATTGGCAGCACTTGAACACAAAGGGCAGCTTGAAGCTGAGCAAAATTCTCGGCGCATACCTCACGGAGCACTATGCGCTGACCGATCATCGAGGTGACGCGGCGTATGCGTCCTGGGACGACTGCCTGAATGACTGGCTTGCGGCATGGCCGCAGTATGCCGATCGGATCAATATAGAGGAGGAAGTCTAATGCAGCACCTATTCAGCATGCTCAAGCATACGGCGGAAACGACCCCTGAACGCATCGCCTACGCAGAAGCCGAGCAGCAAACGAGCTATGCCCACCTGTGCCATGATGCGGAGGCTGTCGGCAGTTACATTGCGCAGTATGCACCGCAGGGCAGCGCCGTTGCAATCCTTATTGATGCCCGCAGCACGCTATGCGTCACGGCGATGATGGGGGTGCTGGCGGCAGGCTGCTTCTATGCACCCATTGATCCTGCCCTGCCAGAGGAACGGCTGCGGCTTATTTTCGCCAATCTTCAGCCGGTGCTGATCCTTGCAGACGAAAAGAGCGTGGAGAAAGCGGCGGCGGCATTCCCTGCGGCATCGATTGTCCGCATTGCCGCGGCATTGCAGACCCAGGTGGAGGAGGCTCTGCTCCAAGAGCGAAGCGACGCGATCCGCCCCGAGGATTTGTCGATGGTGCTGTATACCTCCGGCTCCACGGGTGTACCCAAGGGCGTGGCCCACACGCAGCAGGGCATGGTGACGTGGACGAAAACCACCATCCGCAAATACGGCTTCACTTCAAAAACCGTTTTTGCAAATATCTCTCCTTTCTACTATGCCAACTCTCTGCTGGAGCTGTTTGTGCCGATGCTGTTGGGTGCTAAGGTCGTGATGATTCTGCCGTCGTACCTGACATTCCCCAAACGGCTCATTCGCTGCCTCAAGGAGGAGCGCGTGACCGAGCTGTGTATGACCCCCTCCAGCTTTGTGGTGGTAGCAAACTCAGGCGTGTTGGCGGGGGAACAGCTTCCAGCACTGCAGATGTTCATCATGTCGGGAGAGGTTATGCCTAGAACGCAGTTACAGCAGTGGATGAACGCCGCGCCAAATGCAGTTGCCATGAATTTTTACGGCAGCACGGAAACCTTGAGCGTCGCGGTTGATCCGGTGGTGTTCCCCGAGAACGGGCATGTGATCCCTGTTGGACGTTTGCTCCCCAAGGTTACACTGCGCTTGATGACCGATGAAGGGCATCCTGCCGCAGCGGGCGAGATGGGCGAAATCTACGTGTGCAGTCCCATGGTCACCGTAGGCTACTATCACGACGACGAGCGGACACGTTCCGCTCTGGTGCCCGATCCTGCCGGCGAGATGCCGGGAATGTGGTTCCGCACGGGGGATTATGGCGTCATGGACGAAGCGGGCAGGCTCAGCGTCATCGGGCGCATGGATAACATGATCAAGCATCACGGCTATCGGATGGAACTGGGCGAGGTGGAGGCCGCGGCAAACCAGGCGCCCGGCTGCAAGGAAGTGTGCTGCTTGCTGGAGCGGGATGCGGATGAAATTTGGTGCTTCGCCACAGGCGAGCTGGAAAGCGCGTCGCTTGCAATGTACCTTAAGACCCATTTGGCGAAGTACATGCTGCCAGACTACTATGTCATATTGCCGAGTATGCCCCATAATGCCAACATGAAGATAGATAGAGGCGCACTGCGGCAGTTGATGGGCACAACATTCAGTCATGAAGAACGTGCTTGATTTTCCAAAGATCTGTGCTCGATAATCCATTGAGGTTTCGCTTGCCTACACTTATTCTGTTATTAAACTGAGATATTTCTTCCGCTTGGTTAGGCAAGGGAAGGAGGACTTTGCGAGAAATATCCGCGAGTTCCTATTAAAATAATGGAGGACGATACTTGTGAAGAAACTTGCATGGCTCATGTCGGTCATCATGGCAATGTCTTGCATTACCATTCCCGCCGTGGCGGAGACCGCAGCCCCTGTTAAGGAATCTGCGTCCGGGTTTTACTACATCGAAGGCGAGGGCGACCGGCCCCGCCTGAGCGCCGCATCCGCCGACAAATTCATCCAGGCGGATGGCGAATGGTTTAAGGACATGAACGGCAACGGAGAATTGGACGCGTATGAGGACTGGCGTCTGTCCAGCACCGAGCGCACCGCCGATCTTCTGACCAAGATGACGCTTGCGCAGAAGGCGGGTACGCTGTCTTTTGGCGGTATTGCCGGCAAGAACGGCATCACCGTGACGGATTTCAGCGGCGGCGAGGAGCTCGGCGGCATGAACGGCACTGCGTTCATTGCTCCCGACAGCGAGCAGATGAATAACGATACCGACGAGTATATCACCGTGAACAACACCGTGTACGCACCTGTAGCGTATCAGATCAAGTCGTTGTATGAAACGACGATGATCGCCGCCATGACCGGTACCCCGAAGAATCAGCTGGATGTGCTCAATAAGATCCAGTCCATCGCCGAGGATACCGAGCTAGGCATCCCCGTGGTGTTCTCCGGTGACCGCACCTACAATACCTGGGGTGGCATGGTGGATGCGCCGCACTACGCCTTTGGCGTGGCCCGAGATAGCGAACTGCTCTACAACCTGATGAGCGAGTACGCTAAAGAGAGCGCGGCGCTGGGCTATCATCAGGTGTTCCATGGCTATGGCAACGAGATCGGCTCCTTCTACGGCGACGATCCCGCGTACATTGCCGAGATGTCTGCCATCGAGACCAAGGCGTACAACGACAACGGCTTTGAGGCGCACAGCAAGCACTTCATCGCTCGCGGCGGGCGCAACAGCTACACCAATGCCAAGTCTCCCGCTGACCTGATCGACAGTTGGATGATCGGCTGGAAGGCGGTTGTGGATGCGGGTACGCAATGGATCATGACCAACAACGGCGTGGCACGTACCCCCGGCCTGCAGGGCTACATGGACAAGACCACCTACTCCCTGCTGCGTGACGATCTGGGCTACGAAGGCATCGTCTGCCTCGACTGGCCGCTGAGCGCTTCCATGCTGATGAGCCAGACCGGCATCACCAGCGATGGCATTGATGTTTCCACCCTTACGCTGGGCGAGCGCTACACCCTCATCCTGGATGTGGGCGTAGACATGTTCTCTTGCTACAGCATGACCAAGGGCGTCGAGCAGAACGACGTAGATGAAGCGGTGACGAACTGCTACCATCCCGACGCACTTGTGGCGGAGATCAAAGCGGGCAAGTACACCGAGGAAGCGTTGGATGTGCACGTTGCTCGCGTCATCAAGAACAAGTTCGACCAGAATCTGTTTGAGAATCCCTATCGTGACTGGGACGAAGCGCTTGAAGTGATTGGCAGCGCCGCCGCCGCTTCTGTTAATACCATCCCCATGAGCACCGAGGAGATCGATGCGATTCGCCGCCCCGAAATCATCGCCATGGAGCAGGAACTGATGGTGAAGTCCGCCATCCTTCTAAAGAATGACGGCGTGCTGCCCCTGAGCGCCGATGCGAAAATCTATGTGGATTCCAACGCTGCCGCGACCAAGACGGAAGATATTGCTGCGCTGGGCGTGAAAGCGACGGTCGTTGACACGCTGGCGGACGCCACCGTTGCATTGTTCCATGTGACCAGCTTCGACGATGCTTACGAGCTGATGATCGAGGATGCGCAGGACGCGGGTGTGCCCGCTGTTGTAATCTTCGAGGGCACGGTTTCTTCCGAGCCTGCGCTGCAGCAGTTCGCCGATGCCAACGCGCTGCTGATGCAAACCTACGTCAACACCCCGGATCATGGCTCCTCCGTTGGTTCCTTCTACCGCTACACCACGGCGTCTGTGACTGCTGAAATGTTGTTTGGCGAAAAGGAGCCCACCGGCAAGACCCTGTTCGAGCTGGGTTACACCAGCGATGCGAAAGACATCTCTTGGGGCGAACTGCAGGATGACATCGGCGTGAGCGACGAGACTCGCCTGTACATGGCGATGCTGGCTAAGCGCAATCCTGAGGTGGAGATGCCCAACAATCTGGGTGATGTGATTGTGACCACCGATTACGGCATGTCCTACAGCAAGACCGCTGATATTCAGTTGAGCCTGCTGACTGCGCCTAAGACCGCCATCACCGAAGAGGTTGAGGTGTCCGAGGGAAGCACCAGCACCACCACTTCGGTCGTCAATGCCAAGCCCAAGGCAGGCGAAGCATTCAAGATTAGCTTCGTGGCTGAAAACGTGGGCGAGGGCGACGGCGTGACCACCGTGCAGGTGCTTGACGGCGAAACCGTGATCGCCGAGAAAGTCGTGGGCGTGACCGCCGGCCAGTTCCGCGTCATCTCCCTCGAGCTTGTCCTTGAAGCGGGCGAGCATTTGATCACCGTGGGCAACATGACCACCACCATCACCGTGGAATAATTCGATTTACGCGAAGAGGGGCTGCATTCGGGCAGCTCCTCTTTTGTGTGTACTGGATTTTGCAAACGGCTGTATTGGATTCTTTCTTGCGCAGGCATGATAAGTTCATTATGCTTATCAAAAACACAGGAGGATGTAACCCTATGAAAATCTTGCAAAAGCTGCTTGTGACGCTGATGGTGCTGATGATGCTGGCGGGCTGTGCCGCAGCCGAGAAGACGCCTGCGGTTGCCGCAGTCGTGAACGGCGAAGAAGTGCTGCAAAGCGAGGTAGACTCCCAGCTTGTTTATTATACGCAGCTTTATTCCGCAAACGGCGTGGACACATCAGACGAAACGATTGCCGCGTATTTGGCGGACATCGCGCTGACGGCGGCTGTGTCGGATCGGCTGCTGGTGCAGGACATGACGGCGCAAGGTGTTTTTACCTTCACGGAAGACGAAGCGACCGCCATCACTGCACAGGCAGAAAACGCCTATGCGATCGCTATAGCCCAGATTGCCGCATCCTATAAAGCGACCGACGAGGGTGCGAAGGCTTCAGATGACGAGGCGATTGCCTATGCGCAAAGCTATGTGGATGGACAGGGCTACACCTTGGCCTATCTGCAGCAGTATTATCAAAACGACGCGGCTTCTCAAAAGTACGCTGACTTGCTCATGGAGGGCGAAGTCATCACCGACGAGGACGTGCAGACCGCCTACGACAAGCGTGTAGCCGAGAGTAAAGCAGCCTATGAGGACAACGTATCCGATTTTGAAACAGCGCTGAACAACAATACGGAGGTCTGGTATGTTCCGGCGGGATACCGCAATGTGCTGCAAATCTTGATTCGCTCAGATGCTGATGACAAGCTCGCCGATACGGCGGACAAGGTTGCCGAAATCTATGCGAAGCTTGCAGCGGGCGATGCCTTTACCGACTTGATCCGCACCTATGGCGAAGACAGCGCTTTTGATACCGAGTCCTTCTTCGATACGGGCTACATGGTCAACAAGGATTCCGTCATGTGGGAGGATTCCTTCATTGCTGCTGTGTTCGGGGAGAGCATGCAAGCGCCGGGCGATTACACCCAAACGCCTGTCGTTAGCGATATGGGCGTCCACATTCTGTATTATTTAAGTGATCACCCATCAGGCGCGGTGGAGCTGACGGAGGATGTGAAGGAGGCGCTGCGCGATACGCTGTATGGCGAGCGCTCTAACGAGAGGGTGCAGGCGCGTCTGACGGTTTTGCAGGACGAAGCCGCTGTGCAGCTGGCCGGCGCTGCCGAATGAGCAGTGTTTGAAAATACAAAGACCTGTGTTCAAATTTCCATTGATGGCCAAGGAAGCTTTTGCTATACTGACGATGAAGTAAACAAACCCTCCGTTTGAAACATAAGATAGGAGATGGACTGAATGAAGAAAATGATGACGATTCTGACTCTAGTGCTGGCGGCCATGTTGCTGTGCACGGCTGCTTATGCCGAGGGCGCGCAGACTCCTACCCTCACGGCGCACAAGTTTGAGACCGCTCCGACTATTGACGGCGATCTTTCTGAATGGGACTTGTCATCCTGCGCGGAACTGTCCGATGCGGCGCAGGTGATCCGCGACGTGGTGTTCTGGCAGGGCCCGAACGATCTGTCCGCGAAGGTCTATGCCGCTTATGATGCGCAGAACCTGTACTTTGCCTTTGAAGTAACCGAGGACACGCCCTTTGGTGCCATCGAGATGCTGCCCTTGGACGGCGAGGATAACATCAAGCTGTACATCTCCACCGATCCCACCGACGATCCTGCCCGCACCGAGTATCATACCAACGACTTCCTGCTGTACCTCATCACCGACGGTGAATACTACGACACCGCCTTCGATCGCTCGATGCTTGCCAAAGATTACCGTCAGCGTTTCATCAGCTGCGGCATGGACGGAGGCGAGGATGTGCTAACCGGCTATCAGGCCAAGGCGGTTGCCACCACCACCGGCTATATTTGGGAATGCGCGATCCCGCTGGAGAACTTCTCCAACAATAAGATCGCCCAGTACACCCCTCAGTCCGGCGACACGGTGAAGTTCGATGTGGCCTTCACGGACATTTCCTATCCCTGCCCCGGCACGGAGTACATCCCGCAGATTGCATGGTGCGGCACCATCGACATCAACAAAAACCCCAGCATGTGGGGCAACCTGATCTTCGAGTAAATCCATTTTCATGAGGGTTCTCCTCCTTTTGCAGGGCGTTTTGGCGTCCTGCATTTTCTCACTTACGGGAGGTTTTGTATGAATAAATCATGTGGGTTCCTTCTCGCTATGGTGTTACTGATCTGCCTTGCTTGCACTGCCATGGCAAGTGAGCTTGATGTTTCTCCGGAGGGTCATGGGGATTATACGACGCTTACGGAAGCAGTGGCCGCTGCGCAGCCGGGCGACACCCTGCACCTCATGGCGGGGGTCTATGCTTCTCCTGCGGAATCGTATCCCGTGGTCATCGATAAACCGCTGACGATTAAAGGAGAAGAAGGCGTGATTCTCGACAGCCCTGCTTTTGCAACGCTGCTCCAGATCACCTCCGACGATGTGACATTGACAGGCATTGACTTCCAAGTCCGTAAATGGGGAATCGTTGCTCAGCAGAGCCGCCGCCTGACGCTGGAAAACTGCACCTTTATCTTGGTGGACGAAGCCTATCGTACTTCGTCCACCGCCGTGTGGATGGAAGCCATGAAGGATTGCAGCATTGTAAACTGCACCTTTGCGGGCGTCGGTGTGTGCGTAGCAGGCGACCCGCTCAGCGAGAGCAGCAGCGGAAAAGCCGTTTTAACCGGGCTGTGCGAGGTAGGCGAGGATGAGGACTACTTCCTTTCCCACCGCATCGAAAACTGCACGGTCAACGGCAAGCCCTTATACTACATCCCCGGCGGGAAGGATGTCGTTGTCCCCTCCGACGCAGGCGGGATCATCGCCGCTTACTGCGACGGTATCACCGTGAAGGATGCCGATGTGTCCGACAGCAGCATGGGGCTGGAGATCGTGCATAGCAAAAACGTGGAGCTAGACCATGTGACCGCCGACCGCTGCGGCATCTTCGGCACCTATGTGGCTTTTGCTGAAGGCGGAAGCTTTTGTAATGTGACGGTGCACGATACCAACCACGGCATCGACACCCGCGCCAGTAAGGACGTCACGGTAGATAATTGCATGGCGGAGAACTGCGACCAAGGCATCTTCTTCTCCCTGTGTACCGATACGATCATGCGGAATTGCGATGTGACGGACTGCGGTTTTGGCTGTTTTACGGCAGTCGGCCGCGGACTGCAAATCTCCGATTGCTGCTTTGACGGCAACGCGGACGGCATCTACCTGCAAAACGAGCGTGAAACGACGATCACCAATTGCAATATCGCCGCGTCTACCGTGGTGGGGCTACGCGTTTTGAAATCAACGGGCATTTGTGAAGACACGAAGATCACAAACAACTGGACAGGGGTCATCATCTACGATTCGCAGGATGTGATCCTTCATAGCTGTATACTTGCCGGGAATCAGTCCGCCGGCATCTATGCGGGAGAAACGCGCAATACGCAGATCACCTCCTGCTCCATATCGGGAGACACGAAGGCGCACTTCGAGTTTGATGGAACATTTGAGAACACGGTCGTTTCGGATTGTACGCTCACAGGCGATATGACAACCATGCTCCGCCTGAAGTCGGGCAACATGCCGGTCTTTATGGACAATACATGGATATAGTAGCAGATGACTAAAAGCGTATTGGATATTACAAAGACGAGTGTCCGTTTCTCCAAAGCTTTCCTTCATGAATAGGGCTACAATAATGTCATAGGCGCGTCGGCCTGACCGATGCATTGACGAAATAGAAAGGAGCCCTGTTCCATGAGAAAACTTTCCCTTCTCTTGGCGGTGGTCATGCTTTTCTCACTGGGTTCGATCTCCTCTTTGGCAGAGGAGACTGCAACGCAGGTCGAGATCAAAGCGACCAGCAAGCCCATCATCGAGGTAGATGGCCTGCAATTCAAGGACTTGAACAACAACGGCACGCTGGACGTATATGAGGATTGGCGCGCGGACATCGAGGAGCGCATCACCGACCTGTATAGCCAGATGACCATCGAGGAAAAGACCGCGCTGTTCTACCACATCTGCACCTGTGGTGATTCCAGCGGCGTAGATTTCTCCGATTCCCGTTACCTTTACGAGGAAAACTGTCCCTTCGACGTTCCAGCGGCGGGGGCAGAGGTTTCCGGTCCGATGACCTCTGGTAGCTACTCCATGTACTACTTCATCAATGAGCTCGACATCACGCATTTCTTGGATAACTCCAATGGCACGCCCGTTGAACAGATCTCGTATCACAATGCCATTCAGGAGATGGGCGAAGCGACCCGCTTGGGCATTCCGATCACCCTGTCCAGCGACCGTCAGTACAATGGCTGGGGTGGCATGGTTGATACGGCGCATGATGCGCTGGGCACGGCAAATGACGTGGAGCTGGCTGAAAAGCTCTGGACGATCTATTCCGTGGAAACCCGCAACGTGGGCTATCATATCCTGCTGCACCCCTATGGAATGGAATTGGGGTCTTGGAACGGTGAAGACCCGGCCTATGCGGGCGAGATGTCCAAAGCGGAGATCAACGCCATTCAGGTGCAGGGCGGCGCCTACGCCTGCGCCAAGCACTTCATCGCCCGCGGCGGCGATTCTTCCTTCTCCAATGCCCGTAGCGATGCGCAGACCGTCGACAACTGGATGACTGCTTGGAAGAAGGCCCTGGAGGCCAATCCGAAATGGCTCATGACCAACGGCTACTCCACCGGCCTTTCCAACACCGTCCATGTGGACTACGATGCCGAGACCATGAACTATCTGCGCGACACGCTGGGCTATGAGGGCGTGATCCTGTCCGACTGGGGCGCGCAGGGGGCGGACAACTCGTCCGGCACCACCGCCGACGGCATTGTGCTGGATGAACTCACCATTCCCGAGCGTTATGCCTTTGCCATCAACCTGGGTCTGGATCAGATCGGCAGCCCCAGCACGGCCTATAACGAGGCAAACCCCGGCTATACCAGCGACCGTGGCGCGGTTCAGGCGGCCTATGAGCAGGGCCTGATCACCGAAGAGCGCATGGAGGAGACCTGCCGCCGTGTGCTGCGCACGAAGTTTGAGCTGGGTCTGTTCGAGAATCCCTACAACGATGTGGATACCGCGCTTGCCTATGCAGCCAGCGATGAATATATTGCGCAGGCATGGGATATCACGGATCTGACTACCTTGACTGCCGCCCGCAATCCCGAAACGGTGGAACTGGAGCGTCAGCTGCAGGCCGAATCGGCGGTTCTTGTGAAGAACGACGGTGATCTTCTGCCCTTGAGCAAGGATGCAAAGATCTACTTTGATTCCACCGCAGCCGCAGAAACGAAGAGCGCGATCCTCGCGGCGCTGGGCGAATATGCTACGATTGCGGACAACATGGCCGATGCAGACGTCGTGATTGCGGACTGCACTAGCTTTAACGACGCCGCCGAGCTGGTCGTGGAGGATGCAAAGGGCGTGGGCAAAAAGCTCGTCATCGTGTCCAACTGCGTCGATCCGACCACCTGGGCGATGGAGAACGGTGATGCCGTGCTGTTCATGAACTTTAGCCGTCCCGCCGACCACGGAACGGGCGCGGGTGGATTCATCACCACCACCGAGCCGATCGTTTATGCGGAGCTGCTGTATGGCGTGCGTGAGCCTTCGGGCATGATCGTCAAGGAGATCGCCCGCGACAGCGTGTCTGACGATGCACAGTGGAAGGATCTTGCAGGCGATCAGGGGGCGGACCCTTACGTTCGCATGATGCTGCTGGCCACCATGAAGACCAGCGAGAACAACGAAACGCCGCGCAACTGGGGTGATCCCCTGCTGTGTTACCAGTATGGCATGCGCTACGGTCAGTCGGCGGACATCGTGTATGATACGCTGGTGCTGCCCCGTGTGACCAAGGAGATCGTTTCCGAGTCCAACGGAAGCACGACCACCAGTTACAAATCCGTCATCGAGACCAAGGCGGGCGAGCCCTTCACCCTGTATATGCTCGTGTGGAACAATGGCGCGGACGGCGTCACCACCGTGCAGGCGAAGGATGGCGATGAGGTGATCGCCGAAAAGATCATGGCGGTAAACAGCGGCGACTGGCGTGTGGTGGAGATGGAATTGACCATCGACACGGCGGGCGAGCACGTCATCACCGTCGGCAATCTTTCAAAGATCATCGACATTACCGAATAAGCCTATCAAAAGTAGGGGGCTGTCAAGCTAGCGTTTTCTAGCTTGACAGTTTCTTTTTAAGTTATTGCGTTTTCTCAGGAAGGTTTTGTTGGAGAATAAGGCGATTAGGCTAACCCTAATAAGCCCCATTGCTTTATTGAGA
>JAEXCG010000132.1 GCA_023402355.1 Bacillota bacterium | reverse complement strand
TCTCAATAAAGCAATGGGGCTTATTAGGGTTAGCCTAATCGCCTTATTCTCCAACAAAACCTTCCTGAGAAAACGCAATAACTTAAAAAGAAACTGTCAAGCTAGAAAACGCTAGCTTGACAGCCCCGCTGTCAATCCGTATAGGTGTATCGCGCGGTGATACGCGGCATGTTGCTGTACATGCCGTAGGCGTCGCCGTAGACGCGGTAGTATTTGCCGACCTCCCATTGGGTCTTGGTGCTGTTTTCGAGCATCACCAGCTGTTCGATGCCGTCGGTGCCCGTATCCATGATCGCGAGCTGCGGCTGCGTGCTCACGATGCGGGTGATCGTGCCCTTGCAGACGTACACCTGACCCTTGCGCATGTTGATGTTGTTGATGAGGTCCTGGTAGTCGGCGGCCTTGAACGGCCACGCCTTGCGCGTGTACACGTCCGCCGGGGGCATGTAGTACATGACGTGGGTGACGACGGAGTCCGCACGGCCCGGATATTGCGCGCGCACGGTGATCGTGTTGTCGCCGATCGTGGGGAAGTAGGCGATGAAGTTGAACGAACCGTTGGCGTCCACCTCGACGTCGCCGCCCTTTACGAACGCCAGCTCGCCTTTTTTGATGAGGGAGAGCTCCGTCTCGCTCTGAACGCTGTAGGGGGACTCGATAGTCACCGTCGCCCCCGGGAACGTGGTGGCGTAGATGCGGGCATAGGCGCTGCTGGATTCGACCAGCGTGTCCGCGGCGAACTCGAGCGCGATGTCCTGCTGGGGGCGGTTGAGGACGATTTCCATGTTGTTCTCGCGGCAGTACTTGCTGCGCACCGAGACCTGAATGCGGTTTTCGCCGGTCGGCTGCACCTGCACGTTGCTGGAGACGACGCCGTTGTTGTTGACCTGGTCGGAGACGTTGGTGCCGTCGATGACGACGCGGCTGCCCTTTTCGACCTGAAGGCGAATTTCAAAGATCGAGGTGGAGACGTCCGCGTAGGGCGATTCCGGGCGGACGAGCGTGATGGGCGAGAGCGGCACGCTGATGGTGTACTGGATGGGCGAAAGCGCCGCCTGATCGCCGTCGCTGTACTTGATGAAGGGCGTGAGCTCGACGTCCATCGTGTCGCTGGTGACGATCTCCGTGTTCTCGTACCAGTAGTAATCCGGAATCTCGATGGTCGCCACGCCGTCCGTGACGATGTAGGACGTCTGGAGTTCGCGCACGTAAATCTGCGCGCCCTCCTTGCCGGAAATGGTGATGATGTGGCCCGGCTGCTCCTTGACGGTCGCCTCCTCGATGGTGACCTGCGAGGCGATCGTCTGCGGCGCGGAGAGGCCCGAAAGGTTGATGAAGAGGGAGATGCCGAAGTAGCTGGTGGCGATGACCGCCGCCGCCGCGGCCAGCCAGATGAGCACCTTGGGCCACAGGCGGCGCTTGCTGTGCGGCCGCTTGCTGTGCGCGCTCGAGGCGGCGTAGGTGCGCAGCGTGGTACTCGAATAGGTGTGCGTGTCGCGATAGTTGCGCGTGGGCTGATAGTCGGTGTACGCGCCGGGGTCCGTTTCGTCCACCGGGCTTTCGTAGCCGTCGTAGAACACCGGCGCGTTTTCGTCCGCATCGTCGAAGATGAACTCGTCGCCCGGCGCTTCGTCATAGGGGTCGGCCGCGGTCGGCTCCGGCGGGGGCGGATTCTCCGACAGCGCGCGCGCGTACTCGCGCCGCTTGCGCGCGCGCCTTTCCTCCAGCGGCTCCGCGGGCAGGTCGTCCGCCGGGGATTCCTCGGCGTCGTCCGCTTCGGGCAGGGGACGGATGACCGTCGCAGTGCGCAGGCTTTCCTGCGCCGCGCGCGCGCGCGCGCGCATCTTCTCCAGGTAGACTTCCCCGCGCACGCGCCGCTCCTTAAGCTGTTCGATTTCCCCGGCGAGCTGCGCGTTGTCGTCCCTGGGCGCGGCGTCCGCGGGTTCCTCGCTGAGCACGTCGACGGTCTCGTCCTCGTCGTAGCGTTCATAGGACGTCTCCGGCACCGCGTCCCGAAGCTCCTGCTCCCATTTGCGCGTCGCCTCGGCGTCCTCCGGGGCGCTTTTGGGCAGCGGCGCCCCGCATTTGAAACACCTGGGAAAATCCGCTTTATTCCAATATCCGCAGGACGGACATTTCATGGGCGTTCAACCTCCAAATTATCTCTATACGTCGAAGAGGAATCGTAAATGGTTTTTATTCGCAATCGCGAGGCCAAAATCCTGCCGCCGCGAGAATTTTGAACCGGGTCAACGAAAAGTCGGAGAGAATACTAGCCCATCCGGTTCTTTCGTGTTATACTATAGACATATGGCTGTAAGCAATGGAGGATGGTTATGGACAATTTCAGAGAAGAGGTCGTCGTGCGCCGCAACCGCATTCTAAACGACCTGCTCTACGTGATGGCATGGGTTTTGATCGTTGTATTCGGCCTGGTGGCGCTGATGCTTCTGCAAAGCACGATCATGGTGCTGAACTTCAACATCATGGCCATCGTGACGATGCTGGCGACCGGCGGCATCGCGGTGATGCTGTTCTTTAAGAAGGACGTTCTGCGCACGGAATATGAATACACGTTCACCAACGGCGAGATGGACTTCGCCCGCGTGTACGGCAACAACAAGCGCAAGGAACTGGGCAGCATGCGCATCAAGAATGTGGACGCCTGCGGGTGGGTGGCAGGCCCGAGCTTTCAGCGCTACGTCAGCATGCCGGGCGTGCGCAAGGACAACTGGTTCCTCAACCGCGATTCCAATCTGTTTTACTTCTATTTCGTGAAGGAAGGCAGCAAGCGCATCATCGTCATCGAACCCTCCAAGGAAATGGCCGATCTGATCCGGCAGTACGCGGCGCACGGCGCGTTTCAGGGCTGACGGGCGGGCCGATTCGATCATTCTGACGCCTCCGGCTGCACCGCCGGAGGCTTTTCATCGGAGGAAACAATGGAAATTTACTTGGACAACAGCGCGACGACCCGGCCGTTCAGCGAGGTGATCGCGGCGGTGGAGGAAAATATGCGCGCCTCGTTTTACAACGCCTCCGCGGCCTATAAGCCTGCGGTGGAGGCGGAAAAGAGGATGCGCGACGTGCGTGCGCGCATCGCCCGCGCGGTGGGCGCGCGGGAGGACGAGGTCGTGTTCACGAGCGGCGGCACGGAGGGCGACAACCTCGCCATCCTGGGTACGGCGCAGCTTTGCCGCAGGCCGATGCGCTTTTTGTACAGCGCGGTGGAGCACCCGGCGGTGATTCAGGCAATGGAGCGCGTGCGCGAGATGGGGCACGACGTGGAGGTTTTGCCCGTGACGCCGCGCGGCGTCCTGAACCTTGAGGCCGCAGAGAATCTGCTCACGAAGGACACGGCGCTGGTGAGCGTGATGCAGGTCAACAACGAGACCGGCGCGGTGCAGCCCATCGGCGAGCTTCGCGAATGCATGACGCGCCTTTGCCCGCAGGCCAGGCTGCACGTGGACGGCGTACAGGGTTTTTTGCGCGCGCCCTTTTCCGTGAGCAGGCTGGGCGTGGACCTGTACACGATCAGCGGCCACAAAATCCACGGCCCCAAGGGCGTGGGCGCGCTGGTCGTGCGCAGGGGAACGCGCCTTGCGCCGCACATGCTCGGCGGCGGGCAGGAAAACGGCTTGCGCTCTGGCACCTACAACACGCCGGGTATCGCAGGGCTCGGCGCCGCGGTGGAGACGTTCATGGGGCTTGAGGCGCCGCAGGCGCGTCTTGGGGAGATGAAACGGGCGCTGGCGGAGCGCATCCTCGAAGGCATCCCCGGCGCGCGGGTAAACGGGCCGCTTCCGGGCGAGGCGGACGCCGCGCCGCACATCCTGAACATTTCGTTCCCGGACGTGCGCGGCGAGGTGCTGCTGCACGCGCTGGAGGCGCAGCAAATTTACGTATCCACAGGTTCGGCCTGTTCCAGCCATAAGCAGAAGGTCAGCACGGGGCTTCGGGCCATGGGCCTTACGCCCGCGCAGGCCGAGGGGGCGATCCGCTTCAGCCTCTCGCCCATGAACACCCCGCAGGAGATCGAGCGCGCGGCGGACGCGGCCATCGCGGCGCACGCGCAGCTCAAACTGTTTAGGAGGCATTGATCGATGAGAGAACTTTTGCTCGTCCGTTACGGCGAGGTCCACTTAAAGGGGCAAAACCGCCCCTATTTCCTGCGCACGCTGGTCAACGCCGTGAAAAACGCGGTGCGGGAGATCGGCGGCAACGTCTGGATCTCGGACAGCCGCATCTTCGTCTCCGACGCCGAGGACATGGACGAGTGCATCCGCCGCGTGACGAAGGTCTTCGGCGTGCATTCGGTCTGCCCGGCTGTCGAGATGGAGAAGGACGACTTCGAGGCGGTCTGCCGGGAGGCGGTCGAGCTCATGCGCCCGCTCACGGGCACGTTCAAGGTGAACGCGCGCCGTTCCGACAAGCATTACCCGCTCGATTCGCCCGCGATCAACCATCAGGTGGGCGGCTGCGTGCTCAAGAACCTGCCCGGGCTCAGCGTGGACGTACACCGGCCCGACCACGTGCTGAGCGTGGAAATTCGCGACAAGGCGTATTTGTACGTGCGCTGCATACCCGCTGTGAACGGCATGCCCATGGGCACGAACGGCCGCGCATGCCTGCTGCTCTCCGGCGGCATCGACAGTCCGGTCGCGGGCTTCATGATCGCAAGGCGCGGAGTGGAGCTTTGCTGCGTGCACTACCATTCCTTCCCCTATACGAGCGAGCGCGCCAAGGAAAAGGTCGTGGAGCTGGCGCGCATTCTGAGCGAATACTGCGGCAAGATCAAGCTGTACGTGGTGCCCTTTACGCAGATTCAGATGGACATCCATCAGAAGTGCCCGGAAAACTACACGACGCTGATCATGCGGCGCTTTATGATGCGCATCGCGGAGCGCGTGGCGCGCATGGACGGCGCGCAGGCGCTCATCACGGGCGAGAGCGTCGGTCAGGTCGCCAGCCAGACCATGGAGGCGCTGGGCTGCACGGACGAGGTGGTCGACATGCCCGTGTTCCGCCCCTGCATCGGGTTTGACAAGATCGAGATCGTGGAGCGCGCGGAAAAGATCGGGACCTACGAAACCTCATCGCTTCCTTACGAGGATTGCTGCACGATCTTTACGCCCAAGCACCCGACGACGCACCCCAAGGCCGAGCTCATCCGCAAGGCGGAGGAGGCGCTGGAGAGCGAGGCGCTGATCGCGGCCGCGCTGGAGGGCGTCGAAATCATCGAGGTCGGCGCGTAATCATGGGAATCGGGCCGCTTTGCCGGACGGCAGGGCGGCTCTTTTACCCGAAGCTGGCGGATCAAGACGGAAGATACTGTCAGCAGAAAACGCGCTTACAGGGATTGACGCAAAGCACGCCATCGTCAATAATGAGGATAACTGAAGCGGAAGGAGGCGTACCCACGTGAAAAAAAGGATACTCATCGGCTGCCTGCTTTTTTGGCTGCTCGGAGTCGCTTTCGGCGCCGGAGCGGAGGACAGGACGACCTATCAGCGCGCGGCGGACTTCCAGATCGAGATCGAGGAGGACGGAAGCGCGATCGTTTCGGAGCGCTGGGAAGTGGAGTTCAGCGGGGAGGGCGAGTTTTCACGGTATGGGCGCGTGTACCTTCCCTCGCAGCGCTATGCGCTGACGGACTTTCGCGTGAGCGTGGACGGTGAGCCGTGTGCGCTCCTGAACGCGTCCGACGAGGACAGGCCGGAGGGCCATGCCGCGGTCTACGAGGACGAGCGCGGCACGGTGGTGGAGGTGTACCACCGCAGCGAAAACGAGGCGCGCACGGTCGAAATCGGCTACACGATTCAAAACGCGGTGCTTCTTTACGACGACGCCGCGGAATTTGCGTGGAACCTGACGGGCGAAAGCGAGGTCTCCCGTACGGGGGAGGTGAGGGCTTCCCTGACGCTGCCGTACGCGGAGGGGGCGGAGCTCTCGGATTATCACATCTGGGCGCACGGTCCCCTGAACGGCAGCGTCGCAAAGGACGACGTGAATCACGCGTCGTTGAGCGTCGGCGGCGTGCCGGACGATGAACCGCTGGACGTTCGCGTCGCCATGCCGCCCGAGTGGTTTACCGGCGGCTATCGGATGGACGGAAACGGGATGGAGACGATTCTCGCGCAGGAATCTCGCCTCGCGGAGCGGGCGAATTTCCGCAGGCACGCCCTGACGATCCGGCTTTGCGCCCTGGCGGCCGCAGGCGCGCTTTGCCTGGGCCTGGCCTGGATGCTCAAGCGTTCGGGCGCTATCGGACGGGGCGGCTACGCGACGGGCGGCGAGCGCGTGCGCTCCGCCTGGAGGCACGACGCCGCAAACGAACCGGAATATCTGTACGCCCTGCCCGACGGGCGCTCTCCGGCGCTCGTGGGTCTGCTGTGCCATTTTTACGACCGAACGGACGTTTCTGGGCAGATTTTGACGGCGACGCTGATGGAGCTGAACCGCAAGGGCTGCGTCCGGATCGAGAACGAAGCGGATCAGGTCTACCTGTCGCTCGTCAAGGCCGAAACGGGGCTTTTGCCGCACGAACAGGCGATGCTCGATCTGCTCATGTGGGCGGCGCAGGAAAAGACGCGCCTGTCGATGCAGGAGATCAAGGCCCGCATGGAAGAGAAGCCGGAGGAGGCGAAGAAAAAGCTGGACGCGTTCTTTGCGCCGGTCGAGACGGAGCTGCGGTCGCTGACCGAAAGGCCCCGCTGGAACCAGAACGGGTTCGTGCTGGCGGGGCTGAGCGCCGCGCTGGCTTTCCTCCTATGCGTCGGGGTTACGCTGCTGACCTCCGTGGAAATGTACCTGACGGGCCTGCTGCTTGCGACGGCGCTCTTCTTCATCGTCCTACGGTGGGGTGCGCCCGGCATCCGTCTCAGCCAGGAGGGCGAAGATGCGTTGGCCGGCTGGAGCGCGTTCGGGCGCTATCTGGACGCTTTCGTGCTCGGAAAGGAGGCGGAGCCGTCCGACGGGAACGTGTGGAGGCAGTGGGTCGTCTACGCCACGGCCATGGGCAGGGACGAGCGGCTGCTCGAGGCGCTTGCGCTGCACTACCCGGAAATGAAAGCGGAATCCTTTGGGGAGGGCATAAACCCGTGGTACGGCTACGCCCTGTATTCCTCCACGATGAACGGCAGCTTGCATGACCTGGGGGATTCGATGCGCACGGCGTCGAAGTGGCAGCCCGCCGCGGACGCGAGCGCTTCCGGAAGCGGCGGCGGCTTTTCCGCCTCCGGCGGCGGATGCGGCGGTGGGAGCGGCGGAAGCTTTTCTAATTGAGACGGCTGCGGGAGGAACGACGATGAAGTACAAGTGCCTGGTGCTCGACCACGACGACACGGTGGCGATGAGCACGCCCGACATCCATTATCCCGCCTTCGTCGACTGCCTTTCCGTCCTGAGGCCGGGCATGCGCCTGACGCTGGAGGAATTTCTGCTGGCGAGCTTTGAGCCGGGCTTTAGCGCTTTTTGTTATGAAACGCTGGGATTTTCGGAAGAGGAAATGGCGTTCCAGCTTCAAAACTGGCGGCGGCACGCGGAAGACAAAATTCCGCGGTTTTATGGCGGCATTGAGGAGCTCGTGCGCCTGCAAAAGGAAGCGGGCGGGCTCGTCTGCGTGGTGTCGCACTCCTACGCCGACAACATCCTGCGCGATTACCGGGAAAACGGCTGCATCGCGCCGGACGCGGTCTTCGGCTGGGAGCAGGGGGAGGGCAGGCGCAAGCCCGATCCATATCCGCTCCGGGCGATCATGGCGCGCTATGACTTATCGCCCGACGAACTGCTCGTCGTGGATGACCTCAAGCCCGGCTTTGACATGGCCCGCGCGTGCGGCGTGGCCTTCGCCTGCGCCGGCTGGTTTGGACGGGTGGATCGAATCGAGCGCTTCATGCGCGCGCACTGCGATTTTTACTTTGAGACGGTAGAAGCGCTGCGGGCGTTCCTGTTCCCGGGGCGTTGAGGACGTATGCGAATTTTTCTCTTCCCGTTCGCCCGTAAATCGGGTATAATATCTGCTGTTACCATTCTTGAAGGAGGGCGCGGCGTGCAGAAAATCGGCGTGTTTGGCGGCAGCTTTAACCCGATACACAGGGGCCACATCGCCATGGCTCTGCGCGCGCTGGACGCTTTCTCGCTTCAGGAGATGCTCTTGCTTCCGACCGGTAACCCGCCGCACAAGCGGGAGGGGCTGGCGGACAAGCGCGACCGGCTGGAAATGGTGCGCCTGGCGGCGCTCGAGGATGCGAGGCTCAAGGCCTGCGACCTGGAGGTCACGCGGGACGGCGTGATTTACACGGTCGATACGCTGCGCATCCTGCGAAAGCGCATGCCGGACGCTTTCCTGTATTATCTGATCGGCGCGGATACGCTGCTGGATCTGCATACCTGGCGGCACGTGGACGAGGTGCTGTCGCTCACCCGCTTTATCGTGTGCGGACGGCCCGGGTACGGATCGGAGGAAGTGATCTCATGCATGGACACCATGCGCCAAAGGGGTGCGGCCATGTTTTGGCTCGACATGCCGGCGCTGGACATCTCGGCGACCATGGTGCGTGCTCTTGCTGCGCAAAAGGGGCCGCTGGAGAAGGCCGTCACGGCGAGGGTCGCCGCGTACATACGAAACCACGCTCTGTACGGCGCGTGACGGAGGGCAGGGCGATGACGCGAATCGAAATGCTGAAAAAGCTGAAAAAGACGCTGGACCCGCAGCGCTACAGTCACACGCTGGGCGTCGAGGAGACGGCCGTTCGGATGGCGCGGGCGTTCGGGGTGGACGAGCAAAAGGCCTCGCTCGCCGGGCTGCTGCACGACTGCGCAAAATGCTGTTCCTTGCAGGAAATGAACGCGTACGTACAGAATGATAGCGTAGCGCAGACGGTGGACGGGGAGATGCGCGCCTCTCGCGCGCTGATGCACGGCCCCGCGGGGGTAGCGCGCGCGCGCGCGGAGTACGGCGTGGACGACCCCGAGGTGCTGCACGCCATTCGTTACCACACGACGGGCTGCGCGGGCATGTCCGACTTGGACAAGATCATCTACCTGGCGGACATGGTCGAGCCGGGGCGCAAGGAATACCCGGGCCTTTCGGACGTGCGCGCCCTGTGCGAATCGGATCTCGACGGCGCCATGCGCCTGGCCTTATCTCAAAGCGCCGGTTATGTGAGCGAAAGCCGCCAGGCGCTGCATCCCGATACGAAAAAAGCGCTGCTGGCGCTGACAGAACCTTTACAGGAGGAACAGAAATGCTGAGCAATAAACAAATGGCCATTTTCGCGGCGAGGCTGCTGGACGAAAAAAAGGCGCAGGACATCATGCTGCTGGACGTGCACGAGATGACGGTCATCACCGATTACATGCTGATCTGCTCCGGGCGCTCCGTGCCGCAGGTGAAGGCGCTGTGCGAGCACGTGGAGGAGAAGCTCTATGAACAGGGCTTCGACCCGCGGCGCAAGGAGGGCGTGGGGGACGGCCGGTGGATCGTGCTGGACTACGGCAGCCTGATGATTCACATCTTCCACGAGCAGGATCGCGCGTATTATCAGCTGGAGCGCCTGTGGTCGGACGGCGCGAACGGCGTGGGTTTTGAAGAGGTACGGGGCGAAGGGCAGTAAGGTATGATGAAAAAGAGGGACTTGCTGATCATCGTCCTGGTGCTCGTCGCGGCGTTGGGCGCGTACGCCTACACGCAGAGCAAACCGGCCGAAAAGGTGACGATTCCGGCGAACGCCGGGCGCGTCGAGCCCACGGGCCCCGTGGAGACAGCCGCGCCGAATGCGACGGACGCACCCCGGACGGCTGATACGCCGGATGAAACGGCGGACGCGCAAAGGGAGACGCCCCCGGCGACGGCAGAACCCGCGGCCGCAGCGGTGGGGCCGCCTGTGCCGCAGCGCGTCCAGACGGACAACTACGTCGTTATCGAAGTGAACGGCAAGCGCTGGGGCGATCCCATCCCCATGGATATGGACAAGGAAATCACGGTCAAACAGGAAAACGGGGCGGTCAACGTCGTCAGCATCACGCCGAAGAGCGTCAAGATGCATTCCTCCACCTGCGAAAATCAGGACTGCGTCTATCAGGACGAAATTCCGATCAACTACATCGAGACGAACCGGATCTTGGGGAACCTCATCGTGTGCCTGCCCAATCAGGTGGTCCTCCGGCTCGTTACGGGCGAGGAGGCGGCTCCATGAGCGAGCGGACGAGGCGCGTGGCGCTTTCGGGCCTGCTGACCGCGCTGATGGTGATCCTGGGTTACTTTGACAGCGCTATCCAGATTCCGATCCCCATTCCGGTGCCCGGCATCAAGCTGGGCTTGGCGAACTCGGTGCTCCTGTATTCCGTCTACATGATGGGAATCGGGCAGACGCTGATTCTGATGGTGCTCAAGGTCCTGATTACGGGCTTCATGTTCGGCAACCCGCAGATGATGACGTACAGCTTTATGGGCGGCCTGCTCAGCGTTCTGATGATGCTGCTCGTCCGGCGCATCAAGGGGGTCAGCGTCATCGGAACGAGCGTCGTCGGCGCGGCGTTTCACAACGTCGGCCAGATTCTCGTCGCGGCGCTTCAGCTGAACCTGCCGGAGCTGTTTACCACGTATCTGCCCATCCTGCTGGTGGTCGGCGTGGTCACAGGCGTGCTGACCGGCGTCATCGCGCAGATGGTCATGAAGCATTTAAAGCACATGCCGCAGACGAGGTCGTAGCGATATCACACGGCGGAGCGAAAGCCCGTCGTTTTTTCGTGCCCGCGCGAAAAAGGGTACTTTTTAGGGTCCGCTTCCTTTTGTTCCCGCCGTTCCCATGCTATAATGGGCGTACATGGCGCATAGACGACCGGCCGCTTGCGGACCGGAAAGCAGGAGGAGAAGGGGATGGAGCCTTACACGTTTTTTCTCGCGTCCTCGCTGGAAAAGGTGTTTCCAGATCAAAGGCCCGACGCGCTTTCGGAAGGGACGGTGTGCACGGCGTGGCGCGGAACGCGCGCGGGCGTGCAGCTCGTTTTCCATGCGCAGGCGGGGGCGGCGCCCTGGCGGTTCAGGGTGGAGGTCTCGGGAGCGCCCCAGCCGCCGAGAATGCGGCAGGTGGAATGTCTGCCGTCGGACTTTCCGTGCTATGAACGGCGCGACGCATACTACCTACGGGATCAGCCCGGCCTGTACCCGGATTTGCTCTCGCCGCTCGAAGCGGGCGAGATCGTACCGCTGCCCCGGCAGTACCAAAGCCTGTGGCTGACGTTCGACGTGCCGGAGGACGCAAGGCCGGGGGATTATCCGGTGGAGTTGGCCGTTGCCCCGGCGGATGATCACGTCGCCCCGAACGGAGCACGCGTAAAGCGCCCCGAGGGCGCGCGGCAGGCATGCGTCCTGCGCTTTACGCTGCGGGTGGCGCGCGCGCCGCTTGCGCCGCAGAAGCTTTTGCATACCGAGTGGTTTCACGCGGACTGCCTGGCGCAGTACTACGGCGTTGAGGTCTACGGCGAGGCGCACTGGGAAATTGTCGAGCGCTTCGTCTGCGCGGCGGCGAGGGAGCATGGCGTCAACGTGCTGCTGACGCCCGTTTTCACCCCGCCGCTGGACACCGCGGTCGGGCACGAGCGGCTGTGCGTGCAGTTGGTCGACGTCGAGCTCAAAGACGGCGTGTATCGCTTTGACTTTTCAAGGCTCGCGCGCTGGGCGGAAATCTGCAAGAAAAACGGCGTCGATACGCTCGAAATAGCGCACCTCTTCACCCAATGGGGCGCGGCGGCGACGCCGAACATCTACGTATGCGAGGAAGGGACGCTGCGCCGGAAGTTCGGGTGGGACGTGCCCGCCGCGAGCCCCCTGTATCGCGCGTTTTTGGAGGCGTTTTTGCCCGCGCTGCGTCGCGCCCTGGCTTCGCTGGGGTATGACGACGAGCACGTCATCTACCACATTTCCGACGAGCCCTCGGCCGCCCACGCAGACCAGTACCGCGCGGCGCGTGAGCAGGCCGTCGACCTGCTGAAGGGCTGCCGGGTCGTGGACGCGCTGAGCGACCTTCGTTTCTACCGTGAAGGGCTTGTCGAGCATCCCGTCGTCGCCGTAGACCACATCGAGCCCTTCGTCAAAGCGCGCGTTCCGGGGCTTTGGGCCTACTATTGCTGCGGCCAGTGCAAGGACGTTCCGAACCGGTTTTACGCGATGCCGAGCAGCCGCAACCGCATCCTGGGCGTGCTGCTGTACCTGTACCGCATCGAAGGCTTCCTGCACTGGGGGTATAATTTCTACAACGCGCAGTACTCCCTGCGCCCGATCGACCCGTACCGCGTGACGCACGCAGGGCACGCGTTCCCCTCCGGCGATCCCTATCTGGTCTATCCGGGGCCGGACGGACAGCCGCTCTCCTCGATCCGCGCGGAGGTGCAGGCGGACGCGCTCTTCGACCTTCGGGCGTTACTCCAGTTGGAATCGCTCGCCGGAAGAGCGTTTGTCGAGGAGCTGATCTTCGACCTTTCCGGCATGCGCAGGCTCACCTTTGCGGATTATCCGAAGGAACCGGCGTTTCTGCTGAATCTTCGGGAGCGCGTGGCGTCGGAAATCGACGCGCGCAGCGCCTCATGACACCCCGTCCCCGTCTACGCGATGGACGGGGATTCAGACTGATGACAAACCCATCGAAGACAGACAAAGCCTAAGCCGTCTGCAAGACTGCAATCGTATCGCCCGGCTTTGCCGGGCGGGCGGGGTTTTTTCCGCAGCAAAACGCAGTTTTGCGGAGCGAAAAAATCACCCGTAATCTCGACAAAGTGGCCTTTGCCACTTTGTCGACACGCTGCGTCCCCGTCCACGCGATGGACGGGGATTTTGCGTATTCGCACAGCGAACGTCCTTTGGCGTCGGATTCGCGCGCAATTTCGCGTACAGGTACGACAAGTCCGCCGTTCGGCACGCACTATAATAGGGCGTAAACGGATAGAGCGGGAGTTTTGTGTATGGCGCAGAAAAGGGTATGCAGGCTTGAAGTGGGGACAAGCACGGGCAGGCGTGAAAAGCGCCAGGACGGACGGCGGCGGCATACCGCGCACAGCGCTTCGAAGGAGCGCCGCCAGGTGCGGATCGAACCGCTGCATTCGCTGTTTTTCTTTGCCTGCACGCTGCTGTCCTCCTTCGCCATGTTTCCGTTCGGCAGCATGCCGGCGGCTCCGGCGTTTTTCGCGGCGCTGCTGGCCTTTGACGAGGCGGCGGCCTGGGGCGCGGCGGGCATCATCGCGGGCGCGCTCACGGGCGTTTTCCGCGGCGTCATGATGCAAGGCTGGCAGCTGCCGGAGTGCATCGTCATATCGCTCATGATGCCCGTGGCGCGTCGCTGTTTCAAGCCCAAATGGCACTGCTGGCTTTACGCGCTGTCGGCCTTCGCAGCCGCGCTGCCGACGCTCTGCGTGCAGAGCGACACGTTTACCGCCGTCTTACAGTGCGTGGAGCTCGGCGTCGGCGTGCTCGCGCTGACGCCCGTGTTTACGCGCATCATTCTGATGATTCAGGGGCGGGGGAGCGCCGGTGCGGCGGACGACTGCCTGTGCATGCTGGTGCTCTCCATCTGCCTGCTGGCTGGAATAAACGGCCTGGGAACGGCGGGCGGCTTTCTCGTGCGCGTGCTGTCCGTCGCGCTCACGGGCGCCTGCGCCTATGCAGGGGGCGGCGTAGCGGGCGTCGCATGCGGCGGCGCGGTGGGGCTCGCGCTGGCCCTGCTGGGGCGCCCTGCGTACGAAATCGTCTTTTTGCTGCTGACGGGCTTCTTCTGCGCCCTTGCGCGCGGCAGGAGCCGCAATCGGGCGGTGGCGGGCGTCGGCGTGGCGGCGCTGTGCACCTGCGCCTTCTTCGGCCTCGAGTTCCTGCGTTGGGGGACGCTGCTGTCCGCCCTCTGCGCGGCGGCGGCGCTGACGCTGTGCCCGACCTTTGCGC